>JBARWE010000266.1:0-1575 GCA_049646625.1 Xanthobacteraceae bacterium
GCGCCGCGCTAGTCGAGCGCGGCATAGACCAGGCTGCGCACCATGTTGCGGAAGTATTCGCGCTGGCCGGGGCCTTGCGTCAGCAACAGCGCGAACAGGTCCTCCTGCGGATCGATCCAGAAGAACGTGCCGGCGATGCCGCTCCAATAGAACTGGCCGACCGAGCCGGCGATCGAGGCCAGCCCCTCATGGGTGCGCACGCAGAAGCCGAGGCCGAAGCCATGGCCGGGCGGCAGGATGGTGCCGTTGATCGCCACCTTCGCGTCGAGGTGGTTGGAGGCCATGAAGGCCAGTGTCTTGCGGCCGATGATCCGTTCGCCATCAAGGCTGCCGCCGTTCAGCAGCATCTGGCAGAAGCGCGCATAGTCCATCGCGGTGGAGACAAGGCCGCCGCCGCCGGATTCCATTGCCGGCTGCTCGGTGACGTCGAACAGCCGGACCGCTTCCCCGCTCCAGGGATCGGTGGGGAAAGGCTCGGCGGCACGGCCCTTGTTGGCGGCGGCGGTGGAAAAGCCGGTGTCGGTCATGCGCAGCGGCGCGAGAATCCGCTCGGTGAGGGCCGCGCCGAGGGTGCGGCCCGACACCACTTCGACGACGCGGCCGAGAATATCGGTCGAGCGGCTGTAGTTCCATTCGGCGCCGGGCTGGCATACCAGCGGCAGGCTGGCGATCAGCCGCGCGTGCTCGGCGTTGTCGATCTTGCGGCTGTTCACCCGCGATTGCCGGTAGAGCTTTTGCACCGCGCCGTCGCCGGTGTGCTCGTAGGTGATGCCGGAGGTGTGGCGCAGCAGATCCTGTATCGTGATCGGGCGTGTGCGGGCGACGAGGTCGAGCTTGCCGCCGTGCTCGGCGCCGACCTTTTGCGCGGCGAACTCGGGGATGAATTTCTCAAGCGGGTCGCTCAGCAACAGCTCGCCGTCCTCGACCAGTTGCATGATGGCGATCGAGACGATCGGCTTGGTCATCGAGAAGATGCGGAACAGCGAGTCCTTCGCCATCGGCGTGCCGGTTGCCGGGTCCTGTGCGCCGAGCGCCTCGAAATAGCCGATCTGGCCGTGCCGCGCCGCCATGGCGACGACGCCTGGAATGGTGCCGTTGTCGATGTCGCGGCGGAACGCATCGGTCATGCGTGCGAGCCGCGCCGTCGAAAAGCCGAGCGCCTGCGGGCGGCCGTGCGGCAGCGGCGGCGTTTTCGGCTGGGCTGTCGTCCTGGCGGAGGGGCGGCGGGGGCTGGCGGCGGCTTTGGCAGTCATGGTCGTTCCCGTTTGCGCTCTCGTTCTTGGCGCTCTCGTTCTTGTTGCCACGGCGCGCCTCGTGGCAAGGCTTCGTCGCGCGGATTGGGCGCGAGCTTGCACCAGAACGAGGCCCTTGAACAGAGCCGCTATCCGCAGTAACCAGCCGCCGGTTTATGGCCGCACGGATAGGCCGGCGGGCGAGAGTGGATCGAGCATGGCAAAAGAGAAATTTGAGCGCACGAAGCCGCACTGCAACATCGGGACGATTGGTCACGTTGACCATGGCAAGACGTCTTTGACGGCTGCGATCACGAAGGTTCTGGCGGAGACGGGCGGGGCG
>JBARWE010000267.1:0-4208 GCA_049646625.1 Xanthobacteraceae bacterium
ACCTGGCGCGGATGCTCGATGCCGGCGAAGACCCCTTGTTCCTTGCCCGCCGCGTCGTACGCATGGCGGTCGAGGATATCGGCCTGGCCGATCCGCAGGCGCTGGTCGTCGCCAACGCCGCCAAGGACGCCTACGATTTTCTCGGCTCGCCCGAAGGCGAACTCGCTCTCGCGCAAGCCGTGATCTACGTTGCGACCGCGCCCAAATCCAATGCCGGCTATAAGGCCTTCGGCGCCGCCATGCGCGCGGCCAAGGAGCACGGCTCGTTGTTGCCGCCGCGCCACATCCTCAACGCTCCCACCAAGCTGATGCGCGAGGAAGGGTACGGTGCGGGCTACGAATACGATCACGACACCCCGGACGGGTTTTCCGGGCAGGACTATTTCCCCGAGGCGATGGGGCGGCGAACGTTCTACGACCCGCCCGAACGCGGCTTCGAGCGCGAGATCAGGAAGCGGCTCGACTACTGGGCGAAGCTGCGCGCGGCACGCAAGGCTTGAGCCTCGCCCCTGCGTCCGCGCGCCGCGTGTTTTCATGAAACGCGGCGCAACCTAATTCGATCGAAGGTGTTGGGTGACTTGAGGAACGCAGATCGGGGCTGGCTCATGAAGGAGGCTTCTGATGTGCGACTACAGCCTGCAGCATGTTGCGTCCCGACCGGCTGCCGCCGGTCAGCGGCTGGTGACAACCCGGTTTCCGACATCGATGACCCGCGGCTTCACCGAAGTCGGCGAGCCTGATGTCGCAATCTGCCTGATGCCGGGTACGGAGGTGGCGTTCGACCACGATGTCGAGGCCGAGCCGAACTTCCCCCTGATGCCGAAACGGCAGATCGGCGAGCGCGTGGCACGTTTCCGCCAGGTTGCGCTCGACAAGCCGGCGGCGCATCACGATGCGCTTGAATTTGCCAGCGGCGAAATCGTGCTCCTGACCCGTCTGGTCGAAGGCCAGACCGCGACCGTGTTGCAGCTTCCGCACGGTGCGGTGCGCGAAGCGGCGGCGGCCGAGCCGGGGACGGCGCGGGTGGAGACGGCGGCAGCGGCCATCACCCGGCCGGTGCCGGCCCGCTGATACGCCGGAATGCGGTGAGGCGGGCGCGCACGGGTCGAGCCGTGCGCGTCTGACCTCGGGTAGCCCGGACACGGCGGTTTCGCCGTGACGGTGGCGCGGTTATGGGGTAACAGCGGACGCCACAAGGTGTGATCCGTCCGATGAGCCGCCGCGTCCGCAAGATATCCGCTTCCGTCGCCTCGCCGCGCCGTCCACGCGCAGCGGGTTTAAAGCCGCCTGCGTCCAAGCCTGCGTCCAAGCCCGCCGCGGTTCCACCGAAACCGAAAACGCGCGACGAGGCGGCGCCGGCGCTGCCGACGGCGGTGCAGACCGTGACCGTGACAGCCGACGAAGCCGGCATGCGGGTCGATCGTTTTCTTGAAGCGCGTTTTCCGGGGCTGTCATTCTCCCACATCCAGCGCATCGTTCGCAAAGGCGAACTGCGCGTTGATGGCCGCCGCGCCGACAGCAAGGATCGCCTCGACGAGGGCAGCCGCGTCCGCATCCCGCCGCTGCGGCTCGATGCGCCGCGCGCGGGCGGCCACCTCTCGGAGGCCGAACAGCGCACCCATGACGAATTGCGCGCCATGATCCTGTTTGAGGACGACGACGTCATGGTGCTCAACAAGCCGGCCGGCCTTGCGGTGCAGGGCGGCTCCGGCACGGTGCGCCATATCGACCGCATGCTGGAGACGATGCGCGACGCCAAGGGCCAGCGGCCGCGCCTCGTCCACCGCCTCGACAAGGACACCGCCGGCTGTCTGCTGGTGGCCAAGACCCGCTTCGCCGCCTCGGCGCTGACGGGGTCGTTCCGCCATCGCTCGGCGCGCAAGATCTACTGGGCGCTGGTGGCGGGCGTGCCGAAGCCGAAGCAGGGCCGCATCTCGACCTATCTCGTTAAGGAGGAGAACGAGGAGGACTCGATCATGCGGATCGCCGCGCATGGCGACGAGGGCGCGAGCCATGCCGTGACTTATTACGCGGTGGTCGAGACCGCGGCGCAGAAGCTCGCCTGGGTGTCGCTCAAGCCGGTGACCGGCCGCACCCACCAGTTGCGCGCGCATATGGCGCATATCGGCCACGCCATCGTCAGCGATCCGAAATACTTCAACATCGAGAACTGGCAGTTGCCTGGCGGCCTGCAGAACCGCTTGCATCTGCTGGCGCGCCGCATCGTCGTGCCGCATCCGCGCGGCGGGGTGATCGACGCGACCGCGCCGCTGCCGCCGCATATGCAGCAATCGTGGAACCTGCTCGGGTTCGACGCGGCCCGCTTCGACCCGATCGTTGAGGCGCCCGACGCTTGATGCGCGGCGCCTTGCGTCGGCCGCCGGCAGGCCCGACATGACTTTTATGATACGAACCATTCTGGCCGGTGTGCTCGCCTTGGCGATCATGTTCGCGGCGCCGGCGCATGCTCAGATTCTGCCGCTGCCGGGCAACCCGGCGGTGGTGCCGCCGCCGCCTCCACCGCCGCCGCCTCCGAAGATCGAGGTGCCTGTGGTGCCGCAGCTCGACGCGCCGCCGCGCAAGGTGCGGCCGGCTGCGCGGCCGGAGAGTTTCGGGGATCGCGTGACGCAATGCCTGCACGAGGCGGCCGCCATGGGGCTTGGCCCGAACGAGCGTGCCGCGTATTCACGCGCCTGCGCCAACCAGCAGTGAGGAGATGATGCGCGAACTGTTCGAGGAGGGGCTTGATCCGTTGCCGCCCGATCCGCAGGACGCGGCGCGGCAAGCGGCGCGCGGGCCGCAGCGCAAGCGGTTTTATACGACGGCCGAAGTGGCCGCGAGCGGTGACGGCTTCGCGCTGACCCTCGACGGGCGGCCGGTGAAAACGCCCGGCCGTCGTGCGGTGGCGGCGCCGGTCCGGGCAATCGCCGAGACGATGGCGGCCGAATGGAACGCACAAAGCGCGTTGCTTGATCCGCTCAGCATGCCGATGACGCGGCTCGCCAACAGCGTCATCGACGGTGTGGCGGATCGCTGCGAAGCCGTTGCCGATGATATCGCGGGCTATTTCGGCTCCGACCTTGTTTTCTATCGCGCCGGCCACCCGGAGGGGCTGGTGGCGCGGCAGGCACAGCATTGGGACCCGGTGCTGGACTGGGCACGCGAGACGCTCGGCGCGCATTTCATATTGGCGGAGGGCGTGATGCATGTGCGCCAGCCCGACGCGGCGCTTGTCGCCGTGCGCGCGGCCCTGCCGCAAGCGCCGTGGCCGCTCGGCGCGCTGCATGTGGTGACGACCACTACCGGCTCGGCGCTGCTGGCGCTGGCGCTGGCGCACGGCGCACGAGATGCCGAGGCTGTGTGGGCGGCGGCGCATGTCGACGAGGACTGGAACTTCGCCACTTGGGGCGAAGATGCCGAGGCACTGGCGCGGCGCGCTGCTGCCCGTCGCGATTTTGACGCAGCCGCACAGGCGCTGCGCCTGCTGGCCGGTTAACGGCCGTTTTACGCCCCCTCGCTAGGGTCGGGCCGAGCGAGGTCCGCCCTATGCCAACGCCCATCCTGCCGATCAGCCCAGTGGTGGCCTCCGATGCCGCCGCGAGTGCGCTCGTGCTGCGTCCGGGCGCCGCGATCGACGCCACCGTCGTCAAGCTGCTCGAAGCCAATCTGGTCCGTATCGCCATCGCCGGGCTGACCCTCGACGTTGCCTCCGAGGTGCCGTTGCAGGCCGGCCAGACCTTGCGGTTCGTGGTGACGCCGGGCGCGGAGGGACTGCGCTTCGTGATCGCCGCGCCAGCGGTCGATGCATCGCCCGCCGCCGTCGCAGCGACGCAGGCCCCGGTGGCGAAAACCTCCATTGCCTCGCCGGTGCTGTCCGCCGCTGAACAGCAGGCGGTGGCGGCGGCCACCACACAGGCGGCAGCCCGCCAGAACGGGCTGGCGCCGTTGTTTGCCAATCTGACGGCGGCCCCGGTGACGGCGCTGGCGCCGGCGGTACGCGCGGCCGTCGCGCAGGTGCTGGCCACCCGGCTTGCCGGTGAAAGCCCGATCGACGGTGCCACGCTCAAATCGGCAACCGCCAATTCCGGCCTGTTTCTCGAACAGCGGCTGGCCATGGGTGCGCCGCCGGCTTCAGGCCGGCCCGACATGAGGGCGGCGCTGGCCGTGCTGCGCCATGCGCTGGCGGTGGCCGCCGAGGCCGCCGGCCC
>JBARWE010000268.1:0-1719 GCA_049646625.1 Xanthobacteraceae bacterium
GTCGAGGCGGCCTGGCTCGCGTTCGGCGCGGCGCATCGGCGCCCGACCCATCTGTTTCGTCTTGCCGGCATCTATGGCCCCGGCCGCAACGCGCTCAAGCAACTCGCCGCCGGCACCGCGCGCCGCATCGTCAAGCCGGGGCAGGTGTTCAACCGCATTCATGTCGATGACATCGCGGCGACCGTCGCGGCCTCGCTCAACCGGCCACGTCACGGCGCGGTCTATAATCTGTCCGACACGGAGCCGGCGCCGCCGCAGGACGTGGTGGCCTATGCGGCCAAGCTATGCGGCATCGCGGCGCCGCCGGAGGTGGCGCTGGATGATGCCGGGCTGTCGCCGATGGGCCGCTCGTTCTACGCCGAGTGTAAACGGGTGGACGGCCGCCGCACGCGCGAAGAGCTGGGTGTAACGTTGCGCTATCCGACCTATCGCGAGGGCCTTGCCGCCTTGCGCGCCGCCGGCGAAGGGCCGGCGTAAGGCAAAGCCGCCCCAACCCTTCCCTCGCCCGCTTGCGGGGGGAGGGATCAAGGGAGGGGGTCACGTCCCGCGCGGCTTGGCGCGACGGGTCGGCGGCGCGGCGGCCGGATCGTCGGGCCACGGGTGGCGCGGATAGCGGCCGCGCAGGTCGGCACGGACATCGGCATAGCTGCCGCGCCAGAAGCCAGGCAGATCGCGCGTCACCTGCACCGGCCGCCCGGCCGGCGACAACAGTTCAAGTACCAGGGGCACACGGCCGCCGGCAACGCTCGGATGCACCGTCAGCCCGAACAATTCCTGCAACCGCACCGCGACCGTCGGCCCCTGCGCGGCCTCGTAGTCGATCGCCAGCTTTGAGCCGGTCGGCGCCGTAAAATGCGAGGGCGCCTCACGCTCCAGCCGCGCCCGCAACTCCCACGGCAGCAACGCCATCACCGCATCGCTGAGCGCGCCCACCTCGATCTGCGCCAGCGTCGCCTTGCCGTAGAGAAGCGGCTCCAGCCACACCGCGCGCGCCGCGATCAGCCCGGCATCGGACAGGTCCGGCCAGACGGACGACGGATCGCCTTCCGCCGCGCGCAAAAACACCACGCGGCCACGCCACTGCGTGAGCGCCTTCGACCATGGCAGGCGGTCGAGGCCGGCCGCGATCACGCCGTCGGCGAAAATGCGCGCGGCCTCCTCCGACGGCGCAACCGGCAACGGCTGCTCGGACAGCGTCAGCGCCCCGAGCCGGCTGCGACGGCGCCCGCGCAGGGCCATCGTGGCGGCGTCGAAGGTTATCTCATCGGCGCGCGCGATGCGGTCGGCGAAGCGGGTTGCGATCTCGGCAGCGGTGATCCCGGCGGCAAGCAGGATGCGCGCCTGTGCGGCGTGACCGGCAAGTTCGGCGACCGCGAGGAACGGCGCGCGCGCCAGGTGCGAGGCGCGGTCGATGCCGGCCCCGCGGCCATTGGCCAGCAGAAAGCTGCCATCGCCACGGTTTTTGGCGATGCGGTCGGGAAAGGCGAGCGATAATACCGCGCCGGCAGACAATGGCTCCCCTCCCCCTTGCTGGGATAAGACGGTGACACCCTCGCCCGCCTGCGCCGCCCAGCGCTGTGCGGCCTGCCGCGCCGCCATCGCGCGCGGGCTGCGGTCGCGGCGCAAGACATCGAGCCGCGCATCGAGGTCGGGACTGTCGCCACCGAGGCCACGCTCGGTCAGCCGGCGTCGTAGCCGATGATGCGGTTGGCTGCCGAA
>JBARWE010000269.1:0-1669 GCA_049646625.1 Xanthobacteraceae bacterium
GGGCAAGCACCAGCATGGCAGCGGCTCCGGCCGCCGTCACCATGCGGCCGCCATCGCCGAGAAACAGCGAGCGATGCAGATTGGTCAGCCAGCGTTCAAAACGGCTCTGATCAACGGAGGCGATGCCTTGTCCCGTCGCCGGGTCGACAACCGCCGCCTGCGGCCCGGCGCTGCCGAACCAATAGGCGGTGATCCGGCCCGATGGCGCGCGCCGGATCTGCTCCACGTCTGGATAGATCGCCTGAATGCGCCCGGCCAGTTCGGCCGTCGACAGCGTCGCCGCCGCCTGTGGCGAGGACAGGCCCTCAAGCGCGGGAAAGATCGAGAGAGCCGCGCCGCTCAGGCTGAGCGCCAGCAGCAGACAGGCGGCAAGAAGGCCCGCCCAGCGGTGAGATACGCGGATCATCGCGGCCTCGATCTACATGCTGTAGGTGAAACTGGCGATATAGCGCCGGCCGCGGACCGAAGGCTTGGTTGCCTTGGTCAACGGGACGACAACCTCGTTCGGGCTATCGCGCATGTCTTCAACGGCGGCATCGATACGCAGCGAGTAACCGGCGTCGAACAGTGCGTCGGCAAGGTCGAGGGTGATTTCGAGTGTGCGGCCGGCACCGACGCTGGCGCCGGTGATGCCGTTGATTTCGGCTGGCCTGCCGCCACTGGCACGAGCCCAGCCCGACAGGTGGTCATAATATTTCGACTTGGTTCCCGCCATCCACAGGGTGTTGACATATTTGCCCTGCGCATCGGTGACATAGAGCGCGAGATAGGCGCCGTTGCCGCCGTAATTGCTCAGCTGGGTCGTCAGCGTCACGGGTCTCGCCTCGGCGAGGCCCGGAAGCGTGAGCGCGGTGGTTAGCATAAGGGCTGCGAGGAGTGATTTCATGGTGGGTCTGCCTTGCCTGTCTCAGGTCTGCGAACAGCTCCGGCATAGGCCCGGAAGCTCAGGAGACTGCCTTGAGGGCTTCTTTCTCCGTGCCGTCATTGTCGATCGCGCAACTGAGCGATTGCTGACGCGGAAGCGGTTTCTTCTTCAGCCGAATGTCAGTTGATGGACGCCGTAAGCACCTGATTGACATGCCCGGCGCGCGCACCGCATCGGTCAAGGCAGGGTGTCCGCCTTGCCGGCTGTTTGCATATACGGACAGGCAGGAACGAGCCGGCGAGCCATAATTTGATCAGCGCCAGCTCATGCGTCGCAGGGTTCCGTCGTGCAACACGAATTGATGCCAGATCGCCATCAGGGCATGCGCTCCGGCAAGGATCAGGATGAGATTGCCGGCATTCTCGTGAAGCTCGCCTATCAGGCCGGGGCGTCCCTGAACAGCTGCGGTGAGAGCTGGCAAAGGCAGCCCCGCGAAGGAGACCTGCACCCCCATCTGCGATGCCACATACCAGCCGGTGAGAGGTAGGCCGATCAGCAACAGATAGAGCGCGCCATGCCCAATCTTGGCGCTGAGCGCCAGCCAGCCGGTCCGGGCGACCGGCTCGGGCTCGGGGCCGATCAGCCGCAGAATCAGGCGTGGCAGAACCAGAACCAGAACCGCAAGTCCGAGCGTGAAATGCAAGAGGGGCGGGTCTTGCACGATCTTTCGGCCGCCCTCCGCGCTCAGCCACGCACCAAGCACGGCAATGGCGCTGACCCAGTGGATGACGACGATACTTTTCG
>JBARWE010000270.1:0-13053 GCA_049646625.1 Xanthobacteraceae bacterium
ACCGGTCGCGGCCGACGGCGGCGACGATGGCGGCGGTGCGGCGGCGACACCGGCCGGCCCGGCGGGGCGCTCCGTCACAGGAAGTTGGCTCATGCGGTCGGCTTCTTCATTCGGGCAGTCTGTCCGAGCGGCGACCGCATCCTCAAGAGGAATCGCCGGCGGCCGCATTGCCGTTAGGGGTCAACTATGTTGAAAGAAGGATGATGTACCGCGCCCGCACCCGCCAGATCGACGTCACCGTCGAGCCGAACTTCATGCCGGAGCGCTCAGTGCCCGAGCGCGGCCAGTTCTTCTGGTCCTACACCATCACCATCACCAACGGCGGACCGTTGACGGTGCAGCTCAAGACCCGGCACTGGATCATCACCGACGCGACCGGACGGCGGCAGGAGGTGCGCGGCGAAGGCGTGGTCGGCGAACAGCCGGTGCTGGCGCCGGGCGAACGCTTCGAATACACCAGCGGTGTGCCGCTGCCGACATCGTCCGGCTTCATGACCGGCAGCTATCAGATGGTCGACGATAACGGCGAACAATTCGACATCGCCATTCCGACCTTCTCGCTCGACAGCCCCAACGTTCCCCGCACGCTGAACTGACCTATGATGAACTCAGGAAGAGGCGCCATCGCGCCTTAGAGCGGACAGGCCCGGCCATGACGAAGACGAACAGGCCGCCGCAGGTGCACTCGACGTGATTCCGGGAAACCGCTCTATTCCGCCGCGCCCGCCTCCCGCGGGGTGAAGGCGTAGACGGTGCTGCAGAATTCGCAGGTGACGACGACGCGGCCGTCCTCCACCATCTCGGCGCGATCCTCATGAGGGAAGCTCGCCAGCATCGCCGCCACCGCATCGCGCGAGCACGAGCACTGCGCCCGCGCCGGCTGAGTCGGGAACACCCGCACGCCGCGCTCGTGAAACAGGCGATACAGCAACCGCTCGCCGGACAGATCGGGATCGATCAACTCGACATCCTCGACCGTCGACATCAGCGATTGGCCCTCGACCCAGGCGTCATCTTCGGGCGTTGCATCATGGACATGACCGGCCGGCGCATCGCCGGAATCGAGATCCGGCAGGCGCGCCCGCTCCGCCGCCTTGGGCAGAAACTGCAGCAGCATGCCGCCGCCGCGCCAGACGTGGCGCGGCCCGTCGCCGGAGCGCAGTTCCTCGCCGACCGCCAACCGCACCCGCGTCGGAATCTGCTCCGAGCGCAGGAAGTATTCATGCGCGGCATCTTCCAGCGTGCCGCCGTCGAGCGCCACCAGACCCTGATAGCGGCTCATGGCGGATCCCTGATCGATCGTCATGGCAAGGTGGCCGCGCCCCAGCAGCGCGCCTGCGTCCTGGCCCGGCGCCAGCCGCGCCGCATCATAGCGGGCGTAGCCGCGCATGCGATCGGGCGAGGCGAAATCGACCACGATCAGCGACACCGGGCCGTCCGTCTGGGTCTGGAGAATGAAGCGGCCGTCGAACTTCAGCATCGAGCCGAGCAGCGCGGTCAGCGTGATCGCCTCGCCCAGAAGCTTGGCGACCGGGGCGGGATAATTGTGCTTGCCGAGAATCTCGTCGAGCGCCGGGCCGAGCCGCACCAGCCGCCCGCGCAGATCGAGGGGGGCGACTTCGAACGGCAGCACGACATCATCGACCGGCACGGCCGAAGGCGGACGCACCCGGCCCTCATCGGGGGCGGGCTGCGGGGGCATGGGGAACTCCGTCATGGCGCTCTATCTAGGTATCGTTGGCCAAAGCAAAAACCCCCGTGCCCGGCGCGCACCGGCGGCGGCAGCCATGCGGCCTGGTTCCGCTCAGGCAACGGCGCCAAGGCACCAGGCCAGAACGCCTTTCTGCGCATGCAGGCGGTTTTCCGCCTCGTCGAACACCACCGATTGCGGACCGTCGATCACCTCGTCAGTCACCTCGTCGCCGCGATGCGCCGGCAGGCAGTGCATGAACAGCGCATCGGACCGCGCCAGCCGCATCAGATCGGCATTGACCTGATAGGGCCGCAGGATGGCGTGGCGCTGCTCGCTTTCCTTGTCGCCCATCGACACCCAGGTGTCGGTGACGACGCAATCGGCGCCGCTGACCGCCTGCTTCGGATCGGTGCCGAGAACGACGGGCGCGTTCGATGCCTTGATCCAGTCGCGCAACAGCTTGTTCGGCGCGAACTGCGACGGCGTTGCCACCCGCAGGGTGAAGCCGAAGCGCTCCGCCGCATGCGCCCACGACGCCAGCACGTTGTTGTCGTCGCCGACCCACGCCACAGCGCGCCCGGCGATCGGGCCGCGATGTTCCTCGAATGTCATCACGTCGGCCATGACCTGGCAGGGATGCGAGCGCCGCGTCAGGCCATTGATCACCGGCACCGTGGCGTTGTCGGCCAGTTCCAGCAGCGCGTCGTGGCTGAGAATACGGATCATGATGATATCGACAAACCGCGACAGCACCCGCGCGGTATCGGCGATGGTCTCGCCGCGCCCGAGCTGCATTTCCTGGCCGGTCAGCATCAACGGTTCGCCGCCGAGCTGCCGCATGCCGACATCGAACGACACTCGCGTGCGGGTCGAGGGTTTCTCAAAAATCATTGCCAGCATCTTGCCCTCAAGCGGGCGCACGCGCTCGCCCGCCTTGAGCTTGGCCTTCAGCGCCACGGCCGCATCGAGAATGCGGCGCAACTCCGTGATGGGCAGATCGCAGAGATCGAGGAAATGCCGGGGCCGTATGCTCATCGCGCCACCGCCTGACGCGGCTGGTCGCCGGCAAGCACCTGGCAGGCGCGCTCGATGCAGCCGACCGCATGCGCGATCTCGTCCTCGCTGACCGTCAGCGGCGGCAGCAGCCGCACGACATTGTCGCCGGCGGCGACCGTCAACAGTTTCTCGTTGCGCAGCGCGCCGATCAGGTCGGCGGCCGGCACCTCGGCCTTGACGCCGACGAGCAGGCCCTCGCCGCGAATGCCGCTGATGACGGCGGGATAGCGATCGACCAGGCCCGCGAGCTTCTGCTTCAACAACAGCGACATCCGCTGCACATGCGTAAAGAAGCCGGGCGCCAGCATGACGTCGAGCACGGCATTGGCGGCAGCAATCGCCAGCGGATTGCCGCCGAAGGTCGAGCCGTGCGAGCCGGGCGTCATGCCGGATGCCGCCTCGGCGGTGGCCAGGCACGCGCCGATCGGAAAGCCGCCGCCAAGCGCCTTGGCCAGCGTCATCACATCCGGCGCCACGCCGAACCGGCGATAGGCGAACAGCTCGCCGGTCCGCCCCATGCCGGTCTGCACCTCGTCGAAGATCAGCAGCAGGTCGCGCTCGTCGCAGAGCTGGCGCAATGCCCGGGCGAACTCAGGCGCCGGGGCGCGCACCCCGCCCTCGCCCTGCACCGGCTCGATCAGGATGCCGGCGGTGGCCGGCCCGACCGCTTTCTTCACCGCCTCGATGTCGCCGAGCGGCACCTGGTCGAAGCCGTCCAGCACCGGCCCGAAGCCTTCGAGATACTTGGCGGCGCCGGTCGCCGCCAGCGTCGCCAGCGTGCGGCCGTGGAACGCGCCCTCGAAGGTGACGATGCGATAGCGCTCCGGCTGGCCTTTGGCGGCAAAATGCCGGCGCGTCACCTTGATCGCGCATTCCAGCGCCTCGGCGCCGGAATTACAGAAGAAGGCCACGTCGGCAAAGCTCTCCGCGCACAGCCGCGCCGCCAGCCGCTCGCCGTCCGGGCTTTTGAACAGGTTCGACATATGCCAGAGCTTCGTCGCCTGCTCCTGCAGCGCCGCAACCAGATGCGGATGCGCATGCCCGAGCGCGTTGACCGCCACGCCGCTGGTGAAATCGAGATAACGCTCGCCGGTGGTGGCGATCAGCCACGCCCCCTCGCCGCGTTCGAACGCAAGGTCAGCGCGGGCGAAAACGGGAAGCAGGTGAGCTTGCGAAATCTCTGTCATGGTCGTCCAACCGAAACACGGGCGCGCGCCACCGACGGCGGCATCATCGGCATAGGTCGCTGTGGCGGATGCGGTTGCCCGAAAACGAAATGTGCCGCCTTTCCAGGCGGCACGGCTTTATTCTATGACGCGCTCCGGCCGTGTCAACACGCGAGTTCCGCAAGGGCCGACCCCCGCGGGACGATGTCGATGCCCCGCAACGATGCAAGAACCGGCGCCGGCACAGCCCTTTTCCGCTCTTTTTACAAGGAATGTGTGGACGCGACGGCGCTGACTCTTGCGCGCGAGTCACGCCATATTGTAGCGTCATACCAGTCGAATACGATATCTCGTGCGGCCCCGTTCGATCCTGAAATAGTCCCCGCCTGATGAACAACGCAAGCGCCGCCTGGCGCGCCTTGCGAGGGGTAACGGATTCTGCCGACGAGATTTTTTGACCGGCGCTACGCCTGACGGCGGAGCGGCGGGCGAACGAAAGGAATAAGGCGATGACGGTAGTCACCTGGACCGACGATCGCGTGGAGCAGCTCAAGAAACTGTGGGAGGCCGGCCATTCCGCGAGCCAGATCGCGGCGGAACTCGGCAACGTCACCCGCAACGCGGTCATTGGCAAGGTGCATCGGCTCGGCCTGTCGGGGCGCGCCAAGACGACCGCCTCGACGGCGCCGCGGCAGCGCAAGGTGCGCACCGCCCAGCACATCATCCGCACGGCACGGCCGGTGGCGCGCGGCAACACCGCGCTCGCCCATGTGTTCGAAGTGGAGGTCGATGTCGAGGCGGACGCGATCGCCCAGGATAACGTGGTGCCGATGAGCCAACGTCTGACGCTGCTGGAACTCAACGATTCAACGTGCCGCTGGCCGCTCGGCGATCCCGGCGCCGCCGACTTCGCCTTCTGCGGCGGCAAGACGCTGGCCGGCCTGCCCTACTGTTCGTATCACTGCCGGGTGGCCTACCAGCCGGTCAACGACCGCCGCCGCGATCGTCGCCCGGCCAACAACCGCTGATCGGCGTGCGCGCACGCCGCGCGTTTTCAAGCAAGCGGCTACCGGCTGACGTGAAGAAAATGTGCTAGCGCGTTTTTTGAAACGGGCTTGCGGCGCTATTCTTCATTTGAGCATGATCTTGTCCGAAAACCGGCTCCCGCTTCTCGGGATCATGCTCTAGCCGGCCTCAGAGCCGGCCTGCGCCGTCGCCTTGGCGAAGCGATCATCAAGCGCGTAGCCGGCGCCGCGCACGGTGCGGATCGGATCGATCTCGGCCCCTTCGTTCAGCAGTTTGCGCAGCCGCCCGATATGCACATCGACGGTCCGCTCGTCGATATAGATGTCGCGGCCCCACACGCTGTCCAGCAGTTGCTCGCGGCTGAACACGCGGCCCGGGTGTTCGAGGAAAAACTCCAGCAGACGGTACTCGGTGGGACCAAGATCGACCGGCCGGCCCGAGCGCGCGACGCGGCGCTTGTCGCGGTCAAGCTCGATGTCGCCATACGCCAACACGCTCGCCAGCCGCTCCGGCCGCGCCCGGCGCAACAGCGCCCGCACCCGCGCCAAGAGTTCCGGCACCGAGAACGGTTTGACGATGTAGTCGTCGGCCCCGGTCGACAGCCCCCGCACCCGCTCGCTCTCCTCGCCGCGCGCGGTCAGCATGATGATCGGCAACTGCTCGGTCTCGCTGCGCGCGCGCAGACGGCGGCACAGCTCGATGCCGGACAGGCCCGGCAACATCCAGTCGAGTACGACGAGGTCGGGAACGCGCTCCTTGAGCGCCATGTCGGCCTCATCGCCGCGGCCGACGATCTCGACCTCGTATCCCTCGGCCTCCAGATTGTAACGCAGCAGCGTGGTCAGCGCTTCCTCGTCCTCGACCACCAGGATTCGTGCGCTCATTGCTGTCCTTCCGCCTGCGGCCTCGGCACGGCCCGCGTGAACGAGGTGACGTCGCCCTTCGGGCGCTTCTCGGCCAGTTGCTGGCCCTCGATCATGTAAAATACGGTTTCGGCAATATTGGTGGCATGGTCGCCGATGCGCTCGATGTTCTTGGCGCAGAACATCAGGTGGATGCAGAAGCTGATGTTGCGCGGATCCTCCATCATATAGGTCAGGAGTTCGCGGAACAGCGAGGTGCAGATCGCATCGACCTCCTCGTCGCCGCTCCACACCGCGAGCGCCGCCGGCAGATCCTGCGCGGCATAGGCGTCGAGCACGGCGCGCAACTGCGACTGCACGAGGTCGGTCATGTGCTCAAGGCCGCGGATCAACTGCATCGGCTGGAAGTCGCTGTCGAGCGCGGCGACGCGCTTGCCGATGTTCTTCGACAGATCGCCGATTCGTTCGAGATCGGTGCTGAGCCGCATCGCGCCGACGATGGCCCGCAAATCGACCGCCATCGGCTGGCGTCGTGCGATGGTCAGCACGGCGCGCTCCTCGATTTCACGCTGCAGCCGGTCGATCTCGGCGTCGGTGGCGACGACCACGCTGGCCTTTGCGATATCGCGGCGGATCAGCGCATCGACCGCGTCGACCATCTGCCGCTCGGCCAGCCCGCCCATCTCCGCGGCAAGCCCGGCCAGTTCCTGAAGATCGCTATCGAACGCCTTCGAGGTGTGTTCAAGCACCATGATCTCCTCCTAGCCGAAACGGCCGGTAATGTAGTCCTGGGTACGGCGGTCGGCCGGCGAGGTGAAAATCCTGCTGGTTTCGTCGAACTCGATTAGTTCACCGAGATACATGAACGCGGTAAAGTCCGAGACGCGGGCCGCCTGCTGCATGTTGTGGGTGACGATGACGATCGTATAGTCGCTCTTCAGTTCGTTGATCAGTTCCTCGATCTTGGCGGTCGAGATCGGATCGAGCGCCGAGCACGGCTCGTCGAACAGAATCACCTCGGGCCGCACCGCCACCGTGCGGGCGATGCACAGCCTTTGTTGTTGCCCGCCGGACAGGCTGAGGCCGTTGGCATGGAGCTTGTCCTTGACCTCGTCCCATAGCGCCGCGCGGCGCAGCGACTGCTCCACCCGGCTGTCGATTTCGCGCTTGGACAGTTTTTCATAGAGGCGAATGCCGAAGGCGATATTCTCGTAGATAGACATCGGGAACGGTGTCGGCTTCTGGAACACCATGCCGATGCGGGCGCGCAGCAGATTGACGTCCTGCCCCGGCGCGACGATGTTCATGCCGTCGAACATCACCTCGCCGGTCGCGCGCTGATTGGGATAGAGGTCGTACATCCGGTTTAGCACGCGCAGCAACGTGGACTTGCCGCAGCCCGACGGCCCGATGAAGGCGGTGACGCGGTTCTCGTAGAGCGGCAGCGTGATGCCCTTCAGGGCGCGTGCGTCGCCGTAGAAGAATTCGAGATTGCGAATGGCCACGCGCTCCTTCAGGACGGCCGTGTCGAGCGGCGGGCGGGCGGCGGGAGCGACCAGCGGCGGCGCGGAGACATTCATGACGTTTTCCTCGTGGAGGCGAGCGCCCTTGCCAGGACGCTCAAGGTCAGGACGGAGAAGGTGATGATCAGTGCGCCGGTCCAGGCCAGCCGCTGCCAGTCCTCATAGGGGCTTAGCGCGAACTGGAAGATCACCGTCGGCAGGCTGGCCATCGGGGCGTTGAGATCGGTGGAGAAGAACTGATTGTTGAGCGAGGTGAACAGCAACGGCGCGGTCTCGCCGCTGATGCGCGCCACCGCCAGCAGAATGCCGGTGACGATGCCCGACAGCGCGGCGCGGTAGGCGATGCGGGTGATCATCCGCGAGCGCGGCAGGCCGATCGAGGCGGCTGCCTCGCGCAAGCTGTCCGGCACCAGCAGCAGCATGTCCTCGGTGGTGCGCACGACGACCGGGATCACGATCACCGCCAGCGCGGCGGCGCCGGCGATGCCGGAGAAGTTCCCCATCGGCCGCACCATCACCTCGTAGATGAACAGACCGACCACGATCGACGGCGCCGACAACAGGATGTCGTTGATGAAGCGCACCACCGAGGTCAGCTTGTCGTGGCGGCCGTACTCGGCCATGTAGGTGCCGGCCAGCATGCCGATCGGGCCGCCGATCGCGACGCCGAGGACGGTCATGATGAGGCTGCCGACGATCGCGTTGAGCAGACCGCCGGCGGAGCCGGGCGGCGGCGTCATCTCGGTGAACACCGCCAGCGACAGGCCGCTGA
The DNA here is from genome assembly GCA_049646625.1 of Xanthobacteraceae bacterium. GTDB lineage: Bacteria > Pseudomonadota > Alphaproteobacteria > Rhizobiales > Xanthobacteraceae > PRO6. Next base: position 8,100 of record JBARWE010000270.1, read on the forward strand.
GGCCGTTCCACAGCAGCACGCCGAGGATCAGCGCGAGCCAGGCAAGCCCGATGCCGGTTGCGACGAAGGCGGCGGCCATCGCCACCGCGTTACGGCGGCGCCGCGCCGCGTAGAGGGAAGCGTCCATCAGCCGATCCTCCGTTCGATGCGCAGCAGCATGTAGCGCGCCGCCGCCAGCACGATCAGCGTGATGACGAACAGGATCAGGCCGAGCGCGATCAGCGAGGCGGTATAGACCTCGCCGATGGCCTCGGTGAACTCGTTGGCGATCGATGCGGAGATCGTCGTTCCCGGCGCCAGCAGCGAGGCGGTGATGCGATGGGCGTTGCCGATCACGAACGTCACCGCCATCGTCTCGCCGAGCGCTCGGCCAAGCCCGAGCATGACGCCACCGATCACGCCGACCCGCGTATAGGGCAGCACGACATGGCGCATCACCTCCCAGGTCGAGCAGCCGAGGCCGTAGGCGGCTTCCTTCAAGACCGGCGGCACCGCCTCGAACACGTCACGCGAGATCGAGGTGATGAACGGCAGCACCATGATGGCGAGGATCAGGCCAGCGGTCAGCACGCCGATGCCATAAGGCGGCCCGGCGAACAGCGACGACAGCCCCGGCACGCCGCTGAACGTCGAGATCAGCGCCGGCTGCACATAGACTTGAAGGAACGGCGCCAGCACGAACAGGCCCCAGATGCCATAGATGATGCTGGGAATGCCGGCCAGCAGCTCGACCGCAACCCCGATCGGCCGGCGCAGCCACATCGGGCACAGCTCGGTGAGGAACATGGCGATCAGCAGGCCGAACGGCACCGCGATCAGCATCGCGATCAGCGAGGTGACGAGCGTGCCGTAGATCGGCGCCAGCGCCCCGAACTGCTCCGTCACCGGATTCCAGCTCTGCGTCGTCAGGAAGGAAAAGCCGAACGCCTCGAAAGCCGGCCACGCGCCGATCATGAGCGCGCCGATCACGCTACCCAATAGCGCCAGCACCAGGAGGGCCGCGAAGCGGGTCACATTGCGAAAAACCGCATCCCCCAGCCGCAGCCGGTCGAGCGCCCTGGCGCGTTCCGCCGCGTCCTGAGCGCTCATTCCGGCCCTATCCCACGTCACATCAACCACAAGCCGCCTCCTGGCTCACGCCGTCTGCAAGCCCCCGGTCGTCATGCCTGCACTAGGTGCGGGCATGACGAGGCCGGTATCGCTTACGCATCAATTCGTGACCGCGTAGATCGTCTTGCCGTCGGCGTCCTTGACCTCGGCGGCCCAGGTCTGCTGGATCAGCTTCACGACGCTGTCAGGCATCGGCACATAGTCGAGATCCCTGGCGAGCTGGCCGCCGTTCTTGTAGGCCCAGTCGAAGAATTGCAGCGCAATCTTGGCGGCGGCCGGAGACTTCGGCTGCTTGTGGATCAGGATGAAGGTAGCGGCCGCGATCGGCCAGGAATTGGCGCCGGCCTCGTTGGTGAGGATCAGGTAATAGCCCGGAGCCTTGTTCCAGTCGGCACCGGCGGCAGCCGCGGCAATCGATTCCGCCGTCGCCGTCACTGCCTTGCCGTCCTTGTTGACGAGCTTGGTGGTGGTCAGGTTGTTCTGCTTGGCGTAGGCGGTCTCGACGTAGCCGATCGCACCCCTGGTCTGCTTGACGTTATTGGCGACGCCCTCGTTGCCCTTGGCGCCGATGCCGGAGGCCGCCGGCCACTGCACCGCGGTGCTGGAACCGACCTTCGATTTCCACTCGGGGCTGATGCTGGACAGATAATTGGTGAACACGAAGGTGGTGCCCGAGCCGTCGGAGCGATGCACCAGCGCGATCGCCTGCGAGGGCAGCTTGGCGTCGGGGTTCAGCTTCCTGATCGCCGGGTCGTCCCAGGTCTTGATCTCGCCGAGATAGATCCTGGCGAGCGTGTCGCCGTCGAGCGTCAGATCGCCGCTGGCGATACCGTCAACGTTGATGACCGGCACCACGCCGCCGAGCACGGTCGGAAACTGGATCAGGCCGTTTTTATCAAGCTGCTCGGGCTTGAGCGGCATATCGGAGGCGCCGAACGTCACGGTGCGGGCGACCACCTGCTTGATGCCGCCACCCGAGCCGATCGACTGATAGTTCAAGCCGTCGCCGGACACTTTCTTGTAGGCTTCGGCCCATTTGGCATAGACCGGATAAGGAAAGCTCGCGCCGGCGCCGGAAATGTCGGCGGCAAGAGCCGGGACGGCAACCGCGGCGGCAACGCCGGCGGCGATAATCGTTTTGATCAAACTCACAGGGGGTCTCCATCTTCTTGGGGCATCTTGGGTGCTCCGATCCTGCAACCGGGGCACGCCATCCTTAGAAGCGCGCAATGGAGCTTTTACGAAGCCGCGATGACAGTTCGATGACGGCAATCAAGCCTTTGACAGGGCTGCATTTCCGTTTTCTGCGCAAGCCTGGTGGCGGGGTAGACAGGCGGTAAAAGTCGCGCCCTGTCCGAGCTTGCTGTCGATCAACAGCCGGCCGCGATGGCGGTTGAGAATATGCTTCACCAGCGACAGCCCAAGCCCGGTGCCGCCCTGCGCGCGGCTGTCGCCGGCATCGATGCGATAGAAGCGCTCGGTCAACCGCGGCAAGTGTTCGGGCGCGATGCCGCGGCCATAATCGCGCACCGCGATCTGCCATTCCGGCGCCCCTTCCGGACTTGCGGCGGCGCTGAGCCGCACCTCGACGCGCGCGCCGGAAGCACCGTATTTCAACCCGTTCTCGACCAGATTTTCGACCAGCCGAAGCACCTCCTCGCGATCGCCGAGGATCATCGCCGGGGCATCCGGCAACGTCACGTCAATGGCGAGCGCACGATCATGCGCCAGCGACTCCAGCCCGTCGCAGACCTGACGGATGATCGGCACCAGGTCGATCGGCGTCTCGGGCCGGAGATGGGTGCGCAGTTCGACCCGCGACAGCGACAACAGATCGTCGATCAGCCGCGCCATGCGGCCGGCCTGCGCCCGCATGATGCCGAGAAAGCGCTCGCGCGCTTCCGGGTCGTCGCGCGCCGGGCCGAGCAGCGTGTCGATGAAGCCGGTCACGGCCGCCAGCGGCGTGCGCAGCTCATGGCTGGCATTGGCGACGAAATCCGCCCGCATCTCCTCGACGCGGCGCAGCGGCGTCAGGTCGTGGAAGGTCATCAGGAGGTGCATGTCAACATGGCCGAGCGCCGTCGGCATCGGCACCGGTGCCACCACCAGTTCCATCCAGCGTTCCAGCGCCCCGCGATCGAGGTAGCTGGTGCGCCGCATCGCGGTGTCGGTCATGGTCTGGCGCACCAGGGTCAGAATCTCCGGCGCACGCAGCGCGAATTGCACCGGCTCGCCCTCGCGCAGCGCCGGCGCGAACTGCGCCGCGGCGGTGTTGAAATGCATCACGCGCCCGGCGCGGTCGAGCAGCACGGCAGGCTCCGGGATACCCGCGATGAGGGCCTGTGCGATCGCGGTGCGGTTGACGTCGTGCTCGGTCAGCACATCAAGGGGCGCGTCGGCGTCGTGAAGCTGCCAGGGCACCAGCGCGCCGCCGATGACGCCGGCGAAGATCAACAGAGCATGAATCGGTGACAGGTTTGCGGCCACCACCGCGACGCCGAGCGCGGCCGACGCCGCGATCAGCACGATGACATGGCGGCGCAGCCGGTCGGCCCATGTGGCGGCCGATGTGGCGGCCGATGTGGCCAGCGGCGACGAAGAGCGGTCGGAACGGTCGGCCATGGCCACCAAAAACTATGCCCGCAAGACTGATTTGCTGCCGGCGACGTCAACGGTCGCGCTGCCGCCAACGGCCGCGCGCCAATCAATGTCGGGACAGATGGGTGCGCCGGTCAAGCCCGGCAACCGCCCGGCGCCAAAAAGCGCCTGGTCAATGCGGCGGCTCGCTGTCGGCCAGCGGCACGCCGGGGCGCCGGCCACGCGCACTGATCAGCGCTTCCCGTATCGTCAACAGCAGCACCGAGATGACGAACGGCACAATGTAGTAAAGGAGTCTGAACAGCAGCATGCCGGCGAGCAAGCCCTCCTTGTCCATCTGCGACAGACCAACCAGCATCGCCGCGTCGAACACGCCGAGGCCGCCCGGCGAGTGACTGGCAAAGCCGAGCAATGTCGCCGTGACGAACACCACCGCCACCACCGGAAAGCCGAGATCGGGTTCGGCCGGCACCAGCATGTACATGGCGAGCGCGCAGAACGACAGGTCGACGATGCCGATGACGATCTGCAGCAGCGTCAGCGGCCCGTCCGGGAGATCCACCGTCCACGAGCCGCGGCCGACCCGGCGCGGCCGGATCCAGACCCAGGCGACGTAGATGACGAGCGCCAGCAGGATGAGGACCGCCAGCACCCGGTTGACGGCCGGCGGCAACTGGTCGATCGCGCTCGCCGCTTCCGGGTGATAGGCGATGCCGAGACCGAGCACGGCAAGGTTGCCGAGCCAGAACGTCAGGCCGGCGAGAAAGCAGATTTTCGCCACTTCGATGGCGTTGACGTCCCAGCCGGAATAGATGCGGTAGCGCACCGCGCCGCCGGTGAAGGCGCTGGCGCCGACATTGTGGCCGACCGAATAGCTGGTGAAGGCGGCCAGCATGTTGATGCGATAGGGCACATCGCGGCGGCCGATCGCATAGACCGCGAACAGATCGTAGAAAGTCAAAGTAAAATAGGCGCAGGCGACCGCGATACCGGCCATCACGATGGCGCGATTGTCGATCTGGCCGATGGCGTCAAGCACCTTGTCGACGTTGATATCGCGCAGGATGTGGTAGAGCACATAGCAGGCGGCGGCGATCACGGTGATGCTGAGGGCGACGCCGCACCGGTGCAGCACCTGCCGGTCGCGCAGGACCTTGAGCACTCTGGTTATGGCCGGCGACAGCCGCACGTCAGATCGCGCCCCCGGCTGCCGCGCGCCGCGCATGGCGCCCGCCGCCGCAACGCC
>JBARWE010000271.1:0-3422 GCA_049646625.1 Xanthobacteraceae bacterium
CTCCAGCATGCCGCCGAATGCGGCAGCGCCTTGCGTCCAGCGCCCGGCAAGCGCCGCCGCGGCACAGCCGGCATGGCCGCCGGCCCAGACCAGTTCGTAAGGCGCGAACTGTCGCCAGCGATCGTCACCGGCCAGAATGCCGCCGGCGATGAGTTGCCCCGCCATCGCTGTAGTGGCGAGGCCCTGGCGACCGAAGCCGCCCGCGATCCACAGGCCCTGCCGGAGCGCGCCGATCTGCGGCATGCGGTGCACGGTGTGGCCGTTGACGCCGCCGAACACGGTTTCAATCGCGACCGGCCCGAGGCCCGGGAACATCGCGCTCATACGGCGGCGAATCGCCGCCGCCGCACGGCGCGGCCCCGGCGCCCACGCCGTCTCCGGGCCGGCCCACAGCAGGCGGTCGCCGACGACGCGGTAGAGGTCAAGACCATCGGTATCGCTCACGACGCCGGCAAAGCGGATCGCCTCGGCCAGCCGCTCGCCGAGCGGCGCGCTCAGCCCGGCGTGGCGCCAGCGCGGCGTCAGCGTCGCGGCAAGGCGCGGAAACGGCGCGCCGAGATGCACGTTGCCGGCCAGCACCAGGTGGTCGGCGCGCAGCCGCGCCTGCGGCGTGACGATGCGCTTGCGGATGCCGGCATAGTCGCAGTCGACCACCGGCGTCTCCTCGAAAATCCGCACCCCGGCTTCGCGCGCAAGCTGCGCCAGATGCGCGGCATAGGCCGCGCCGTCGAGATGAAACGCCGCCGCATAATGCATCGCGCCGGCGTAGCGGCGGCTCGCCAGCACCTCACGCACCCGCGCCCTTGGCCAGCCCTCGATCGTCTCGCCGAACGCACCCCCGATGAGATCAAGGCGGCGCGCGAAGCTCTCTCCGCCGACCTGCGAAACCTCCAGCGCGCCGTCGCGCGGCATCAGGTCCGGCTGCCCGGACGCGGTCGCAATCGCCCGCACCCGCTCCATGCCGGCGCGTGACAGCGCCCACAGGTCGCGCGCGGCACTGCGGCCGATACGCGCCACCAGATCGTCCGGCGGCACGCCGAACCCCGGCAGTACGGCGCCGCATGTGTGGCCGGACGCCGCAGCCGCAACGCGGCCGGCTTCCAGCACCACCACCTCGGCGCCGAGCCGCGCCGCCTCCAGCGCCACGCCAAGCCCGGCCAAACCACCGCCGACCACGCAGATGTCGGCATCGCGATCGACCGTGAGCCGTCGCGGCGCGCCATCGTCCTCGCGTTCCGTTGCCCCGCGCGCCGCCGTCTGCGTCATCCCGGTCCTTCCACGATCTTGTCGCGGGCGCAGTGTTACACTATGCGAGGGGCGGGATCGACGCGCAGCTGCGCTTTTTGTTCATCCGGCGATACCGCCTGACGACGGGACCGTTTTATGCGCCGCTTGCTGCTGCTACGCCACGCCAAGACCGAACGCGATAGCGTCACCGGCCGCGACCGCGACCGCGCGCTCGATGCGCGAGGCCGCGACGATGCCGCCGAGATCGGTGCATGGCTGGCCGGACAGCCCCCCGCCCCGGAGCGGGTGCTGGTCTCGGCCGCCGTGCGGGCGCGCGAGACCTGGGACCTGCTGCCGGCCGCGCTGCGCGCCATCCCGGTCGAGCACCGCGACGACCTCTACGGCGCGGAGACCGGCGACCTTCTCGACATCATCCGCACCGTGGACGGCGATCCCGCCACGCTGCTGGTGGTCGCCCATAACCCCGGCCTGCACGAACTGGCGCTGGCGCTCGTCAACGGCGGCGACAAAGCCGCTTGGCAGGAACTGAACCGCAACCTGCCGACCGGTAGCCTTGTCACCATCGACCTGCCGGCGGAGGACTGGCTCGACATCTCGCTGCGCTCGGGCCGGCTCGCCGGGCTGATGACGCCAAAGCTGCTGCGCGCCCAGTCCGGCGCCTGATCCTACGGTCACGCCGCCCGCGTCGCCATGCCGGCCGTCCTGTGGCACACTTGCCCGGCCCGCCGTCCCGTCATGGAGGCCCGCGATGTTCAAGTCCATTCTCGTGCCGATCGACCTCGCCGACAGTGAACTGGCCAAGCCGGCCATCGCACGCGCGGTGGCGCTTGCCGGCGCGCACGGCACGCTGCGGCTGATCAACGTGCTGCCGATGACGCCGGTGATGCTCGCCGAATATGTGCCGGCCGATTTCGACGCTCAGCAGCGCCAATCCGCCGAGGAAGCGCTGGCGATCGTCACCGCCGAAGCCGGCCTCGCGCCGGAGCGCATTTCCAGCGTGGTGCGGCAGGGCGGCATCTATCACGAGATCCTGCAGGAGGCGGCGGCGATCGATGCCGACCTTATCGTGATGACCTCGCACCGGCCGGCGATGCGCACCTATTTCCTCGGCTCCAATGCCGGGCATGTCGTGCGCTATGCGCGCTGCTCGGTGCTGGTGGTGCGCCGGTAGCCGGCCGCGCTACGGCAGGAGGTGCGCCGGCACGGCCGCGGGGCGATAGCCGACCGGCCGGTTGCGAATCATGAAGGTGCCGATCTGCCAGGCGAACAGCGCCATCAGCGCCACGAGAAATAGCGCCCCTGCGATACTGCCGGTCGCTACCGCCCGCACCAGCAGGCCGATCATCGCCACCGCCACCAGCCCGAGCAGCAGCGTCGCCAGATGATAGACCCACGGCATCAGCCCGCCCTCGTACAGCACCTGGCCGCCGGCCGCATCGAGGCGCCGGTGCAGCGCAAAGACGAAGGCGCGATAGTCCTCGTCCTGCGGCTCCATCAGCGCCATCGACCGCCACGTCGTCGACACCACGATGACGTGCTGGCCGTGGCGATTCCAGATATCGGTACGGTAGCGCCGTGTCTGCATCGATACCGGCCGATACGACATCCGCACCATGGCGATGTCGTCATAGGCCCACAGCGCGCCACGCCGCCCGGCGCGCCATGACAGACCCTCGGGCGTCAGCGCGAAGGTACAGGCGCTGCCAAGCAGGGAGGGCTTGTAGCTGTAGCTGACCTCCGCATCCGGATCGGCATCGGCGACCGGTTCGGGCGGCAGTGGAACGGAAGGCGGGGCCATTGGCGGAATCCCGTGGGCGCGGCCGGCGCTTGCACGGTCGCTGCGACCTGTCTTACAAACCCGTCTCGCCGTTGCAAGATCACCAGGCCCGCCACCCCGGCTCGTGGTAGCATTGAACCACGCATGACTATTCGCCCCGCTTTCCCGCCGCTCATCGTCATGACCAGCGCCATCGTGCTGGGCGTGCTGCTGGCACTCGCGGTGCATATCCTTGCCGTGCGCATCGGATTGGACCTCGGCAGCCTGTGGCTGCCGGAACCAGGCGGGCTGATGCCGGCGAGCGCCGCCGCGGCATGGTGGCTGGTGGCGGCGGTCGCGCTGGTCGGCGGCTATGCCACCGCCGCGATGATGGACGGCACGGCGTCCGGCCGGGTGC
>JBARWE010000272.1:0-5215 GCA_049646625.1 Xanthobacteraceae bacterium
GCTGTCGATCGACCGCGGCGAGGTGACTGACAAAGGCTCGGTCAATCAGCGCGCCGTGCTGGAGCATCGCGCGGCGCTGATCGAACGGCTTTACGCGGGCGAGGACCCCGCGGCGATAATCATCGACTGACGGTATGCGCGCGCCCGCAGGGCACGCGCCAACATGGAGGACTTAATCATGCTGCTGGAAGGACAGGCTGCCATCGTCACCGGCGGGGCATCGGGCTTGGGAGCGGCGACCGCACGCGCGCTGGCCGCACGCGGCGCAAAAGTCGCCGTCTGCGACCTTAACGCGGCGCTGGCCGAGACCATGGCCAAGGAGATCGGCGGCGTTGCCGTGGCTTGCGACGTAGCTGACGCGGCCTCCGCCGAAGCGGCGATCGCCAAGGCCGCCGCCGCGCACGGCCCGGCACGGGTGCTGGTCAACTGCGCCGGCATCGGCGTCGCCCAGCGCGTGGTCGGCCGCGACGGGCCGATGCCGCTCGCCGACTTCGAGAAGGTGATCCGCATCAACCTGATCGGCTCGTTCAACATGCTGCGGCTCGCCACTGCCGCGATGTCGAAGCTGGAGCCGCTTGATGGCGGCGAGCGCGGCGTGGTGATCAACACCGCGTCGGTCGCGGCCTATGACGGCCAGATCGGCCAGGCCGCCTATTCGGCCTCCAAGGGCGGCATCGTCGGCATGACGCTGCCGATCGCGCGCGAACTGGCGCAGTTCGGCATTCGCGTCATGACGATCGCGCCGGGACTGTTCCTCACGCCATTGCTCGGCAGCCTGCCGCAGGAGGCGCAGGACAGTCTCGCCAAGGCCATTCCGTTCCCGGCCCGGCTCGGCCGGCCCGACGAGTATGCCGCGCTGGCGCTGCACATGATTGACAACCCCTATCTCAACGGCGAAGTGGTGCGGCTCGATGCGTCGCTGCGCATGGCGCCGCGCTGATCGCGGCGCGATTGTGATTCGCACCAAGGAACGCTAACGTCACCGTCAATCGACCCAGAGGGAGGAATAAATGCGTTTGTGGAGACTGACGACCGCGGCTGCCGCCGCGGCGCTGCTGCTGCCGGCTGCCGGCCATCCGGCATTTGCCCAGAGCAAGGAAATCACCATCGGCATCAGCATCGCCACCACCGGCCCGGCGGCCGCGCTCGGCGTGCCGGAGCGCAACGCGCTGGAGTTCGTGCCCAAGGAAATCGGCGGCGTGCCGCTCAAGGTGATCGTGCTCGACGACGGCGGCGATTCTACCGCCGCCACCACCAACGCGCGGCGCTTCATCACCGAATCCAACGCCGACATCGTGGTCGGCTCGTCGACGACGCCGCCGTCGATCGCCATCTCGACGGTGGCCAACGAGGTCGGCGTGCCGCATTTCAGCCTGGCGCCGATGCCGATCCCGCCGGAGCGCGTCAAGTGGTCGGTCAGCCTGCCGCAGCCGGTGCCGGTGATGGGCAAGGTGCTGTACGACCACATGAAGAAGAACAACGTCAAAACCGTCGGCTATATCGGCTTTTCCGATTCCTACGGCGACCTGTGGCTCAACGACCTCAAGAAGCAGACCGAGCCTATGGGCCTCAAGGTGATCGCCGACGAGCGCTTCGCCCGCCCCGATACCTCGGTCGCCGGCCAGGTGCTCAAGCTCGTCGCCGCCAACCCCGACGCGATCCTGATCGGCGCCTCCGGCACCGCCGCGGCGCTGCCGCAGTCGAGCCTGCGCGAGCGGGGCTATAAGGGGCTGATCTATCAGACCCACGGCGCCGCCAGCATCGACTTCATCCGCATTGCCGGCAAGGCGGCGGAGGGCGTGATCATGGCGGCCGGCCCGGTGATGTCACCGGAGACGCAGGCCGATAGCGCGCTGACCAAGAAGCCGGGGCTGACGCTCAACGCCGCCTATGAGGCCAAGTACGGCGCCAACACCCGCAGCCAGTTCGCGGCGCATTCCTACGACGTGTTCGAATTGCTCAAGCGTCTGGTCCCGACGGCGTTGAAGGAGGCCAAGCCCGGCACGCCGGAGTTCCGCGAGGCCATCCGCAAGGCGCTGCTCAGCGAAAAGGAGCTGGCGGCGAGCCAGGCGGTCTACAACTTCACCGAGACCAACCGCTACGGCGTCGACGACCGCTCGCGCATCATCCTCACCGTCAAGGACGGCAAGTACACGCAGGCGCAGTAAAAGCGCCGGAACGGCATGGAAACGAAAACGGCCGGGCACACCCCGGCCGTTTTACGTCTGGCGCGTGGCATGGCCCGCCGCCGGCTTACTTCTTGTCGGCCTGCTTCACGATCACGCCGGGCAGCGTCAGCTTGCCGGAGGCGACCTTGTAGGTGCCGGTAACGCAGAGCAGCGGCGTCCCGCCTTTCTCGTGCACCTGAAGATGGGCGGCGACCGCGTCGAAATTGACGTTCTCGGCGCCCTTGACCGGCACAGTGATGCGCACCGACTTGCCTTTCAGGATCGGACTCATGCCGGGGCTGTCGAGCGCCAGCGGCAGGCCGGGCGCGGTCGCCGGCAGCACATCCTGGCCCGGCGAGATGTCGCGCACCTTGAGGCCACCGGCACAGGCCGCGTCCTCACCCAGCACCACCCAGTGCGAATGCCAGCCGGCGCCGTCGTTGTTGGGGTCGCCGTCGCCGTTCTCGTCGAACAGCGGCGTGTCGTCGAAGTCCGGATGGGCGGTGATCGCCAGCGCCAGGATGCCGGAGCCGCTGGCGAAGCCGACCGCGGCGGGATCGAGCTTGGTCGGCCACACATAGGCGTCGACCTTGGCGCCGGCCAGTTTCCCGACCTTCTTCGGCTTCTGCGCGCCGGCCTGACCGGTCACTTCCATCGTGAAGGTGGCGAGCCGGCCGTCGGTCGAGGCGGACGCGCTGGTGATGTCGAACGCCGGCGGCACCTTGGCATCCGGCTTGGCGCGGATATCGTGGGCGAGCGCCGCACTGGTCGCGATCAACGTGCCGCACAGCATGGCGGTCATGCCGCCGGACCTGAAAACGGGCTTGGGGATGGACTCAAGGATGGGGTTGAAGGCGGGCTTGGGGATGGACATGGGTTGTCTCCGCTATTAGTATCGAGTCGATACTACAATTGCCAGAGACTGCCGGCGCGGTCAATCAATAAATAGCGAGTCGCTACTATGTTGCCAGAAGCAGCCCTTGAAAGCGCCCACCTGATCGGCCGGCTCGACCGGTTGGTGCGCAGCGGCGTCGCCGTCGAGGGACTGAACCCGGCGCAATGGGAGGCACTGCGCTATCTGACGCGCGCCAACCGCTTTTCGCGCACGCCGGCGGCGCTGGCCGACTATCTCGGCTCGACGCGCGGCACGGTGTCGCAAACACTGATCGCGCTGGAGCAGAAAGGCTTCGTGGCCCGCAGCCAGAGCCGTCAGGATCGTCGTTCGGTCGACCTCAAGCTGACGCGCGCCGGCACGATGGTGCTGAAGCGCGATCCGCTGATCGGGCTGGCCGGCGACATCGCAGCGGCGACCGGCGGCGATGCCGGGCCGCTATTGGCGACGCTACAGGCGATCCTTGCCGCAGCCATTGCCCGCAACGATGGCCGCGCCTTCGGCATCTGCCACACCTGTCGGCATTTCCGGAAAGACGTGCGGCCGGGGGCGGCCGCGCCGCATCACTGCGCGCTGCTCGACGAGCCGCTGTCGGAAACGGACAGCGCCGATATCTGCGTCGAGCAGGAGGCGGCGTAGCGGTTTGCAAAGTTTAAGGCGTGGCCCCGCCCTGGAAGCCGAGATAGCTGCCGATGACGCGCGGGTCGGCGGCGACCTCCGCCGCGGCTCCGCTTAAGATGAACTCGCCTAACTCCATGACATAGGCGCGGTCGGCGATTTTCAGCGCGGCGCGCGCGTTCTGCTCGACCAGCAGGATCGAGACGCCGGCCTGCCGCAGCTCGGTAATGGTGCGGAAAATATCGGCGACGATCAAAGGCGCAAGGCCGAGGCTCGGCTCGTCGAGCATCAGAAGGCGCGGCCGGCTCATCAGCGCGCGGCCCATCGCCAGCATCTGCTGCTCGCCGCCCGACAGCGTGCCGGCCAGTTGCTTCTGGCGCTCATGCAGGCGCGGAAACAGCGCATAAACCCGCTCAAGCGAGGCAGCCGCCTCCGCCTTGGCAATGCGGAAGGCGCCGAGTTGCAGGTTCTCGGCCACCGTCATGGTGCCGAACAGTTCGCGATGCTCGGGCACGAGGCACAGGCCCTCGCCGACGCGATCCTCGATGTCGTCACCGGCGATGTTGCGCCCGGCGAAGCCGACGCGGCCCTTGAGCGGCAGGATGCCCATGATGGCATTGAGCAGCGTGGTCTTGCCGGCGCCGTTGGCGCCGACGATGGTGACGATCTCGTTGGCGCGCACGTTGAGCGAGACGTCGCGCACTGCCTCAACCTTGCCGTAGGCGACGGTCGCGCCATTGACGTCGAGCAGCGCCGTGCTCATGCCGCGCCTCCGAGATAGGCTTTGATGACCTCGGGGTTGCGCTTGATCACGGCCGGCGGCCCTTCCGCGATGCGGGTGCCGAAATCGAGCACCACGATGCGGTCGGCAAGATCCATCACGAAGCCCATGTCGTGCTCGACCAAGAGCACCGAGACGCCACCGTCGCGCAAAGAGCGCAGCAGGCCGGCGAGTTTCTGCTTCTCCATGTGGCGCAGGCCGGCGGCCGGCTCGTCAAGCAGCAGCAGAACCGGATCGACGCACAGCGCGCGGGCGATCTCGACGATGCGCTGCTGGCCGAGCGACAGGCTGCCGGCCAGTTGATGCATCTGATCGGTCAGGCCGACACGCGCGATCTGCCGCGCGGCTTCGGCCAGCAGCCGCGCCTCGTCGCCACGGTCGAGCCGCAGCATGCTGGCAACGGCGCCGGCGTGGCCGCGCAGATGCGCGCCGATCGCGACGTTCTCCAGCACGGTCATGTCGGGCACCAGCTTGACGTGCTGGAAGGTGCGGGCAACGCCACGCCTGACCACCTCCTGCGGCGCGGCGCCGTCGATGCTGTCGCCACTGAGCGCGACGTGGCCAGCGGTGGCTTTGATCACGCCGGTGACGAGGTTGAAGGTGGTGCTCTTGCCGGCGCCGTTGGGGCCGATCAATGCGACGATCTCGTTGGCGCGCACCTCGAAGGAGACGTCGTTGACAGCGACCACGCCGCCGAACTCCTTGCGCGCGCCGTCGATCCGCAGAAGCACGCCGTCAGCCGGCGCCGTCTTGCCG
>JBARWE010000273.1:0-9712 GCA_049646625.1 Xanthobacteraceae bacterium
CGCCTCGCGGGCGCTGGTGCCGGTAGCGATCCCGCTCACGGCGATCCGCGACACGCTCGACGCTGCCGCACCCCGCGATTTCGCCGGCAAGGGCCAGAACCCGGCGCCGCAGCTTCTGAGCCAGACCGATATCGACTGGCGCGCCGCGCGCGGCGCCATCACGGCCAGCGGCGGCAACAACGTGCTGACGCTGGCGACACCGCTCACCGGCACCCTTGCCGTGCGGGGCGAACTGTCCACCGCGACGCAGGATGCGATCGGCGGCATGCTCGGGCAACTGCTCGGCACCGACACCGCCAAGCGGATCGGCGGCATCAACATCAAGAACGTCAACGCCAACGCCGATATCCGCGGCAACGTCACCGTCACGGCGCGGCCGCAACTCGCCGCCAACTGGCGGATCGTGCCGAACCTCGTGGCCGCGATCGATCTCGGCAATACCGCGCTATCGGTCGGCGGCATCCGCATCAGCGTGCCGGGCGAGGTCAAGCCGGTGATCGACAACGCCGTCAACGAGCAGCTTGCGCGGCTCGAACAGCGGCTGCGCAACGACCCGATCATCGAACAGACCGCCCGCCACGAATGGGCCAGGATGTGCCGCTCGATCCCGTTGCAGGGCGAAGGGCTGCCGCCGCTGTGGCTTGAATTCAGGCCGGTCAAGGCGATCGCCGCGCAGCCGGTCATCGACGCCGCGGCCGTCACCCTGCTGGTCGGCGTCGAGGCGGAAAGCCGCGTCACCCCGGCCGAGACCAAGCCCGACTGCCCGTTTCCGGCGACTGTTTCGCTGACCGACGGCAAGGACGCCGGGCGGATCGCCATCGGGGTGCCGATCGACCTGCCGTTCACCGCGCTCAACGCCCTGCTCGATGCCCAGCTCAAGAACAAGACGTTTCCCGACGACGGCTCCGGCGCAGTCGCGGTGACGGTCAAAAGCGCCAAGATCACCCCTTCCGGCCAGCGCCTCTTGATCTCGCTCGCGGTGGATGCCACCGAGAAGAGCTTCTTCGGCTTCGGCGCCGGCGCCACCGTGCATATCTGGGGCAAGCCGGTGCTCGACGCGCAGAAGCAGATTCTGCGGCTCGCCGATCTCGAACTTGCCGTCGAATCGGAGGCGGCCTTCGGCCTGCTCGGCGCCGCCGCGCGCGCCGCCCTGCCCTACCTGCAGCGCACGCTTGCCGAGAAAGCGGTGATCGATCTGAAGCCGTTCGCCGCCGACGCGCAAAAGAAAATCGCCGCGGCGCTAGCCGATGCCCGCGGCAAGGCCGAGGGCGTGACCATCGAGGCGCATGTCACCGGCCTCAAGCTGGCCGGCATCGCCTTCGACGCTGCGACCCTCAGGGTGATCGCCGAGGCCAACGCCACCGCTCGCGCCACGGTGACACGGCTGCCGGCGCTGTAACGGCGGCGCCGCCGCCTTGCCTGCCGCGCGCGAACGCGGGATAGTTTGCGCCCGTGGCGCAGGCGCATTCGCCCCATCGCCCTGATCACGCCCGCCGGGAGACCTTCGCATGACGGCGATCGCCACCACCCTGTTCGGCCTGTTCGCCGGGGCGCTGTCCTTGGCCGTTTCGTTGGTGGTTTCCTTGGTGGTTACCACCGCTCCCGCGCTGGCGCAGATCTCCGACGACGTGGTCAAGCTCGGCGTGCTCACCGACATGTCGGGCGTCCATGCCGAAGCCGCCGGCAAGGGGTCGCTTGTGGCCGTCGAGATGGCGGTGGCCGACTATGGCGGCACGGTAAAGGGCAAGCCGATCAAGGTGATCTCCGCCGACCACCAGAACAAGCCGGATGTCGGCGTCGGCATCGCCCGCACCTGGTTCGACAACGAGGAGGTGGATGTCGTGCTCGACGTGCCGGCCTCGGCGGTCGCGCTCGCCATGCAGGATCTGGCGCGCGAAAAGAACCGGCTGCTCATCGTTTCCGGCGCCGGCAGCGCCGACCTGACCGGCAGGGCCTGCTCGCCGAACGGCATCCACTGGACCTATGACAGCTATGCGCTGGCCCATGCGGCGGGCCGCGCCGCGGTGCGCGCCGGCGACGATACATGGTTCATCATCGCCGCCGACGATGATGCCGGCCACGCACTGCAGCGCGACGCCACCGAAGCGGTCAAGGCGAACGGCGGCGAGGTGATCGGCGCGGCGCGCCATCCGGCCAACACCTCCGACTTCTCCGCCCTGCTGTCGCAGGCGCAGGCGTCGAAAGCGAAGGTGGTGGCGCTCGCCGATAGCGACGGCGACACCCTGGCGGCAATCCGGCAGGCCGCCGAATCCGGCCTCGCCCGCGGCGGCCAGAAGCTGCTCGCGCTGGCGATGCAACTGACCGACGCGCACGCCATCGGCCTCAAGACCGGGCGCGGCCTGTTGGTGATCGACGGCTTCTACTGGGACATGAATGACGGCAGCCGGGCCTTCGCCAAGACATTCTTCGACAGAACCGGCCGCATGCCGACGATGATTCAGGCCGGGCTGTACTCGGCGACGCTGCATTACCTGAAGGCGATCGACCAGAGTGGCACCGACGAGGCGAAAAAGGTCATCGCGCAGATGAAGGCCACCCCGGTCAACGACTTCTTCGCGCAGAACGGCAAGGTGCGCGACGACGGCCGGATGGTCCATGATATGTATCTGTTCGAGATGAAGTCGCCGGAAGAATCCAACAACGAATGGGATCTCTACAAGCTGCTCGCCACCGTTCCGGGTGACGACGCCTATCGCCCGCTCGACCAGGGCGGCTGCCCGCTTGCGCGCTGACCGCCGGATTGGAACCCGCGCAGCCACAAAATGGCGCGATTTGCGCCGCAAAGGGGCGGACCAAACAGGGCCAGGGTCGTCATCATGAAATCCGTCGCGATCGCCGCCGCTGCTGCCGCCACCGCGCTGCTGCTGCCCGCCTTGGCGCAGGCCCAGCACAAGATCGGCCGCGAGCATTATCGCGAGATGGTGCTGCGCTACGCCGCCGAGAACAACCTGCCGGAAGCGCTGGTGCATCGCGTCATCATGCGCGAGAGCAAATACCAGCCGCACCTGACCGGCAAGGGTGGTGCGCTCGGCATGATGCAGATCAAGCTCGCGACCGCCCGCGGCGTCGGCTACACCGGCACCGCGCAGGGCCTCTACGACCCTGAAACCAATGTCAAATATGCCACCCGCTACCTCGCCGGCGCCTATCGCACCGCGCACGGCAATCACGACCTCGCGGTGCGCTACTACGCCGCCGGCTACTATTACGCCGCCAAGCGGCAGGGCCTGTTGCAGGGCGGCAAGGCGCGCCGCGCCATGGCACGCGCCGATACCCGCGCGTTACCGCCGCCGCTGTCGCTCACGCCCGAGTGACGGCCCGACAAGCGTTGACATAACTACGCTTGCGCTTACATTAGCTGACGTTCCGAGGGGGGCTCCGGGAGGAGCTGAGAGTCTGCATCTTCGCCATCGTTTTGGATGCGAAACCGCAGTGACCCTTTGAACCTGATCCGGGTTATGCCGGCGAAGGGACAGGGATGGTTTTACGCTCCTCATTTCCATTGCGCATGGACTCCGATGTCGCCGACGGGCGCGCGGCCAAGGCTGTTCCGATCACCGTGATCGGCGCTGGCGTCGCCGGCGCCTGGCACGCGCTGTTATTCGCCAAGGCCGGCCACCCGGTCACGCTGCACGAGCGCGGCGACCGCCAATTGACGCAATCGACCGGCTTCCATGCCGGCGGCATGCTGGCGCCCTGGTGCGAAGGCGAGGAGTCCGAGCCGGTCATCACCCGGCTCGGCACCCGCTCGCTCGACCTGTGGCGCCGCGAATTGCCGGACACCCCGTTCCACGGCTCGCTGGTGGTGACGCATCCACGCGACCGCGCCGACTTCGATCGCCTCGCCCGCCAGACCGAGGGTTTCGAGCGCGTCGATGCCGCCGGCATCGCCGCGCTTGAGCCGGCGCTCGACGGCCGCTTCCACGAAGGCCTGTTCTTTCCCGGCGAAGGCCATGTCGAGCCGCGCCGCGTGCTGCCGGCACTGCACGCCCGGCTCGAAGCCGCAGGCGCCACCATCCACTTCAATTCCACGCTCGACCCGTGCGACGCCGAGGGTCTGGTGATCGACTGCCGCGGCCTTGCCGCACGCGACACCGTGCCCGACCTGCGCGGCGTCAAGGGCGAGATGGCAATCATCGAAACGCCCGAGGTCAGCCTGACGCGCCCGGTGCGCCTGGTGCATCCGCGCTGGCCGATCTACATCATCCCGCGCGGCGACGGCCGCTTCATGATCGGCGCCACCGCGATCGAGAGCGAGGATTACGGCGTCAGCGTGCGGTCGGCGCTCGAACTATTGAGCGCGGCCTATGCGGTGCATCCGGCTTTCGGGGAGGCGCGGATTCTCGAACTCGGCGCCAACCTGCGCCCGGCGCTGCCCGACAACCTGCCGCGCATCGCCATCAGCCGCGACCGCCGCACCATCTCCGTCAACGGCCTGTTCCGCCACGGCTTCCTGCTGGCGCCGGCGCTCGCCGAACTGACGCTGAACTATGTGACGCGCGGCTCGATCGACAACGAGGTGATGCAATGCGGGTAACGGTCAACGGCGAACGCAGGGAGATCGCCGCGACGCGCATCGACGCGCTGCTGCGCGAACTCGCCTACGAGGGCGAGCATTTCGCCGTCGCCGTCAATTTCGACGTGGTGCCGCGCGCGCAGTGGGCCGACGCCACGCTCAAGGCCGGCGACGAGATCGAGATCATTTCGCCACGGCAGGGCGGGTGAGCGCATGATCCCGAAAAGTGGGTACCGGTTTTCGGATCAGATCATGCGCAACAGAACAACGCATGATGTCCGCGCCGGCTTTACGGGCATGACGAAGAGGTAAGAGACCCTGCCATGAGCACAGTGAAATTCTACGATCGCGAATTCACCTCGCGCCTCCTGATTGGCACGGCGCGCTATCCCTCGCCGAAGATCATGCAGGACGCCATCCGTGCCGCGAAAAGCCAGATCGTCACCGTCTCGGTGCGGCGCGAGAGCGCCGGCGGCAAGGCCGGCTCCGCGTTCTGGTCGCTGATCCGCGAACTGGATGTCACTGTGCTGCCGAACACCGCCGGCTGCAAAAGCGTGCGCGAGGCGGTGACCACGGCGAAACTGGCGCGCGAACTGTTCGGCACCCCATGGATCAAGCTCGAAGTGATCGCCGACGACGAAACGCTGCAGCCCGATGTCGTCGGCCTGGTCGAGGCGGCGGCGATCCTGGTCAAGGACGGCTTCGAGGTGTTTCCCTACACCACCGAGGACCTGAGCGTCGCCGAGCGCCTGGTCGCGGCCGGCTGCCGCGTGGTGATGCCGTGGGCGGCGCCGATCGGCTCGGCGCGCGGTATCGTCAACCGCAATGCGCTGCAACTCATGCGCCAGCGCCTGCCGGACATCGCGCTGGTGGTCGATGCCGGGCTTGGCGCGCCATCGCACGCCGCGCAGGCGATGGAGCTTGGCTTCGACGCGGTGCTGCTCAACACTGCGGTGTCGCAGGCCGCCGATCCGGTGACGATGGCCGGCGCGTTCCGGCTCGCCGTCGAGGCCGGGCGCAACGGCTTCAAGGCCGGCCTGATGGGCGCCCGCGAGTTCGCTTCCCCCTCCACTCCAGTCGTCGGGACCCCGTTCTGGCATGCCGTATCCTGATCCGTTCTATCCCGTCATCGACAGCCTCGCCTGGCTGAAGCGCCTGACGCAGCTCGGCGTCGGCACGGTGCAGCTGCGCGCCAAGAACCTCGACGCAGACGGCGCGCGCGCGCTGGTGCGCGAGGCGCTTCGCCTGACGCGCGGCAGCGCGACAAAACTCGTCGTCAACGACTACTGGCAGGCGGCGATCGACGAGGGCGCGGCCCACCTTCATCTCGGGCAGGAGGATTTGGCCGACGCCGACATCGCCGCGATCCGCAAGGCGGGGCTGACGCTCGGGCTGTCGACCCACGACGACATCGAACTCGACAATGCGCTGCGCCATGCACCCGACTATGTCGCGCTCGGCCCGATCTTCTTCACCACGCTGAAGGCGATGCGCTTTGCGCCGCAAGGGGTGCCGAAGATCACCGAATGGAAGAAGCGCGTCGGCGCCATCCCGCTGGTCGCCATCGGCGGCATCAAGCTGGAGCACGCCGACGAGGTATTCGCGGCTGGCGCGGACTCCATCGCGGTGGTCAGCGACGTGACGCAGCATCCCGACCCGGACGCGCGGGTGCGCGCCTGGCTCGACCGCACCAACGAAACCGTGTGAGGCATCACGACCTCGACAGGAGGACGCCATGAACATCCACGCCGATCCCGACACCACCGTCCCCGCCGTCACCACCGGGCCGCTACCGGCCTCGCGCAAGGTGCATGTCACGCCCGACGCCGCGCCCGACCTGCGCGTGCCCTTGCGCGAGATTGCCTTGAGCGAGGGGGCGGGCGAGCCGAACGTCACCGTCTACGACACCTCCGGCCCCTACACCGACCCCGCTATCACTATTGACGTCAACAAGGGGCTGGCGCGGCCGCGCATCGCCTGGGTGCGCGAGCGCGGCGGCGTCGAGGAGTACGAGGGCCGCACCGTCAAGCCGGAGGACAACGGCAATGTCGGCGCAGGCCATGCCGCGCGCGCCTTCACGGCCTATCACACACCGCTGCGCGGCGTGGGCGATGCACCGATCACGCAGCTTGAGTTTGCCCGCGCGGGCATCATCACCAAGGAGATGATTTTCGTCGCCGAACGCGAAAATCTCGGCCGCAAAGCGATGCTGGAGCGCGCCGGCGCGGCCATCGCCGACGGCGAGAGCTTCGGCGCTGCGATCCCGCCCTTCATCACGCCGGAATTCGTGCGCGAGGAGATCGCCAAGGGCCGCGCCATCATCCCGGCCAACATCAATCACGGCGAACTGGAGCCGATGATCATCGGCCGCAACTTCCTCGTGAAGATCAACGCCAATATCGGCAACTCCGCCGTCACCTCCTCGGTCGAGGAGGAGGTGGAGAAGATGGTGTGGGCGATCCGCTGGGGCGCCGACACGGTGATGGATCTGTCCACCGGCCGCAACATCCACACCACACGCGAATGGATTTTGCGCAACTCGCCGGTGCCGATCGGCACCGTGCCGATCTATCAGGCGCTGGAGAAATGCAACGGCGATCCGGTCAAGCTGACCTGGGACCTGTACAAGGACACGCTGATCGAACAGTGCGAGCAGGGTGTCGATTACTTCACCATCCACGCCGGCGTGCGGCTGCCCTATATCCATCTCACCGCCGACCGCGTCACCGGCATCGTCTCGCGCGGCGGCTCGATCATGGCCAAGTGGTGCCTCGCGCATCACAAGGAAAGTTTCCTCTATACGCATTTCGACGAGATCTGCGACATCATGCGCAAGTATGACGTGTCGTTCTCGCTCGGCGACGGCCTGCGCCCCGGCTCGATCGCCGACGCCAACGATCGCGCCCAGTTCGCGGAGTTGGAGACGCTCGGCGAACTGACGCAAGTGGCGTGGAAAAAGGGCTGCCAGGTGATGATCGAAGGCCCCGGCCATGTGCCGATGCACAAGATCAAGATCAACATGGACAAGCAGCTCAAGGAGTGCGGCGAGGCGCCGTTCTATACGCTCGGGCCGCTCACCACCGACATCGCGCCGGGTTACGACCACATCACCTCCGGCATTGGCGCGGCGATGATCGGCTGGTTCGGCTGCGCCATGCTGTGCTACGTCACGCCGAAGGAGCATCTCGGCCTGCCCAACCGCGACGACGTCAAGGTCGGCGTCATCACCTACAAGATCGCGGCGCATGCTGCCGACCTCGCCAAGGGCCATCCGGCGGCGCAACTGCGCGACGATGCGCTGTCGCGGGCGCGCTTCGACTTCCGCTGGGAGGACCAGTTCAACCTCGGCCTTGACCCCGAGACGGCGCGCGCCTTCCACGACGAAACGCTGCCGAAGGACGCGCACAAGGTGGCGCATTTCTGCTCGATGTGCGGCCCGAAATTCTGCTCGATGAAGATCACGCAGGACGTGCGCGACTACGCCGCGACGCTCGGCCCCAACGAAAAGGCCGCGCTCGGGCTGGCGACGGCGGAGGCCGGCGCGCCCGTCGAAGCCGGCTCACTTCAGGATTTGGCGAAGGCGGGAATGGCCGAGATGTCGAAGAAGTTTCTCGACATGGGCGGCGAGGTCTATGTCGAGGCCGAAGCCGTGAAGGAGAGCAACAAGGCGCTGTGAGCGCACTGCCCGAACCGCAATGCAGAAACGCCCGCGCAGTCGCGCGGGCGTTATCGTTTCACCGGTAGCGAGCGATCAGTCGTCGAGGCTGCCGATATGGCGCTGCGAGTACAGTTCGACGCCGATCTTGCCGACCAGATCAATCTGGGTTTCGAGGAAATCGATGTGACCTTCCTCGTCCTTCATCAGATCCTCGAACAGATCCTTGCTGACGTAGTCCTTGACCTCGCGGCAGTACGTCGCCGCCTCTTCATAGAGCGCACGCGCCGAATATTCCGCCTGCAGGTCGCAGTCCAGAATCTCCTTGACGGTCTGGCCGATCCGCAGCGGATCGAGCACCTGCATGTTGGGGAAGCCGTCGAGGAAAATGATGCGATCGACCAGCTTGTCGGCGTGCTGCATTTCCTCGATCGATTCCTTGCGCCAGGTCTTGGCGAGGTCCTTCAGGCCCCAGTCGTCGAGCAGGCGATAGTGCAGCCAGTACTGATTGACCGCGGTCAGTTCGCTGCGCAGCGCCTTGTTGAGATAATCGATGACCTTCGCATCACCCTTCATCGTCTGACTCCTTATACCGGCCGCGCAGGGAGCAAGGCGGCCAGCCATTCATATTGAACCGTTCTAATTTAGAATGTTTCTAATGTATTTTACGACGGAGTGCAAGCCATGCGTAATCGAGCTTTGCGCAATCAAGCCTCGCTCGCGCAATGCCCGCTGCGCCGCAGAACCATTACTATAATGAAGGGCGGGGAACCGGCTATGGCGCGGCCGCAATCTCCGAAGGCGGCATCGGCAGCGCGGCAACCGGGTCGGCCGCCGTGGTGCGCGGCTGTGCCGCCGAGTGCGGGCAGCCCTCGCAGCAGCTCTTGGCGCAGGCGCCAAGCGCTTCGGTCATAATCTTGCGGATGGTGCGGGCGCAGCGGCCGCACTGGGCGCTGCAGCCAAGGCAGCCATAGACCTGGTTGGGGGAGCGCGGCAGCAGGTCGGCCGCGCCGTCAACGACGCTGCGGACGTCATGGTCAGTCAGAACGTTACACGAACAGACAATCATGATGGTGCTGCAACCCGACCCCGGAACAGACAGGCTTGCTTCTTTAGTATTGAACGGGGAGAGAAGATGCAAAAGCAAAAACAGCAGTTTGAAGAGATTCCAAACTGGCTTGCGGCAGCCGCAGGGATATTTTTCCCAGGCCCGCGGCGAACCGGCTACCCCCGTGAACGTTTTCACCCACGCAACGGCCGGGAACGACAGCCGGAGCAATCCGGACAAGTCGTGGCGAAGGTTAATGCCGGCGTGGCAAAGATGGCGGGATTCCGGCCCCGCCGTTCAGCCTTCATTCAAGCGCCTTGGGCATGATCTGCCCCTGACAGTTCCCGCGACCGCGCCCAGGCGGCCGGCCGCAAGGCCCCGAGAGGCCAGAGAGGTGATGTCATGAAAAAGATGCTTTTGGCCACGTCCGCCGCGGCGCTTATCGCCGCGGCCGCGCTCACCGCTCCCACGC
>JBARWE010000274.1:0-8599 GCA_049646625.1 Xanthobacteraceae bacterium
TATCCGCGAGGCGGTCAGGGCGCGGCTCGCCCGCGATGGCGTCGAAAGCCTCTATGCGGAACTTGCGCGGCGCGATCCGGCGACGGCGGCACGGCTGACCCCGCGCGACCGCAGCCGCATCGCCCGCGCCCTCGAAGTGGTTGAGGCGACAGGGCGTTCGCTGACGGCGTGGCACGACGAGGGTTTGCCGCCGCTGCTGCCGCCCGAGCGTGTGCGCGCCTTCTTCCTCGCTCCCGACCGGTCCACGCTGTACGCGCGCATCGACCGCCGGTTGGAGGCCATGCTGGCGGCGGGCGGGCTCGACGAGGTGGCGCGGCTCAAGGCGCGGCAGCTCGACCCGCTGCTGCCGGCGATGAAGGCGCACGGCGTGCCGGCGCTGATCCGGCATCTGGCTGGCGAAATCCCGCTTCAGGACGCGATCGCGGCCGGCCAGGCCGATACCCGCCACTACGCCAAGCGGCAATTCACCTGGTTCCGCCACCAGTTGCCGGAATTTGCCTGGATCGCTCCCGAAAGCGCTGCTGCAGCGGTCCGCGCCGCTTTGGCCTCGGCCGGACGCGACGATTTGGCTTGACCGGCCGCGCCGGCGGCTCTATGATTTCGGCAATCTTTGGAAAAGTCCTGCTCCAGATGCGCAATTTCATTACCAGCACCGTCATCCTTATCGTACCCTGGCACACCGCCGGGGGTGGCTGACGGCCACCCGCTAACCAGGCGGTGTGCAAGGGCCTTCGCGGCCCTTTTTTATTGCCTGAACGGCACCATCCGCGACCGAACGACCGGCTTTCTTACCTCGGAGACCTTCAAGATGAGCGACGACCAGCCTCATGATCCCAACCGCATGACGGGCGCTGCCATGATCGTGCGCGCGCTGATCGATCATGGCGTCAAGCACATTTTCGGCTATCCGGGTGGGGCGGTATTGCCGATCTATGACGAGATTTTCCAGCAGAGCGAGGTCGAGCACATCCTGGTGCGCCACGAGCAGGGCGCGGGCCATGCCGCCGAGGGCTATGCGCGCTCCACCGGCAAGCCGGGCGTCGTGCTGGTGACGTCGGGTCCGGGCGCCACCAACATGGTGACGCCGCTGACCGATGCGCTGATGGATTCCATTCCGCTGGTCTGCATCACCGGGCAGGTGCCGACGCATCTGATCGGCAACGACGCCTTCCAGGAGTGCGACACGATCGGCATCACGCGCCCCAGCACCAAGCACAACTGGCTGGTGCGCAATGTCGACGACCTGGCGCGGGTGCTGCACGAGGCGTTCTATGTCGCGACCTCCGGGCGGCCGGGGCCGGTGGTGGTCGATGTGCCCAAGGATATCCAGTTCGCCGTCGGCACCTATCACCCGCCGCGGAAATCCGACGTTCACGTCTCCTACAATCCGCGCGTGCAGGGCGACCCGGCGCAGATCGCCAAGGCGGCCGCCCTGCTGGCATCGGCCAAGCGGCCGGTGATCTATAGCGGCGGCGGCGTGGTCAATTCCGGCCCGGCGGCGGCGGCGGCGCTGCGCGCGCTGGTCGAGGCGACCGGCTTTCCGATCACCTCGACGCTGATGGGGCTTGGCGCCTATCCGGCCTCGGGGGCGAACTGGCTCGGCATGCTCGGCATGCACGGCACTTACGAAGCCAACATGGCGATGCACGGGTGCGACGTCATGCTGTGCGTTGGTGCCCGCTTCGACGACCGCATCACCGGGCGGATCGATGCGTTCTCGCCGGGATCGAAGAAAATCCACATCGATATCGATCCGTCGTCGATCAACAAGAACATCCGCGTCGACGTGCCGATCATCGGTGATGCCGGGCATGTGCTGACCGATCTGCTGGCCGCCTTCAAGACGGCGGGGAAAGGGTCGGGGAAGGCAGCTGGGAAGGCGCCGGACATCAAGCCGTGGTGGCAGCAGATCGCCACCTGGCGGGCGCGCAATTCGCTGGCTTACAGGAAGAACAACGACGTCATTCTGCCGCAATATGCGATCCAGCGGCTGTTCGACCTGACGCGCGGCCACGACACCTACATCACCACCGAGGTCGGCCAGCATCAGATGTGGGCGGCGCAGTTCTTCGGCTTCGAGGAGCCGAACCGCTGGATGACGTCCGGCGGGCTTGGCACCATGGGCTATGGTCTGCCGGCGGCGCTCGGCGTGCAGGTGGCGCATCGCGATGCGCTGGTCATCGACATCGCCGGCGACGCCTCGGTGCAGATGACGGTGCAGGAAATGTCCACCGCGATCCAGCATGACCTGCCGATCAAGATCTTCATCCTCAACAACCAGTACATGGGGATGGTGCGGCAGTGGCAGCAGCTTCTGCACGGCAACCGGTTGTCGCATTCCTACACCGAGGCGATGCCCGATTTCGTCAAGCTCGCGGATGCCTATGGCGCCGTCGGGCTGCAAGTGACCAAGCCGGCCGATCTCGACGGCGCCATCACCGAAATGATCAAGGTGCGGCAGCCGGTACTGTTCGACTGCCGCGTCGCGGCGCTGGAAAACTGCTTCCCGATGATCCCCTCGGGCAAGGCACACAACGAGATGCTGCTGCCGGCCGAGGCCAATGACGAGGCGACCGCGAAAGCCTTCGCCGGCGGCAAGGCGCTGGTGTGATGCTGGAGAGCAACACCACCAGCCAGTCATGCGCGGGTTTGATCCGCGCATCCATCATTCTTCAAAAATGATGGATTGCAGGGTCAAGCCCGGCAATGGCGCTTCAGATAGTTTTGAGAGGTTGAGATACGACGATGAACCAGCCTGCCTCCGCCTATTTCCTCGAAGATCGCCGCGACCCCAGCGAAACTCATACGCTGTCGGTGCTGGTCGCCAACGAACCCGGCGTGCTGGCGCGCGTCATCGGGCTGTTCTCCGGCCGTGGCTACAACATCGAAAGCCTCACGGTGTCGGAGACCGAAAGCCAGAAGCATGTGTCGCGCATTACCATCGTCACCACTGGCACACCGATGGTGATCCAGCAGATCAAGAACCAGCTCGACCGCATGATCCCGGTGCATCGCGTGGTCGACATGACGCTGACCGGCCGCTCGATCGAACGGGAACTGGCGATGGTCAAGGTGCGGGGCAAGGGCGAGCCGCGCGTCGAGGCGCTCCGACTGGCGGATGCCTTCCGCGCCCGCGTCATCGATTCCACGCTTGAGAGCTTTGTGTTCGAGATCACCGGCAACAGCAACAAGGTCAGCCAGTTCATCGAACTGATGGTGCCGCTCGGTCTTGTCGAGGTGTCGCGGACCGGCGTCGCCGCAATCGGCCGGGGGCCGGACGAAATCTAGCCCGCGGAAGCCACATCGCTTCGGTCAGCCCCATGGTCTCGCAACAGCTGCTGATTGCTTTCATCGCCTTCGCGGTTGCCGGGCTTTACACGCCGGGGCCGAACAACGTCATGCTGCTGGCGTCGGGGCTGAATTTCGGCCTGCGCCGCACGCTGCCGCATGTCGCCGGGGTGGCGCTCGGCTTTTCCTTTCTCGTCGCGGTAGTGGGGTTCGGGTTGGGGGCGGTGTTCAACAGCTATCCGCTGCTGCAATCCGTGCTCAAATACGGCGGCGCCGCCTATCTCGTTTATCTCGCGGTGGTGATCGCTCGCTCCGGGCCGACGGAAGCGAGCGAGGGCGCGCGCCGGCCGCTGACGTTCTGGGAGGCGGCGCTGTTCCAGTGGGTCAACGTCAAGGGGTGGATCATCGCCATCGGCACCGTCACCGCCTATGCCGCGCTGGCGAGCTATCCGTGGAATATCGTGACGATGTCGCTGCTGCTACTGGTGCTCGGATTGTCGTCGGCGGTGGCCTGGACGCTGTTCGGCTCCTCGCTACAGAAGCTGGTGCGCTCGGAGCGTGGCATCCGTATCTTCAACTGGACGATGGCCGCCCTGCTGATCGCCTCGGTTTATCCGGTATTGACCGACGGTTAAGGCGACAGCCATGCGCAAAACCGGTTTCCCCTCCGCGGCAAAATGCTTTAGAGAACGTCGGACATTTCCGATCCGGCCGCTGCGCGCGCGGCGGCCTCAAACCACCCCGAACATGCTGTACCGGGCCAGCGCGCCCGCCTGAACCAGAGGACCGACCATGCGTGTGTATTACGACCGCGACGCCGATATCAACCTGATCAAGGGCCGTAAGGTTGCCATCATCGGCTACGGCAGCCAGGGGCACGCCCATGCCCTGAACCTGAAGGACTCCGGCGTCAAGGAAGTCGCGATCGCGCTGCGCAAGGGGTCCGGCTCGGCCAAGAAGGCGGAAGCCGCCGGCTTCAAGGTGATGGAGGTGGCCGAGGCCGCCAAGTGGGCTGACGTCATCATGATGCTGACGCCCGACGAGTTGCAGGCCGACATCTACCGCGATCACCTGCACGACAACATGAAGAACGGCGCGGCGCTCTTGTTCGCCCATGGCCTCAGCGTGCATTTCAACCTGATCGAGCCGCGCGCCGATCTCGACGTGCTGATGGTGGCGCCGAAAGGCCCCGGCCACACCGTGCGCTCGGAGTATCAGCGCGGCGGCGGCGTGCCCTGCCTGATCGCGGTTCATAAGGACGCCTCGGGCAACGCCCACGATCTCGGCCTGTCCTATGCTTCGGCGATCGGCGGCGGCCGCGCCGGCATCATCGAAACCACCTTCCGCGAGGAGTGCGAGACCGACCTGTTCGGCGAGCAGGTGGTGCTGTGCGGCGGCCTGGTCGAACTGATCAAGGGCGGCTTCGAGACGCTGGTGGAGGCGGGCTACGCGCCGGAGATGGCGTATTTCGAGTGCCTGCACGAGGTCAAGCTGATCGTCGACCTGATCTACGAAGGCGGCATCGCCAACATGAACTACTCGATCTCCAACACCGCCGAGTATGGCGAATACGTTTCGGGGCCGCGTATCGTCACGCCCGAAACCAAGGCCGAGATGAAGCGCGTGCTGGCCGACATTCAGAACGGCATCTTCACCCGCAACTGGATGCTGGAGAACAAGGTCAACCAGACCTCGTTCAAGGCGACCCGTGCCAAGCTGGCCCAGCACCAGGTCGAGGAGGTCGGCGCCAAGCTGCGTGACATGATGCCGTGGATCAAGAAGGGTGCACTGGTGGACAAGTCGAAGAATTAAAGACTTGATCTTCCCCCTCCCTTTATCCCTCCCCCACTTGCGGGGGAGGGTAGGGTGGGGGCGCAGGCCCGCGTTCGCGCGGGCTTTTTTTATTTGTGCCGCGCCGCGATCTGTTCCCACAGCCAGCGGGCGACGGTGGCGGCGGAGCCGGCGTTGCCAGCGGCGGCGCGCAGGTTGGCGTCGCGCATAGTGGAGATATCGATGGTGCCAATGAGCGGCCGCAGCGCCTCGCGTAAAGCGCGGTCGCCCGCACGGCGCGGCGACAACAGCAGCACCGCGTCGTAAGGCGGAATCGCCTGCTTGGGGTCGTCGAGCACGACAAGATCGTACTTCGCGATCAGGCCGTCGCTGGTGTAGCCGGCAATGACATCGACCTCGCCGGCCGCCACCGCCGCATACATGAAGTCGGGCTGCATCTGGCGCTCTGCGCGAAAGCGCAAGCCGTAGGCTTGTTGTAATGCCGCCCACTCCGGGCGCGAGAAGAACTCGTAGTCGCCGGCGATCGACAACTCCGGTGTGTGGGCGGCAAGGTCGGCGATCGAGCGGATGCCGAGGGTGCTGGCGCGGGCGCGCGGCATCACCAGTGCATAGGCGTTCTCGAAACCGAGGTTGCCCATCAGCGTGACGTTGTCGCGCGCCAGCATTGCGCTCAGCTCCGCCAGCAGTTCATCGCGCGGCTTGACGTCGGTGTGCCGGAACTGATTGGCCCACAGCGTGCCGGAGTAATCGACATAGGCGTCGATCTCGCCCTGGCGCAGTGCCTCGAAGATGACGTTGGAGCCAAGCCCCTCGCGGGTGGTGGCGCTGAGGCCCGCCGCATCAAGGCGCTGCGCAATCAGTTGCGCCAGCACATATTGCTCGGCGAAGGTTTTCGCGCCGATCACATAATGCGTGGGCGCGCGCGCCAGGCTTGGCGCCAGCGAGGCGGCGATCAGCGCCGCAAGGCCCATAACGCCGAACGCGATCCGTGTGCGGCCGCGCCGTTGCCGCAAGCCGTGTTCGATCAGCGCCAGCAGACCATCGACGGCGAGCGCGAGAAGGGCGGCGGCGGCGCAGCCGAACAGCACGAACACCCAGTTCTGTGTCTGTAGCCCCGCGAAGATGTAGTTGCCGAGGCTGGTCTGGCCGATCGGCGTCGACAGCGTGGCGGTGCCGATCACCCACACCGCGGCGGTGCGGATGCCGGCCATGATTACCGGCAGCGCCAGCGGCCACTCAACCAGTGCAAGCGATTGCCGTGGTGTCATGCCGACGCCCTTGGCTGCCTCGATCAAGGCCGGGTCGATTGTTTGCATCCCGGTGAGGGTGTTGCGCAGCACCGGCAGCATGGCATAGAGCGCCAGCGCCAGCACGGCCGGCAGAAAGCCGAAGGCCGAGAAGGACAAGCCGAACCACTGAGACGAGAGCGCGGCGAGCGCCAGCAGCAGCGGATAGAACAGCGCCAGCAGCGCCAGCCCCGGCACGGTCTGGGCGATGCCGGCGATGCCGAGCAACACGCCGCGCGCGGCCGGGCGGTGGCGGGTGGCGAGCGCCAGCGGCAGGCTGACGGCAAGGCCGAGCGCCAGCGCTGTGACGCTGACCTGAACATGCGCGCCGAGATAGTCCGGCAGCCGCGCGAGGGCCTCGCTCCAGCGTGGATCGAGCGGGGCCGTCATCGTGCGTCCTGCGTCAGCAGCGCGGCGAGCCGTTCCGCCTGCCGGCGTGGCGCGCGCAGCAGGTCGCGCACATAGGCGTCCCCGCTCTGCGAAATCCGTTTCGGGTCGGCGACGGCGATGAGCCGTCCCTTGCGCATCACCGCGATGCGGTCGGCGAGCAGTAGCGCCTCGGCGATGTCGTGTGTCACCATCACCGTGACGAGGCCGAGCCGCGCATGCAGTCCGCGGTAGTCCTGGCCGAGCGCGTCGCGGGTCAATGGGTCGAGCGCGCCGAACGGCTCGTCCATCAGCATGATGCGTGGGCTGGCAGCGAGCGCCCGCGCAACGCCGACGCGCTGGCGCTGCCCGCCGGAGAGTTCGTGCGGCAGACGCGCGCGCAGCTCGGGCGCGAGCTGGACCAGCGCCATCATCTCGTCGATGCGTGCCGCGATCTCCCGCCGTGGCCGGCCGATGAGGCGTGGCGTGATGCCAATATTGTCGGCGACGCTCATGTGCGGGAACAGTGCGCCACTCTGGAACACCATGCCGATGCGCCGGCGCAGCGCCACGGCGTCGCCATGTGCGATGTCCTCGCCGTGGATGACGATGTGCCCCGCCTCGGGCGCGATCAGCCGGTTGATCAGCCTGAGCAGCGTGGTTTTGCCGGACCCGGACGCCCCGACGACGGCGAGAAATTCGGCCTCGCCGATATCGAGCGACACGTCGTCCACCGCCGTGACTCGGCCGAAATGCCTGGTCACGCGCTGCACGGAAATCGCTGGGGCTGGCGCGCTCATGCAAGGTCAGCCCCTATCACATCGCGGCTAGTCCGACAAAGCCGGCTACCGAAACGGTGTCCGGCGCATTACCCTTGCGACCGGACAATGTGAGGTACGGGATATGGCCCGCAGGAAAAGTGATTTCGGCGCGGCGCTGGCGCCCTATATCGAACCGTTCCGTATCGATGGCGTGCAGCGCTTCGACATCGGCGCCCATGCGACCGATTTCAAGGGCAGCCTGCACAAGGAGGCGGCGCATAAAATCATCGCCGCCAACCGCGAGCGGCTGCGCGAATTGCAGGAAAAGCTCTATGCGCAGAACCGCTGGTCGCTGCTGTTGATCTTTCAGGGCATGGACGCCGCCGGCAAGGACAGCGCCATCGAGCACGTCATGTCCGGCGTCAATCCGCAAGGGTGCCAGGTTTATTCCTTCAAGGCGCCGTCGCCGCAGGAACTCGATCACGATTTCATGTGGCGCACCTCGCAGTGCCTGCCCGAGCGCGGCCGCATCGGCATCTTCAATCGTTCTTATTACGAAGAATGCCTCGTCGTGCGGGTGCATCCCGAAATCCTTGCGAAACAGCGGCTGCCGCGCAGGCTGGTGACGAAAAACATCTGGCGCGAGCGCTTCGAGGACATCGTGGCGTTCGAACGCTACCTCTCCCGCAATGGCACGATCGTGCTGAAATTTTTCCTGCACGTCTCGAAGGAGGAGCAGCGTCAGAGGTTTCTCGAACGTCTCGACGAGCCGTCGAAGAACTGGAAGTTCTCGATGGACGATGTCGACGAGCGCAAGCGCTGGAACGATTACCAGGCGGCCTACGAGGAGGTGATCCGCCACACCGCGACCCCGGCCGCGCCGTGGTACGTCGTGCCGGCGGACTATAAGTGGTTCGGCCGCGTGGTGATCGGCTCCGCCATCGTCGCCGCCCTCGACCGGCTCAAGCTGAAATTCCCCAAGGTGGATAAAGCCTCGCTGCGCCAGTTCGCCGAGGTGCGCGCGGCGCTGGAGCATGAAGGCAACGGCGCCGGGAGCCGAGACCCGCAAAGCCCCGCCCGGCCGGCGTCGGCGGCGCCGCGAGCGGC
>JBARWE010000275.1:0-2123 GCA_049646625.1 Xanthobacteraceae bacterium
GCGTGGCGGCGGGCAGCCGGCTCGATATCGAATTCGCCGACGGCCACCTCGCGGCGACCGCCGATGGCGCCCCCTCCGGCGCCGCCCGCCCGGCACCACGGCGCGAGCGCAAGGCCGGCAGCGACCAGGGCGACTTGTTCTAGAGTCCGATTCAACCGACGTTGGATCAGGCTCGTCGATTATCTTTTCGTTCGAGCATGATCTTGCCCAAAAACCGGTTTCCACCCTCGGGTCAAGCCGAGGGCAAGCTTTTAGGGATCATGCTCTCGGCTTCCGGGTTTACCTGCCGGCCGGCAGTCCCTATCTATAGCCGCGATCGAACGGGGAGAGCGACGTGCTCAACAGATTCGGCCCCTCCGGCCAGGGCGAAGCCAAGGTCCAGTATCTCGACGGCGATTTCCGGGTGGTATCGCCCGGCTCCTATGTGCTGTGCGCCGTCACCGGCGTGCATATCCCGCTCGACGAATTGAAGTACTGGAGCGTCGATCTGCAGGAAGCCTACGCCACGCCGGATGCCGTGCTGGAGCGGCATTTCCCGAACGCGCCGCGGCCTGCCGCGTCGTAACCCGGCGGATCATGCGCCGGTTTTCGCCCGCGCATCCTTGAGGCGCCGGCCCAGGAACGCCTTGAGGCCATCCTCGTCGGTGAAGCCGAGCGTCACCGGAAACATCGCGATGTCCTCGATGCGCTTCGCTAAAGCGGGATCACCGGCCAGCCGCGCCATGTCCTTTTCGGTCGTCACCACCACCAGCGCCTGCCGCATCGCCGCCTCGCGCAGGTCGTCGATCTCGGCCGCGACATAGGGGTGATGATCGGCAAAGGCGCGCGCCTCAACCACCTCGACGCCGTTGTCGCCAAGCGTTGCAAAAAACCGCGCCGGATCGCCGATGCCGGCAAAAGCCAGCACCCGGCGGCCGCGCAGCCGGGCCAGATGCGCCTCAACCGGCGCCAGATGGGCGCGGAACACCAGGCCGCCATGGGCGGCGATCTCGGTCATCACGCGATCCGCCGCGGTGCCGTTGCCGACGACTATGAGTGCATCGGTGCGCGCCATCTGCGGCATCAGCGGCGCGCGCAACGGGCCGGCGGGAAACACGCAGGCATTGCCGACGCCGCGCCGGGCATCGATGACGATCAGCGACACGTCCTTGACGAGGCCGGGGTTTTGAAAGCCGTCGTCGAGCAGCACCACGGTTGCGCCATGGCGCCTGGCAAAGCGCCCGCCGGCGGCACGGTCGCGCGCCACCACCACCGGCAGCCGGCTTGCCATCATCAGCGGCTCGTCGCCGACGTCGGCGGCGCTATGGCGGGCGGGATCGACCGCGACCGGACCGCCGAGCCGCCCGCCATAACCGCGACTGACGATCACCGGCGTCTCGCCCAGTTCGCGCAGCAGCGCCACGAGCGCGATCACGGTCGGCGTCTTGCCGGCGCCGCCGACATGGTAGTTGCCGACGCAGATCACCGGGATGCCGGCACGCTCGCCCTCTCCCTCCATACGCCGCGCCGCGATCCGGCCATAGAGCGCTGCCAGCGGCTGCAACAGGCGCGCCTGCCACGACAATGGCCGATACCAGAATGCCGGTTCACGCATCGCGCGCGCTGCTCTCGAATCGCAGTTGCAGAAGGTAGGGCTGCAACGCCGCGAGCGTGCGCTGCAACGCGCCGCCGAGGTCCGCCACCACATCCTCCGCGGCCGTCAGCACCTGATGACGCGCCGCGCGGTTGCCAAGCAGATAGCCGAGTTGCCGGACCAGCGCCGCCTCGTCGGCAACCGGCAGCGCGCCGCCCGCCTGGTCGAGCGCATGGTAGACTTCGGCGAAGTTGAAGACATGCGGGCCATGCACGATGGCGGCGCCGAGCTTGACCGCCTCGATCGGGTTCTGGCCGCCGTGGGCGACCAGCGAGCCGCCCATGAATACGATCGGCGCAAGACGGTAGAACAGCCCCATCTCGCCCATGGTATCGGCGACATAGATGTCGGTGGTGGCCGACGGCAGCCGCTCCTGCGAGCGCAGCACCACGTTGAGGCCGGTCGCCGCGATGGCCTGGCCGATCGCGGCGCCGCGCGCGGGGTGGCGCGGCACGATCACCGTCAACAGCGCGGGGACAGCGGCTTTGAG
>JBARWE010000276.1:0-25317 GCA_049646625.1 Xanthobacteraceae bacterium
ACGCCGCTGTTCCCGGACGAGCGTTTCCGGCTCGAAATTGGCGATCCGACCCGCAAGGATCTGTCGGCGCGGGTGATCGATATCGTCGCGCCGATCGGCAAGGGCCAGCGCGCGCTGATCGTGGCGCCGCCGCGCACCGGCAAGACGGTGCTGATGCAGAACATCGCGCATTCGATCACCGCCAACCATCCCGAATGCTATCTGATCGTGCTTTTGATCGACGAACGGCCGGAGGAAGTCACCGACATGCAGCGTTCGGTCAAGGGCGAGGTGGTGTCCTCGACCTTCGACGAGCCGGCGGTGCGTCACGTCCAGGTCGCCGAGATGGTGATCGAGAAAGCCAAGCGTCTGGTCGAGCACGGCCGCGACGTGGTGATCCTGCTCGATTCGATCACGCGCCTTGGCCGCGCCTACAACACCGTGGTGCCGTCGTCCGGCAAGGTGCTGACTGGCGGCGTCGATGCCAATGCGCTGCAGCGGCCGAAACGCTTCTTCGGCGCGGCGCGCAACATCGAGGAGGGCGGTTCGCTGACCATCATCGCAACTGCGCTGATCGATACCGGCAGCCGCATGGACGAAGTGATCTTCGAGGAGTTCAAGGGCACCGGCAACTCCGAGCTGATTCTCGACCGCAAGGTCGCTGACAAGCGCATCTTCCCGGCGATCGACATCTCGCGCTCGGGTACCCGCAAGGAAGAACTCATCACCGATCCGCAGCTCCTCAAGAAGATGTATGTGCTGCGCCGTATCCTCAACCCGATGGGCACCATGGATGCCATCGAGTTCCTGCTCGATAAGCTGCGCAACACCAAGAACAACAGCGAGTTCTTCGACTCGATGAATACCTGAGCGCGCAAGCGATCGACCTAAAAATGCCCGCCTCGTGCGGGCATTTTTTGTGAGCCGGCGACGTTATGCGGCAGGCGACTGTGCGAAATTGCTTAGCGCTTGTGCATCCGTCACCGGCAGCGAACAGCTTTGTCCGCGGCAGACGAACGCGGCTGCGCCTTGGATCGATTCGGCCTTGGCGCGGGCCGGATGATTTGCCGGCAATGAGGCGGCATCGGATATATGCAGCACAATGGACGTGGCGTGCGGCAGTCGGCGCGCGGCCATGAGCAAGGCGTCAGCATCGGGGCTGCGCCCGGTGACAACGATTTCGGGGCCGGTGAGCTTGAGGTCGAGCGCGTTCAAGAGCGACAGGTGGCCGAACACGTTGTCCTGCGCGATCGGCAGCAGCGCGGAAAATAGCGCATCGGCCTGCGCGCGATAGCGGTCGTCGCCGGTGAGGGCCGCCAGCCGCACCAGGTTTTGCGCGATCAGGCCGTTGTGATTGGGAACGGCATCATCCACCGTGGCGTGCGGCCGCACGATCAGCCCCTCGGCATCGTCGGCGGTGAGGTAGTAGCCGCCATGCTCGCGGTCGGCGTAATGCGTGTCGAGAGCAGTTTGCCAGCGCACCGCCTGCGCCAGGAATTCCGGCTCGCCGGTCGCCTCGTAAAGCGCCAGTGCGGCGCGGATCATGGTCGCATGGTCCGGGGCCAGCCCCGGAAACATCAGCCGCCCCTCGCGCCAGGAATGGCCGAGCCGGTCGCCGCGGCTCATCTCCGCCGCGACGAAAGCGAAAGCGCGCCGCGCCATTGCCAGCCAGTCCGGCCGGCCGAAGGCACCGCTGGCATGGGTGAGGGCCGCGATCGCAAGACCGTTCCAGTCGGCCAGCACTTTGTCGTCGAGGCCGGGGGAAATACGTTTGCTGCGCCCTTGGTGCAGCATGTCGCGCAGCATGGCAAGGCGCGCCGCCTCCTCGGGCGTATCGGTCAGGCCATTGAGGCGATTGAGAATATTCTTTCCCTCGAAGTTCCCCTCAAGGCTGACATCGTATTTCGCAGCAAATAGCGCAGCATCGTCGGGGCCGAGAACGCGGGCGATTTCATCGGCCGACCAGACATAGAACTTGCCTTCTTCGCCCTCCGAATCGGCATCCAGCGAGGATGACAGCCCGCCCTCGGGCTGTGCCATCTCGCGCGCGAGCCAACCAACCGTCTCCGCCGCCCGCTCGGCATAGAGGGGGTTGGGCGCGCGGGCCTGTTCCAGCGCCAGCAGATCGAGGAGTTGCGCGTTGTCGTACAGCATCTTCTCGAAATGCGGCACCAGCCAGCGCTCATCGACGGAGTAGCGGGCGTAACCACCGCCGAGGTGGTCGTAGATGCCGCCCTGGCTGATCCGGGTCAGCGCCAGGTTGGTGGTAGCGAAGAACCGGGGATCGCCGCTGCGGGCGCCCGCGCGCCACAGGAATTCCAGCATGGCGCATTGCGGAAATTTCGGGGCGCCGCGCAGGCCCCCGTTGACCGGATCGGTGGCGCCGGCAATGGAGACGGCGGCGTTGTCCAACTCGGACAGACCGATGGTGCCGGGGTTTTGCAGGCGGGTGCGTTCGGTCAGCCGGGAGACCAGTGCCTGACGGTTCTGGTCGATCTTGTCGGGCGCCTCGCGGAACACCCGCGCCACCTCGTGCAGCACGTCGGTGAAGCCGGGCCGGCCATATTGTGGCTCTTTCGGAAAATAGGTGCCGCCCCAGAACGGCGCGCCGTCCGGCGACAGGAACATGGTCAGCGGCCAGCCGCCCTGCTGCCCGAGGTGATGCAGCGCGCTCATGTAGATCTGGTCGATGTCCGGGCGTTCCTCGCGGTCGACCTTGATATTCACGAACAGCTCGTTCATCACCGCCGCGGTGGCGTCGTCCTCAAAACTTTCGTGGGCCATGACATGACACCAGTGGCAGGCGGCGTAGCCGATCGAGAGCAGGATCGGGCGGCTCAAACGCTGCGCCTCAGCCAACGCTGCCGGACCCCAAGGCCACCAGTCCACCGGATTGTGCTGATGCTGCAGGAGGTAGGGACTGGTTTCCAAGGCCAGGCGGTTTTTGTGCGGCGCAGCATTGGACATGGGATAAACCTCGGCGCATATGCTGCATCGCAGCATTACGGCTTTCAGGGAAGCTGGCGGGCGAATACCGCTTTCAAACACAGATAGGCCATGATGCTGCGCGGTCAAACCATCTTTGCCTTGTCGTCGGGGCTGCTGCCGTCGGCGATTGCTATTGTCCGCATTTCCGGGCCGGCGGCGGGCCATGCGCTGAAAGCGCTGGCGGCTCGATTGCCGCCGCCCCGGCTGGCGCGCCCGGCGCTCCTGCGGGATGCCGATGGGGCCGTCATCGATCACGGGCTGGTGCTGTGGTTTCCGGCGCCGCACAGCGCGACCGGTGAAGATGTCGCCGAACTGCATGTCCACGGCGGTCGCGCGGTGGTGGCGGCGGTGTTTGCCGCATTGGCGCGTCTGCCCGATTTACGGCCGGCGGAACCGGGCGAGTTTACCCGCCGTGCCTTCGAGAACGGCAAGCTCGATCTAACCGAAGCCGAGGGGATCGACGACCTGATTCATGCCGGAACCGACCGTCAGCGGCGTCAGGCGCTGCGGCAGCTACAGGGATTGCTCGGCCACCGTGCCGAGGACTGGCGGCGGCAGGTGATCGAGGCGTCAGCGCTGATCGAGGCGGGGATTGATTTTTCCGACGAGGGCGATGTGCCGGACGATCTGATTGGGCCGACGCGGGCGCGGATTGCGGCCTTGCGCGATGAGATTGCGGCGGCGCTTGCTGCGTCCGCCCACAGCGAGCGCCTGCGTAACGGTCTGACGGTTGCCATCGCCGGTCCGCCGAATGCCGGAAAGTCCACGCTGCTCAATGTCTTGGCGCGCCGCGAGGCGGCCATCGTGTCACCCTATGCCGGCACCACGCGCGATGTCATCGAGGTACAGCTCGACCTCGATGGCTACCCTGTCACCCTGCTCGATACCGCCGGAATTCGTGATGCGACCGACCCGGTCGAACAGGAGGGCGTCCGCCGCGCGCGGGCCAGGGCAACCGACGCCGATCTGGTGTTGTGGATCGATGATGCGGCTGAAGCAGAGACCAGGCCGCCGAGCTTCGGCGCGGTGCCGGTCTGGCTGGTCCGCAACAAGATCGATCTTGGCGGCGGGCAACCAGGGCGAGGGGACGGTTTTGCGATTTCGGCGGCGCGTGGTGATGGCATGCCTGACCTTCTGGCCGCGCTGGTGCGCTTCGCATCCGCTTATTTCGGTGGCGAGGACGCGCTGATCTCGCGCGTCCGTCACCGCGCATTGCTCGACGAAGCGGTGGCGGAGCTTGTGGCCGCGCTGGCCGCGACCGAGCCGGAGCTTAAGGCGGAGCATTTGCGGGTCGCGGCGAATGCGCTTGGCCGGATCACGGCTCGGATTGATGTCGAGGATGTCCTTGATGTGATCTTCCGTGATTTCTGCATCGGCAAGTGAGCGCGGGCAGGCGGGCGGATGTGTTTCATGTGAAACAGCCGATCGGCTGAATGCGCTCGAAGCGCCTTCTCGATCGGCCCGAGGCGGTATAGAACCCCGCCTATGTCCGACTTCGATGTCATTGTGATCGGCGGCGGCCACGCCGGCTGTGAGGCGGCCGCCAGTGCGGCGCGGCTTGGCGCGCGCACGGCCCTGCTGACGCATCGCTTTGCCACGATCGGTGCCATGTCGTGCAATCCGGCGATTGGCGGTCTCGGCAAAGGGCATCTGGTGCGTGAGATCGATGCGCTCGATGGCCTGATGGGCCGCGTGATCGACCGCTCCGGCATCCAGTTCCGCATGCTCAACCGCCGCAAGGGGCCGGCAGTACGCGGCCCGCGTGCCCAGGCCGACCGCCGGCTTTATGCCGCGGCGATGCAGGCGGAACTGCGCGCGATACCGAACCTGACGGTGATCGA
Source organism: Xanthobacteraceae bacterium (assembly GCA_049646625.1). Lineage (GTDB taxonomy): Bacteria > Pseudomonadota > Alphaproteobacteria > Rhizobiales > Xanthobacteraceae > PRO6. The sequence goes on from JBARWE010000276.1 coordinate 4,809, forward strand.
CGGCGAGGCCAGCGATCTGCTGATTGCAGCGGACCGGGCCGCCGGCGTCCGGCTGAGTGACGGGCGCGAACTGGCAGCCGGCGCGGTCGTGGTCACCACCGGCACCTTTCTGCGTGGCCTGATCCATCTCGGCGAGCGCTCGTGGCCGGCCGGCCGGATCGATGAGGCGCCTTCACTCGGCCTTTCCGCGACGTTCGAGCGGCTCGGCTTTGCGCTCGGACGGCTCAAAACCGGCACACCGGCCCGGCTTGATGGTCGCACGATCGACTGGGCCGGAGTGGACATGCAGCCCGGCGACGATCCTCCCGAGCCGTTCTCGGTGCTGACCCGGCGCATTACCGTGCCGCAGATCCAGTGCGGCATCACCCGGACGACGGTGGCGACGCATGCGGTGATCCGCGCCAACGTCCACCGCTCGCCGATGTATTCGGGCCAGATCCAAAGTCGTGGGCCGCGCTATTGCCCCTCCGTCGAGGACAAGATCGTGCGCTTCGGCGACCGCGACGGCCACCATGTTTTCCTTGAACCGGAAGGGCTTGACGACCCGACCGTGTATCCGAACGGGATTTCGACCTCGCTGCCGGAGGATGTCCAGGCCGCCTTGATCGCCACCATTCCGGGGCTGGAGCGGGCGCAGATGCTGCGGCCGGGTTACGCCATCGAGTACGATCATGTCGATCCGCGCGAACTCGATCCGACGCTGGAGACCCGTCGCCTCAAGGGACTGTTCCTTGCGGGCCAGATCAACGGCACCACCGGTTATGAAGAGGCTGCCGGTCAGGGGCTGATGGCCGGGCTGAATGCCGCGCGATGCGCCGGCGGCGGGAGTGCGTTCGTGCTTGATCGCGCCGACGGCTATATCGGCGTGATGATCGACGACCTGGTGACGCGCGGCGTCAGCGAGCCGTATCGGATGTTCACCTCGCGCGCCGAATACCGGCTGACCCTGCGTGCCGACAACGCCGACCAGCGCCTGACCGATCGCGGCATCGCGCTCGGCTGCGTGGGCGAGGCCCGGGCTGCCTCCCACAGTGCCAAAATGGCGGCGCTGGCCGAGGCCAAGGCCCGAACCCAGGCGCTGGCGCTGACGCCGAGCGAGGCCCGCAAGCACGGGCTGGTGCTCAATCTCGATGGTCAGCGGCGCAGCGCATTTGCGCTTTTGGCCTATCCTGACATCGGCTGGAGCGACCTGGTGCGGATCTGGCCGGAACTGGGACGGATCGATTCAGACATCGCCACTCATGTTGAAATCGATGCCAAGTACGACGTCTACCTTCAGCGCCAGCGCGCCGATGTCGAAGCATTCCGGCGTGACGAGGCGCTCCTTCTGGACGGGATCGACTATGGGTCAGTGCCAGGCCTGTCCAACGAGGTGCGCCAGCGGCTCGACCTGCAGCAGCCGCGCACGCTGGGGCAGGCGGCGCGGCTCGACGGGGTGACGCCGGCCGCGCTCGGCATCCTGGTGGCCTATCTGCGGCGGGCGGCGCGGCAGGTGGTTGCGTCTTAGGCGGGGCCATGACGAAAACTGCGGCCATGACGGTATCAGCGGCGGACAAGGCACGGGCGTTGCGGCTCGTCCCTGTTTCACATGAAACGGAAGCGCGGCTCGACCGCTATATCGCGCTGCTACTGGAATGGCAGGCCAAAACCAACCTGATTGCGCCATCGACCGTGCCACAGGTGTGGACCCGCCATGTGGCCGATTCGCTCCAGCTTCTCGAACTGGCGCCGGAAGCGGTGATATGGGCGGATTTCGGCAGCGGCGGTGGCTTTCCCGGCGTGGTTCTCGCCTGCGCGCTGGCCGGGCGGCGTGAAGCGTCCGTCCACCTGGTCGAGCGCAACGGCAAAAAGGCTGCGTTCCTGCGGGAGGCCGTTCGGGTGACGGGCGCACCGGCGGTCGTCCACCCGATGGATATCGGGGATTATGTGGACAGCGTGCGCGGGCAGGTCGATTGCATCACTGCCCGTGCGGTCGCCCCGCTACAACAGCTCGTCACACTGGCCGCCCCGTTGATCGCCGGTGGATCGCGTGGATTGTTCCTTAAGGGCCAAGATGTTGAGTCGGAATTGACCGAAGCTACTAAATATTGGAATGTTCAACACAAACTCCATCGCAGCCGCTCCGGCGATGGCTGGATCGTGGATATTGCGGGCGTCGGCCCGAAAGACGCTTCGCAAGCGGGACCTGCGCGCCATGGATAAAACGGATCACGAAAACGTGATCGAGCAGGCTCCGGCGGCATCGGCGAAGCCGCCGCGGCCGCGCATCATCGCGCTCGCCAACCAGAAGGGCGGCGTCGGCAAAACCACCACCGCGATCAATCTCGGCACCGCGCTGGCCGCGATCGGCGAGCGCGTGCTGATCATCGATCTCGACCCGCAGGGCAACGCCTCGACCGGGCTTGGCATCGACCGCGCCAACCGCGATGTCTCGACCTACGACGTGCTGGTGGGCGAGGCGGGGTTGCGCGAGGCGATCGTCGCGACCGCGGTGCCGCGCGTCGCCATCGCCGTATCGACCATCGATCTTGCAGGTCTCGAACTTGAACTGGGTTCGGCGCGCGACCGCGCCTTCCGGCTGCGCGATGCCGTCACCCGGCTCGATGCCGGCCGCGGCGCACCGGAATACAGCTACATCCTGATCGACTGCCCGCCGTCGCTCAACCTCATCACCATCAACGCGATGGCGGCGGCCGACGCCATTCTGGTGCCGCTGCAATGCGAGTTCTTCGCGCTCGAAGGGCTGTCGCAACTGTTGCAGACGGTCGAGCATGTGCGCTCGACGCTCAACCCTTCGCTGATCATCCATGGCATCGTCATGACGATGTTCGACGCGCGCAACAACCTGTCGAACCAGGTCGTGGCCGACGTGCGCCAGTTCATGGGCGATAAGGTCTATGCCACCATGATTCCGCGCAATGTGCGCATCTCGGAAGCGCCGTCCTACGGCAAGCCGGTGCTGGTCTACGATCTCAAATGCGCCGGCAGCGAAGCCTATCTGCGGCTCGCCACCGAGGTGATCCAGCGTGAGCGCGACTTGCAGGCGTCGTAACGGCGAAGGAGAAGGCGATGGCTAACGAAGCGCGCTCGCGTCTGGGGCGGGGCATTGCAAGCCTGATCGGCGATGCCGGCGCGGCGCCGGGTCTGGAGCGGCCGCGTGCCGCGCGCCGCGTGCCGGTCGCTTTCCTCAAGGCCAACCCCAACAACCCGCGCCGGCATTTTGCCGATGCCGAGATCGAGGAACTGGCCGCCTCGATTCGCCAGCGCGGCCTGATTCAGCCGATCGTGGTGCGGCCGCTCAAGGACACGCCCGATCATTTCGAGATCATCGCCGGCGAGCGGCGCTGGCGAGCGGCGCAGCGTGCCGGGCTGCACGAGGTGCCGATCGTGCCGCTCGATGTCGGCGATGCCGAAGCGCTGGAAATTGCTATCATCGAGAACGTGCAGCGCGCCGACCTCAACGCGATGGAAGAGGCGCACGGCTATCACGCGCTCGCCGCCGATCATGGCCACAACGCCGAGGCGATTGCAAAGCTGGTCGGCAAGAGCCGCAGCCATGTGGCCAACATGATGCGGTTGACCAAGCTTCCCGATGCGGTGCAGGCGATGGTGGTCGCCGGCGAGCTGTCGGGCGGACACGCGTGCGCGCTGATCGGCGCCAGCGATGCGACGGCGCTGGCGCGCCGCGTCGTCGCCGAGGGCTTGAGCGTACGTCAGACCGAGGCATTGGCACATGAGGCCGGCGTGCCGCAGCGTGCGCCGCGCGCCGCCCGTGCCGAAAAGGCCACCAAGGATGCCGATACGGTGGCGCTGGAGCGACGCATCAGCGACATCCTCGGTCTCAAGGTGAGCGTCGATCACCGTGGCGACGGCAGCGGCACGGTGACGGTGCGCTACCGCGATCTCGACCAGCTCGAAGAAATCTTGCGCCGCCTCGAAGCCGGGGCCTGACCGGCGTTCATCCGCGCCGCCTGGCATTGACCGCGATCGCCATCAAGGCACGCCGCGCGATGCTGGCTGCCAGCGGTGCGTGGCGGCGCAGGTCGAGCGCGGCGCTGCCGAGTTGACCGATGGTATCGGCGAGCCGTGTCGCACCGGTATTGTTCAGCGCCGCCGCGACCAGATCCTTGCGTGAAAAATGCAGCCTTGGCAGCACCCGCTCAAGCGCGGCCTGCGGCGCGCTGCCAGCTTCGACCAGCAGTGCGGCCCGATGCAGGAATGCCGCCTGGCGTTGTGCCGCTGCAACGATCAGGCCGGGATAGGTGCCGGCCGCAAGCACCTTGTTGATGGCGGTCTCGACCTCGGCCGGCCGGCCGGCGAAGGCGGCATCGACGATCGGGTCGAGCGCGAAGTCGGATGCATCCGACACGGTGGCGAGCACATCGTCGAGTGTCACTTCGCTGTTGCCGTGGGCGTACAGCGCAAGCTTGCGGATTTCGTTACGCGAGGCCTGGCGGTCGCCGCCGAGCAGCGCGGTGAGGGCGGCGTGAGCGTCGCGCGAGATGCGCAGGTTCGCTCCGCGCATTTCCGTGTCGATGAGCTGGGCGAGGTCGCGCGCGGTGTCGGGAAAGCAGGCGATCGCCACCGCCGTCTTTGCCTTCTCGCAAACGCCGCGCAGGCCGCTGTTGGGTTTGAGCGCGCCGGCTTCGATGACGATCAGGCAGTCGCGCGGCGGGCTTTCGCACAACACTTCGACCGCGCGGGTGAAGTGACGCGGATCGCCGCGCACCCGCAACGCGCGCCGGCCGCCGAACAGCGGCACCGTCATCGCCTCGTCGACCAGCCGGGCGGGATCGCCGGACAATTCCGCCTCGTCGAGCCGCACCAGTGCGAACGGGTCGGACGGATCGTCGACCGCCGCGGTGCACAGCCGGTCGGCGCGTTCGCGGATCAGCCCGGTGTCGGGTCCGTAAAGCAATGCGATGGGTCGGCCGGGATCGGGCCGCGCCAGATAGGCGTCGATCTCCCGGCCACGCAAGGCCACCATGGCGGCCGCCTAGATCACGTCGACTTTGGATCGAATCGATCCAAAATCATCAACGTCATCGTCTCTAGTATTTTAGAGCGGGATGCGGGCGGAAAACCGCTACACACTTTTTCTCATCCCGTTCTAGGTGCCGGCGGTGAAGTAGGCGGCAAGCCGCGTGGTGATGCTGTCGGCGATCTGCCTGGCGGCGCGGTCCTCGGCGTCACGCAGGCTGCGCACGCGGGCGAAGCGCTGTTCCTGTCCCGGGTTGTCGAACGAGACGCGGGCGAAGGTGCTGCCGTTCATCACCTGCTTGCCGGTGGCGATATCGACGAGCTGATAGCTGGCGTCGATGCCGTAATTCTCCACGTCGGGGCGCGCGGTTGCGGGATCGACCATCACGGAGGAGCGGGTGCTCCTGAGGTTGAGGTCGAGCCGGTAGGCCGGCGCGGCGCCGGTCGGCCCGCCATACATGGCGAACATCAGCGCGTTGCGGATAGCGACGCCGAGCCGTGCTTCGCGTGAGGCGTTTGGCAGCCGCAGCGGTGGCACCTCGACGGTGGACAGCTTGTCGCGCAGACCGGGCGCCCCGTCCGGCCGCTCCGCATACATCGGCGTGAAACAGCCGCTCAACCCGGCGGCCAGCGCAACCACGGCCGCGAGGCGAAAGGCAGCCCGCATCTCAAGCCACGACATTGACGATCCTCTGCGGCACGACGATGATCTTGCGGTGCGGTTTCCCGCCGAGCGCGGACTTTACCGCATCGAGCGCCAGAACGGCAGCCTCAATTTCCGGGTTCGGCGCGTTGCGTGGCACGGTGACGTCGGCCCGCTTCTTGCCGTTGACCTGCACCGGCAGCGTTATGGTGTCGGAGACCAGCAGCGCCTCCTCGACCCGCGGCCACGGCGCCTGTGACACCAGACCATCATGGCCGAGCGCGGCCCAGCATTCCTCGGCAAGATGCGGCATCATCGGCGCGATCAGCTTGACCAGGATGTCGAACGCCTCGCGGCCGGCGGCGGCGATCGCCGGATCGGTTTCCAGCGGTTTCGCCGGGTCGTCCACCGTCTCGTGCAGCGTGCCGACGAAGGCGTAAAGCTTGGCGATCGCGGTGTTGAAGCGCAGCCGCTCGATGCCGTGCGAGACGTCGGCCAGCGCCTGATGCGCGGCGGCCCGCAAGGCCCTCGCTCCGGCGTGCGCCGGATCGACCGCGGTGCCGGGCTTTGGCAGGAGCGGTGCGGTCGCGCTGACCAGCCGCCACACCCGCTGCACGAAGCGCGAGGCGCCCTGCACGTTCTCCTCGCTCCAGATCACGTCGCGGTCCGGTGGCGAATCCGACAGCATGAACCAGCGCGCGGTGTCGGCGCCGTAGGTCGAGATGATGTCGTCGGGATCGACGGTGTTACGCTTCGACTTTGACATCTTCTCGATCGAGCCGATCGTCACCTCCTCGCCGGTGGCGATCAGGGTGGCGCGGCGGCGCTCGCCGTCGCTCTCGATGCGCACTTCGGCGGGCGCGGCATAGCTGCCGTCGGCGGTGCGGTAGGTTTCGTGCACCACCATCCCTTGCGTGAACAGCCCGGCGAACGGTTCGTCGAGATCGAGGTGGCCGGTCGCTTTCATCGCGCGAGTGAAGAAACGCGAATAGAGCAGGTGCAGAATGGCGTGCTCGATGCCACCGATATACTGGTCGACCGGCAGGAAACGGTCGGCCACGGCTTGCGTGGTCGGCGCCTTTTCGTTCCATGGATCGGTGAAGCGCACGAAGTACCACGACGAATCCACAAAAGTGTCCATCGTGTCGGTCTCGCGCCGACCCGGGCCTGCGCATTGCGGGCAGGCGACGTGTTTCCACGTTGGATGACGGTCGAGCGGATTGCCGGGCCGATCGAAGGTGATGTCCTCGGGCAGCTGCACCGGCAGGTCCTTGACCGGCACCGGCACCACGCCGCACGTCTCGCAATGAATCACCGGGATCGGGCAGCCCCAGTAGCGCTGGCGCGAGATGCCCCAGTCACGCAAGCGGAAATTGACTTGCCGCTCGGCGACGGGCTTGTCCGCTCCCTCCCCCTGCAAGGGGGAGGGTTGGGGAGGGGGTTCCGACTCGGCGCCGATCCCCACCCGGCCCGCTTCGCGCGCCGGCTTCCCCTTTTCAAGGTGAGGCAAGAAGGAATTTTCCAGCCGCTTCGCCACCTCTTCCTTGGCCTCGGCGATGGTCATGCCGTCGAGGAAGCGCGAATTGATCATGCGGCCGTCGCCGTCGAAAGCCGTGTCGGTGATGACGAAGCTGGCCGGATCCTGCCCGTCCGGGCACACCACCGGCGTGTTGCCGAGGCCGTATTTGTTGACGAAGTCGAGGTCGCGCTGGTCGTGCGCCGGGCAGCCGAAGATGGCGCCTGTGCCGTAGTCCATCAGCACGAAGTTGGCGACATAGACCGGCAGCTTCCAATCGGGATCGAACGGATGCGCGGCCTTGATGCCGGTGTCGAACCCTTGCTTCTCGGCGGTCTCGATCGCCTCGCGCGCGGTGCCGGTGTGGCGGCATTCCTCGATGAAGGCTTTGAGCTTCGGGTTATCCTTCGCCGCCGCCTGCGCCAGCGGATGGTCCGGCGACAGCGCGAGAAACTTCGCGCCAAACAGGGTGTCGGGCCGCGTGGTGAAAATCGTCACCTCGCTCTCGCCGTCCGGTGTCGTCGCGCTATCGAGCGCGAAGCGGATCAGCAAACCCTCGGAGCGGCCGATCCAGTTGCGCTGCATGGTGCGCACCTTGTCGGGCCAGCGCTCCAGCTTGTCGAGCGCGGCCAGCAGATCGTCGGAATATTTGCTGATCTTGAAAAACCACTGCGTCAGCTCGCGTTGCTCGACCAGCGCGCCGGAGCGCCAGCCGCGGCCGTCGATCACCTGCTCGTTGGCGAGCACGGTCTGGTCGACCGGGTCCCAGTTGACCTTCGACTGCTTGCGCTCGACCAGCCCCGCCTTGAGGAAGTCGAGGAACATGCGCTGCTGGTGCTTGTAGTAGGCGGGATCGCAGGTCGCGATCTCGCGGCTCCAGTCGAGCGACAGCCCCATCGATTTGAGCTGCCCCTTCATCGTGGCGATGTTGGCATAGGTCCAGCTCTTGGGGTGGACCTTGTTGGCCATCGCGGCGTTCTCGGCCGGCATGCCGAAGGCGTCCCAGCCCATCGGGTGCAGCACCGCGAACCCCTTGGCGCGCTTGTAGCGCGCCACCACGTCGCCCATCGTGTAGTTGCGGACGTGACCCATGTGGATGCGCCCGGACGGGTACGGGAACATCTCAAGCACATAATATTTCGGCCGAGGATCGTCGTTGCGGGTGGCGAAGATCGCCTCGTCGTCCCAGCGGCGCTGCCACCGGGGTTCGGCGTCGCGGGCGTTGTAACGTTCGTTGCTCATGGGATTTTAGTCTGCCGGCCTGCCCGCCCGGCGACGGCCGGGAGCGGGATCGAAAGGGTCCGCTGGTTAGGCCATAAAAGCCTGCGTTCGGTCAATGTCTTGGCCGGTAATGTCTTGGCCGGTGTCTTGGTCATGTGTCCTGGTCATGTGTCTTGGTCATGTGTCTTGGCCGTGGGTCCTGCCATGGTTCCAGCGCCCCCCGCGCGTGCTTCAATTTTGTCCGGCAATGGCGTAGAGCCGGGTCTGTGCCTTATCCCGCCGCCGAGACCGCGATGTCCTCCGAGATTGCCTCCCCCACCGCCAACCTCAAAACCGTCGAGGCCGCGATTGCCCGTGCCTGCGCGGAGGCTGGCCGCGACCGGGCTACGGTGACGCTGATCGCTGTGTCGAAAACCTTCGATGCGGCGGCGATCCGCCCGGTGATCGCCGCCGGCCAGCGGGTGTTCGGCGAAAATCGCGTGCAGGAGGCCAAAGCCAAGTGGCCGGAGCTGAAGGAGGCCACGCCCGACGTTGCGTTGCACCTGATCGGCCCGTTGCAGTCCAACAAGGCGAAGGAGGCGGTGGCGCTGTTCGACGTCATCCATTCGGTCGACCGCCCGAGCCTGTGCGAGGCGCTGGCCAAGGAGTTGGCGCGCACCGCCCGGCGGCCGCGGCTGTTCGTGCAGCTCAATACCGGCGAGGAGCCGCAGAAGGCCGGGATCGCCCCCGGCGAGGCCGATGCCTTCATCAAGGCCTGCCGCGACACCTATGGGCTGACGATTTCCGGGCTGATGTGCATTCCGCCGGTCGATGAGGCGCCGGCGCCGCATTTCGCGCTGACCGCCAAAATCGCCGCCCGCAACGGGTTAAGCGAGTTGTCGATGGGCATGAGCGCCGATTTTGCCGAGGCGATTGCCTTCGGCGCCACCCATGTCCGCGTCGGCTCGGCGATTTTCGGCCACCGCCCGCCGCCCGGCGCGGCCTGACGCCTATTCAATGATGATGCGGGTCTGCGGGGTGAGCCGCGCCACCAGCCGCAGCAACGCCGGCCGGGTCATGGCAATGCAGCCGGCGGTCGGGCCGAAATTCTCCCGCGCCAGGTGCAGAAATACCGCGCTGCCGCGCCCGCTGATGCGCGGCCGGGTGTTGTGGTCGATCTCGATGATGAAGTCGTAGAGATGGTCGGCGCGCGTCAGCCGGTCGCCGGCGGTCGCGGCGCCGAGGCGAATCGGCCGGTTGTAGCGGCGCTCGCCCGGCTCCTCGCACCAGCCGTCATCGGGGCGGATCGGCCGGATCGGCAGGGCGGTGCGCGGCCGCACATGCCGGTCCTTGCGCCACCACACCCGCACCGGGTGGAACACGCCGCGTGGCGTGCCGCCGTCACCCTCGCGCTTGTCGGCGCGGATGCCGCCGCGCCCGAGCGCCACCTGAATGGCGTGGCCGTCGGCGATCAGCCAGCCGCGCGACCGCTCGCCGGGGCGACCTCGGACATAGACCTCGCGCAGCGCAAGATCGCCTTCGCGCTGCGGGCAAGTCATTGAAAACGGGTTATTTCTCATCGTCATTCGGATCGGTGCGAAGGCGTGCTGCTTGCACTTTCCGCGCGACATGCTCTATTTCGCCGCAGGATCGACGTAACGGGCGGTAGGAACAGCGATTCGCGCCACTATATTGGCCGTGCACGCCAACGGATACGAAGGGTTGCGCGATGGCGTGCCCGGCGGGCTGCAACGGCTCGCAGTCCGGGCCGCCGGAGGATGGACGACAATGGTCAACGCCCGCAAGATTCTGATCGTGGATGACGACACCGACTTGCGCGAAACGCTGGTCGAGCAGTTTGCGCTGCACGAGGAGTTCGAGGCGTTTTCGGCCGATACCGGGGCCAAGGGCATCGCCGCCGCCAAGAGCCAGGCGCCGGATCTGGTGCTGATGGATGTCGGGCTGCCCGACACCGACGGGCGCGAGGTGGTGCGCGGCCTGCGCAAGGGCGGCTTCACCGCGCCGATCATCATGCTGACCGGCCACGATACCGATTCCGACACCATTCTCGGGCTGGAATCCGGCGCCAACGACTATGTGGCGAAACCGTTCCGCTTCGCGGTGCTGCTGGCGCGCATTCGCGCCCAGTTGCGCCAGCACGAAACCAGCGAGGACGCGGTGTTCTCGGTCGGCCCCTACAGCTTCCGGCCCGGTGCCAAGATGATGGTCGATAGCGCCGGGAAGAAAATCCGCCTGACCGAGAAGGAGACCGCCATCCTGCGGTTCCTCTACCGCGCCGGCCAGCAGGCGGTGTCGCGCGAGACGCTGCTGCAGGAGGTGTGGGGCTACAATTCCGGCGTCACCACCCATACGCTCGAAACCCATATTTATCGGCTGCGCCAGAAGATCGAGCGCGACGCCGCCAACCCCGAGATTCTGATGACCGAATCGGGCGGCTACAAGCTGGTGCCATGACGGCAGCATCCGGCAGTCGGTGCGGCGGAGCGGAGCGGTGAAGCCGGGCATGGTGAGGCCGCATGTCGATTGACGACGATATCGGCCTTCTGGCGCAGGTGCCGACCTTCCGCGTGCTCGGCGCCGACGCGCTGCGGATGCTGGCGATCGGCGCGGAGTTGCGCAGCTTTGCGCCCGGCGAGAAACTGTTTGACGCCGGCGCGGCGGCCGATGCCGGCTATGTCGTGCGGCGCGGCTCGTTTCGCCTCGGTGCGGCCGGCCAGGAGACCATCGCTGGCCCCGCCTCGCTGATCGGCGAACTGGCGCTGGTGGTGGGCATGCCACGGCCGGCGGCGGCGGTTGCGCTCGATCAGGCGGTGGTGCTGCGGATCGCCCGCAGCCTGTTTCAGCGCGTGCTGGAAAGCGATCCGGCGGCGGCGCGGCGGCTGCGTGACGAATTCATGGTCCGCTCCAGTCAGGCGATCAGCGATCTCACGCTGGTCGGCGGGCGCTTGTTATAAGTCGAAGCTGGCGCTGACGGGAACATGGTCGGAGGGTCGCTCCCAGCCGCGCGCGGCCCGCATCACCTGGAAATCCGCGACGCGGTCCGCCAGTGCCGGCGAGGTCCAGATGTGATCGAGCCGGCGGCCACGGTTGGCGGCGGCCCAGTCGGCGGCGCGGTAGCTCCACCAAGTATAGAGTTTTTCCGTTAGCGGAATGCGCTCGCGTGCCAGGTCGCGCCAGTTGCCGGTCGCCTGCATGGCCAGCAGCTTCTCGCACTCGATCGGCGTGTGCGACACCACCTTGAGCATCTGCCGGTGCGACCAGACGTCGTGCTCGTGCGGGGCGACGTTGAGATCGCCGACCAGCATGTGATGCCCCGCCCCTTGCGGATGCAGCGGCGCGCACGCCGCCATCTCGTCGAGAAAGGCCAGCTTGTGGGCGAATTTCGGATTGAGCGCGGGGTCCGGCACGTCGCCGCCGGCGGGCACATAGAAATTATGCAGCACCAGCGGCGTTGTCAGCCCGGCATCGGCGCCGAGCGCGACCGAGATATGGCGCGAATCGCCCTTGCCGCAGAAGCTGCGCGCCTCGCTCGTTTCAAACGGCAGGCGCGAGACGATGGCAACGCCGTGATAGCCCTTCTGCCCGTTGAGCGCGACGTGCTGGTAGCCGAGTTGCCGGAACCGCTTGAGCGGAAAGGCGTCGTCGGGGCACTTGGTTTCCTGCAGGCACAACACGTCGGGGCGCGCGCTTTCGAGGAAACGCGCGACGAGATCGATCCGCAGCCGGACCGAGTTGATGTTCCATGTGGTGAAGGTCAAGCGCATCGGTGAAGGCCCATCGTGATCGAGGGCCTACACGGTTTGCGATGCAAAGAGAATGCGAACGCCGCGGGTTATCCACGCGGGCCGCGGCCGGCGCTCGGCTATTGCAGCGGCACGGCGTAGTTGGTGTAGTCGATCTTGAAGATCGCCGGGTCGAGCTTCTGGGAGGTGTCGACGTTGTAGACCGCGACCGTGGTGTCGTAGCCCTGCTGGTCGGTCACGGTCCATTGTTTGAGCTGGTTGTCCTTGGCGTCGAGCATCAGCATCAGGCGGCTGGTGCCGGCCAGTGCGTGCTTTTCCTCGATGGTGACGGAAATATAGAGATCGTCGGCCGAGACGCTGACGACGTTGGTGTCGCGCAACAGATCGATGTTGTTGGACAGCAGGAAGCGCAGCGGCGTCTGCGACAGCGGGTAGACGTCTTGCGTGGCGAGCTTGCGGTCGCGCACCACCACCGAGGTACCGTCGGCAACGATGGCGATCGGCGAGGGGTCGTCGTATTCGAAGCGGATCTTGCCGGGCTTCTGCATGTAGAAGTCGCCGGTGGTGCGGCGGCCGTCAGGGCCGACCTGGACGAAGTTGCCCATCATCGTCTGCACCGCCGACAGGTACTTGCCGATGCGGCCGATCAGGGCGCGCTGATTGGCGTCGAAGCTGGCGAAGATATTGGCGGGCTGGCGCTTGCGCGGATCGGGAATGACCGGCGTCGGCACCGCCTGCTGGCCGGCGGCGACCGGCGGCGGGGCAAGCGAGCGAGGCGGCGGCGGCGCGGCACCGGCCGCAGTCGGCAAAAGGCAGGACACGAAAAGGCAAGATACGAAAAGGGAAGGCACGAATACGGCGGCCGCCAGCATGATGCCGGCGCGGCTGCCGCTCCGGCGGCTCGGTCGCCTGAAAAGATCGGTCACTGTCTCGGTCCATTCGTGCCTGTCGGAAGTGATGCCGCAACCGGGCGTTAGCGCGGCGCTGTGGCGATTTCGCGGCTCATGCGCTGGTCCTCGCCGCATCAGAACCCGTCCTCGTCCTCGGGCAGCAGGATTTCGCGCTTGCCGGCATGATTGGCCGGGCCGACGATGCCCTCCTGTTCCATCCGTTCCATCAGCGAGGCGGCACGGTTGTAGCCGATCTGCAGCCGGCGCTGGATGTAGCTGGTCGAGGCTTTGCGGTCGCGCTTGACGATGGCGACGGCCTGCGAGAACAGGTCGCCGCCGCCATCGGCGCCCATGCCGGTGGCGTCGAACACCGCGCCGTCCTCGTCGGTTTCTTCTTCCGCGGTGACGGCTTCGAGATAATCGGGCGAGCCTTGCGTCTTGAGGTGGCGCACCACCTTTTCGACTTCCTCGTCGGAGACGAACGGGCCGTGGACGCGCGAGATGCGGCCGCCACCGGCCATGTAGAGCATGTCGCCCTGGCCGAGCAGTTGCTCGGCGCCCATCTCGCCGAGAATGGTGCGGCTGTCGATCTTCGACGTCACCTGGAAGGAAATCCGGGTCGGGAAGTTGGCCTTGATGGTGCCGGTGATGACGTCAACGGACGGCCGCTGGGTGGCGAGGATGACATGCAGACCGGCGGCGCGCGCCATCTGCGCCAGCCGCTGCACCGCGCCCTCGATGTCCTTGCCGGCGACCATCATCAGGTCGGCCATTTCGTCGACGATGATGACGATGTAGGGCAGCGGCTCGAACGGGAGCCGTTCCTCCTCGTAGATCGCCTTGCCGGTTTCCTTGTCGAAGCCGGTGTGCACGGTGCGTGTCAGTTCCTCGCCGCGCGCGATGGCCTCCCGCACGCGGGCATTGTAGCCGTCGATGTTGCGCACGCCGAGCTTGGACATTTTCTTGTAGCGCTCTTCCATCTCGCGCACCGCCCATTTCAGCGCCACGACCGCCTTCTTGGGATCGGTGACAACGGGCGTCAGCAAATGCGGGATGCCGTCATAGACCGACAGTTCGAGCATCTTCGGATCGACCATGATCAGCCGGCACTTCTCGGGCGGCAGCCGGTACAACAGGCTGAGGATCATGGTGTTGATGGCGACCGACTTGCCGGAGCCGGTGGTGCCGGCGATCAAGAGATGCGGCATGCGAGCGAGGTCGACGATGATCGACTCGCCGCCGATGTTCTTGCCAAGGCACAGCGGCAGTTTCGCGGTGCTGGTTTCGAGGTCTTTCGAAGCCAGCAGTTCGCGCAGGAAAACCTTTTCGCGGGCTTCGTTCGGCAGTTCAATGCCGATGGCGTTGCGGCCGGGCACGACGGCGACGCGCGCCGACAGCGCGCTCATCGAACGGGCGATGTCGTCGGCCAGCCCAATGACGCGCGACGACTTGATGCCGGGCGCCGGCTCCAGTTCGTACAGCGTGACCACCGGGCCGGGGTTGGCCTTGATGATCTCGCCGCGCACGCCGAAATCCTGCAGCACGCCTTCAAGCTGGCGCGAGTTGTCCTCCAGTTCGGCCTTGCTGATCTGGGTGCGGTCGCTGGCGCGCGGCTGGCTCAATACGCCGATCGGCGGCAGTTCGAACGCCGCATGGACCTTGCGCGCCGGCGTGCGCGCGGCGCGGGCGGTGCGGCGGCGCGGCGCCGGAGCTTCTTCTTCCTCTTCGTCTTCTTCTTCCTCGTCGTCGTAGCTTGCTTCGTCGTCGTCGCCGGCGAAGTCGTCCTGATCGTGCGGGGCGAGCGGCGGCGCGCCGGCGCCGAGGTTCGGCTCGTGGCGCTCGAACGGCAGGCCGCGTGCCGGCTCGCGGCTTGCCACCAGCCAGGCGTAAGACAGCTTGGTGAGCCGCCACAGCCGCGCCTTCAGGCTCATCAGCGCATGAAACAGCAAGCCAAGCGACACCGCGCCGCGATCGTCGTCATCGATGGTGACGTCGTCGACGATATCGTCGAGCGTGTCGCGTTCGCGCTGCCGGGCGCCGAACCCGCTTGCAAAGGCGAGCGTCGCCAGCATCACGGCAAACAGAACGATGCCGAACACGATGTGATAGAGTGCGCCCGGTGCGCCGAACGCGATCGCCGGCGCGCGCACCAGCGCGTCGCCGATGACGCCGCCGAGGCCGGTCGGCAGTGGCCAGGCGGCGTTGCGCGGAAAGCAGCTCGCAAAGCCGGCCGCCGCCACCATGCACAATACCCAGCAGCCGATGCGCAGCGCCTCACGGTCGAACGGCCGGTGCGTCAGCATGCGCCAGCCCCAGATCGCCACCGGCAGCACCAGCATGATCGCGCCAAGGCCGAGGATCTGCATCAGCATGTCGGCGGCGATCGCCCCCGGATAGCCGATGACGTTGCGGATCGGCCCGGCGGTGGCGTGGCTGAAGCTCGGATCGGCCACCGACCAGGTGGCAAGGGCGGCGATCGCCAGCGCGGCAAGCGCCACCAGCGCAACGCCGGCCAATTCGCGCAGCCGCCGCCCGAGCATGTCGCGCACCGGCTCCGGCAGTTGCCCGACGAGAGGGATGACACGTTCGATCGCTGCCATACTCATGACATCCGGCTAGCCTTGTGAGTCCAATATGCGCACCATGCGCCGTAACGCTTCCGCGGTGATGTCGACGGGCTGCACCATGGCGACGCGGATGAAGCCAGCGCCGGGATTGCTGCCGTCCGGCATGCGGCGGGCAAGGTAGCTGCCCGGCACCACGCGCACGCCGCCGTCGCGGAAAAGTCTTAACGCCGCCGCCTCGTCGCCGCCTTGTGCCGACACGTCGAGCCACAGGCAGAAACCGCCGGCCGGCCGCGCATAGCCGAACCGGCGCCCAAGAATCTCGTCGGCGAGATCGAATTTCTGCCGGTACAGGTCGCGGCTCGCCTCGACATGCGCCTCGTCGCCGTAGGCGGCGACGGCGACGTGCTGCAACGGCACCGGCACCTGGGGTGCCGCGACGTTGCGCAGGTCATGAAAGGCCGCGATGAAGCGGCGGTCGCCGGCGACGAAACCAACGCGCAGGCCCGGCAGGTTGGAGCGCTTCGACAGCGACTGGAAGGCGACGATGTTCTCGAAGTCGGGACCGGCGCATTCGAGCATGCTGCCGGGCGCCTCGCGGGTGTAGATTTCGGAATAGCACTCATCGCTCAGCACGATGAAGTTGTGGCGGCGCGCCAGCTCGGCAAGACGCGCGAAGTAATCGCGCGAGGCGACCGCCCCTTGCGGGTTGGCGGGCGAGGCGAGGTAGACCGCGGCGGCCTGCTTCAGCGTCGCCTCGTCGAGCGCGTCGAGATCGGGCAGGAAGCCGCCCGCGCGCAGCGCCGGCAGATAGACCGGGCGGCAGCCGCTGGCGCGGATGCCGGCGGCATAGGCCGGGTAGAACGGGTTGGGCAAAAGGATCGTCGCGTCCTGTTTGCCGATGAAGCGTGCCGCAGCAATGGCGGCGAAGAACAGTCCGTCGCGGCTGCCGTTGAGCACCAGCACTTCGGTTTCGGGATCGGGCGGGCGCGGCAGGGCGAAGCGGCGCGCAAGCCAGCCGCTGGCGGCCTCGCGGAACGGCGCAATGCCGCGCGCCAGCGGATAGCGGCGGAACTCGGCGACATGGGCGGCCAGCACGTCGCCGACGAAGGCGGGCGGCGCATGCTGCGGCTCGCCGACCGACAGGTTGATCAGCGGCAGGCCGGGGGCGTGGCCGCGCAGCAGGTCCGTCAGGCGCGCAAACGGCGAACGCTCGCTGTCGCCGTCGGCGGCGTTGCCGTTGCCGGGCGCGGGTCGGGACATCGGAGCGAGGGTCATCAGCCGCCAGCACATTGCCCGCGGCCCGCGTGCCGCACAGGCGGCAGTGCAGGGCCAAGCGGAAAGGTTCGGATTTCAACATAGATGCGGCGAGGTTAAGACACGATTAACCATCGGCCGCCGGCGCGGCGCAGGACGCGATGCAGGAAAGGCCCCGGCTCGCGTCGGGGCCTTTCCGGTCGGGCGGACCGGGAGGTGACGGTCCGCGCCGGAGTTGCCTCACATATTGTAGGCGCGCTCGGTGTGCTCGGCGAGGTCAAGCCCCTCGCGCTCGGTTTCCTTGGTGACGCGCAGCCCGATCACCGCATCGACCACCTTGTAGAGGATCGCCGAGATGACGCCGCACCACACGATCGCCACCGCCACCGCGATGGCCTGCTTGCCGACCTGGGTCGCCATGTCGTAGCCCTCGACGCCGACGCCGCCCAGCGAGGTGCTGACGAACACGCCGGTGCCGATCGAGCCGACGATGCCGGCGACCGCATGGATGCCGAACACGTCGAGCGAGTCGTCGTAGCGCAGGGCGTTCTTCACGGTGGTGCAGAAGAACAGCGACACCGCCCCGCCGATGGCGCCGAGCACCAGGGCGCCCATCGGGCCGACCAGCCCGGCCGCTGGCGTCACCGCGACCAGGCCCGCGACCGCGCCGGAGATCAGGCCGAGCAGCGACGGCGACTTCTTCACCGCCCACTCCACCAGCATCCACGCCAGCCCGGCCGCCGCCGTCGCGACGAAGGTGTTGATCAGCGCCAGTGCTGCGGTGCCGTTGGCCTGTAACGCGGAGCCGGCGTTGAAGCCGAACCAGCCGACCCACAATAGCGCGCCGCCGACCATGGTGAGCGGCAGCGAGTGTGGCGCCAGGAGGTCGCGGCCATAGCCGATGCGCTTGCCGAGCATCAAGGCGCCAACCAGCGCGGCGATGCCGGAGTTGATGTGCACCACGGTGCCGCCGGCGAAGTCGAGCGCGCCGAGTTGCATCAGGTAGCCGTTCTCCGACCACACCATGTGCGCCAGCGGAAAGTAGACGAACGTGACCCACAGCGCGGCGAAGGCCAACAGCGCCGCAAAGCGCATGCGTTCGGCGATGCCGCCGACGATCAGCGCCGTGGTGATGCAGGCGAACGTCATCTGGAAGCTGAGAAAGACATATTCGGGAATGCTGCCGGACAGGCTTTCCGGCGTGATGCCGGCGAGGAATGTCTTGGAGAAGTCGCCGATCAGGCCGCTGTCGCCGGTGAAGGCGAGGCTGTAGCCGTAGATCACCCAGATCACCGTCACCATGCAGGCGATCGCCATCACCTGCGTCAGCACCGACAGGAGATTCTTGGCGCGTACCAGTCCGCCGTAGAACAGCGCCAGCCCCGGCACGATCATCAAAAGCACCAGCACGGTTGCGACGATCATCCACGCGGTGTCGCCGCGGTCGAGGGTGGTGTCGGCGAATGCCGGCGTTGCCGTCAGAACAGCCGCGAGGGCGGGCAGCGCCGCGCGGCGGAGCGGGAATGTCATTGCAGGACTCCTGGTCGGGGAAAACGAAAGGCGGGGCGGGCGGCGGCCGCGCGGCGCGGCGCACGGCACGAGGGGACTGTCAGAGCGCGGCGACATCGGCCTCTCCGGTGCGGATGCGCATGGCGTGCTCAAGGTCGCTGACGAAGATCTTGCCGTCGCCGATGTGCCCGGTGCGCGCCGCCGCGACGATGGCGGCGACGGTGCGCTCGACTTGCGCGGCTGGGATCGCGATCTCGATCTTGATCTTGGGAACGAAGGTCACGGTGTATTCGGCGCCGCGATAGATTTCGGTATGGCCCTTCTGGCGGCCGTAGCCTTTCACCTCCGTCACCGTCAGCCCGTGGACGCCGAGCGCGGTCAGTGCGTCGCGCACCTCTTCGAGCTTGAAGGGCTTGATGATGGCCGTCACGATCTTCATGGGGTGTGATCCCTGCGTTGGCCCGGTCGGCGTGACCGGGCGGAGAACAGCCGGGCCGCGCTGGCGGACCGGCGCGAATGCAGGAATCAAATCGCGTGCCACGCCGCAGATGCGGCATAACATACTGATATTATTTTATTTTCTTAGAAAGACGGATGTGTGTAGGTAGGTTGCGGCAAGTTGCTGCCTAAAAAATATCCGCTGCTGCCTAACTGTGCAGCAACCGATCGAAAACCGGAGGTCGCCCGACCCATGCCGGGTGGGGAGCTATTCGCGGCGCTCGCGCAGCGAGCCTTCCTGCGCCACTGTGGCGACCAGCGTGCCGTTCGGCTTGAAGATCAGGCCGCGGGTCAGGCCGCGGCCGTTCTGGGCGCTCGGGCTGTCCTGACTGTACAGGAGCCATTCGTCGGCATGGAACGGGCGGTGGAACCACATCGCGTGATCGAGGCTCGCCGGCAGCATGGTCTTTTCGAACAGGGTGCGGCCGTAGCGCGCCATCGCCGCGTCGAGCAGCGAAAAGTCGGAAGCGTAGGCCAGCGCGCACATATGCAGCGCCGGATCGTCGGGCAGTTTGGCGGCGGTGCGAATCCAGATGTTGATGCGGCCGTCCTCGATCTTCTTGCCGAAATAGCGCTCGTATTCGACCGGGCGCAGTTCGATCGGCCGGTCGGATTCGTAGTAGCGGCGGATGAATTCCGGCATCCGGCCGAGAATCGGCTGCTTGGCCAGTTCCTCGGCGGTGAGCTTGTCCGGCGGCGGTACGTCGGGCATGCGGTCCTGATGGTTGAACGCGGTCGCTTCCTCGACGTGGAACGACACCATCATCGAGAAGATGGCGTGGCCGTGCTGGATCGCGGTGACGCGGCGGGTGGCGTAGCTCTTGCCGTCGCGCAGCCGGTCGACCTCGTAGATGATCGGAATCTGCGGGTCGCCGGGCAGCAGGAAATAGCAATGCAGCGAATGCGGCATGCGGCCCTCGACGGTGCGGCAGGCCGCCACCAGTGCCTGCCCGATCACTTGTCCGCCGAACACGCGCTGCCAGCTCGTCTGCGGGCTGACGCCGCGGAACATATTCACCTCCAGCTGCTCGATATCGAGAATGGCGAGGAGGTCGATCAGGCTTTTGGACATCGGGGTCTCGCGTGGCGGCGGGCGGCGGCCCGGCCTGAGCCGGGGCAAGGAGGTTTCGGGTCGCCGCCGATTGCTGCTACACGATTGTTGCGACGAGGGGCCGCAAGCCGTGGCGACGGTGATGATATCTATCTCGCCCAGGCCGCGTGCGCTGGCAAGAGCAAGGATGGCAGCCGATGTCCGACAGATCCGATCGCATCGTCATTGCCGGCGGGGCATTCGCCGGGCTGGCGCTGGCGCTGGCGCTGCGCCAGGGGCTGGGGCCGCAGGTCGAGGTGGTGGTCGCCGATCCGGCGTTTGAGCGCGCCGGCTACGATCCGCGCGCCTCGGCGATCGTCGCCGCCTGCCGGCGGCTGTTCCAGGCGCTCGGCGTCTGGGACGAGGTGGCGACCGAGGCGCAGCCGATCCTCGACATGGTGGTGACCGACAGCCGGCTGGAGGACGCGACCCGGCCGTCGTTCCTGACCTTCGCCGGCGAGGTCGAACCCGGCGAGCCGTTCGCCCACATGATCGAGAACCGCAACCTGATCGCGGCGCTGACCACGCATGCCAAAGCCGAGGGCGTCGATCTGCGCGCGGGCGCGGTCAGCGGCACCGCGCCGGGCGCCGACGGCAT
>JBARWE010000277.1:0-4886 GCA_049646625.1 Xanthobacteraceae bacterium
GGGCGGGGCCGGCCGCGGCAATGGCGCTCGCCGCGGCGGTTGCCGCCACCGTCACGTTGCGGGCGATGCGCAGCCTGAGGCCGGCGCGCTCGATCTCGATCTCGGTCAGGTTGGCTTCGTCGAGCGCCTGGGCCAGTTCGCGGATCAGGCTTCGTTCGGCGCCCAGCGTGGGCGAGCCTTCGGCAACCGCCGCTTCGGAGGAATGCGAACTGTTCTGCGGCGTCTCATGCGGCTTGTGAGCCATGCTTGCTTGGTCCGATCGTATCGTGAAAGAGGTCAGGTTGTGAGTTTGAGCCGGGCGGCCAGCCCGAGGATCGCCAGCCGGTAGCCGTCGATGCCGAAGCCGCACAGGCTTGCCGTCGCCGCCGGCGCCACCAGCGAGCGGTGGCGGAACGGCTCGCGAGCGAAGATATTGCTGATATGCACCTCGATCGTCGGCAATGCCACGGCTTTGAGCGCGTCGTGCAGAGCGACTGAGGTGTGGGTGTAGCCCCCCGCATTGACGATCAGACCGGCGGCGCGTTTGGCGCCAGCTTCGTGAACGAGGTCGATCAGCGCGCCTTCGCTGTTGGTTTGCCGGAACTCGATGCCGTAACCGACCGCCTCGGCGGTCTCGCGGCACAGCGCCTCGACGTCCGCCAGCGTGGCGCGACCATAGGTGTCCGGCTCCCGCGTGCCGAGCAGGTTCAGGTTCGGTCCGTTCAGCACATGGATGGTGTGGGTCATTCAGCGTCCCGTGGGCCGCGGCCGGCAGGAACCGCGGCCACTGTCCGGGTTATAGGTAACGGCGGGCCGGAGGGGAAGCCTCCCCATAGCGGTGCGGGGGCCTGCCGATAATTTTCAGAATAGGTTAGGACATCAATATAGTATATTGATTATTAAGTCATATTCTGACCGTCAACACGACGTCGTGCCACACCTCGCGGTGGCGATCGCCTGCTTCAGCCGCTCAAGCCCGATGGCCCCGACGACCACCTTGTCCCCGATGACATAGCTCGGGGTACCGTTCATGCCCATCGACTCGGCCAGCGCGAGGTTCTCCTGCAACGTGGCGCGCACCTCCGGGCTTGTCATGTCCTTTTCGATCCGCGCCATATCGAGGCCGGCCTCCTTGGCGGCCGCAAGCGCCCGCGCCTTGTCGGCCTGCCCGCGGCCGCCGAGCAGCTTCTGATGGAAGGCGAGGTATTTCTTGCCCGAGGGGTCCTGCATGCGCACGGCGATCGCGACCTGTGCCGCCTCGACCGAGCCTTGCCCCAGCACCGGGAACTCCTTCAGCACCACGCGGAGCTTGGAATCGTCCTTCATCAGCGCCAGCATGTCGGCCATGGCGTGTTTGCAGTAGCCGCAGTTGTAGTCGAAGAACTCGACCATGCTGACATCGCCCTGCGGGTTGCCGAGCACGACGCCGCGCGGCGAGTTGAAGATGGTCTCGGCATGGACCTTGACTGCCTTGGCATGTCGTTCCTGCTCGGCCGCGGCCTGGCGCCGGCCCAGCTCCGCCGACATATCCTCAAGGATTTCCGGGTGCGCCAGCAGATAATTCTTCACGATCGTTTCGATCTCGCCGCGCTGGCCGTCGGAGAAGGTTTGCGCAGCGGCGAGGGGAGCGGCGGCGCACAGGGCAAACGCGACGGTGGCGGCGGATAACAGGCGGAGCGGCAACATGCGGGGTATCTATCCTCAAGGGGCAGGTCGCGGGGTGATAACCCGCAATGGTGGTGGGAGCGTGGCGGGGGTTAGTTGCTGGTCCCCATCGGTTTGGCGCTGACGATATCGTCGGCCCGCACCCATCCGGGGGAGCCGACGGGAAATCGTGACTTGGCGCGGGTAGCGAGGTCGCGTGCGGTCTTGCTGTCGCCGCGCAGCAGGGCGGCGTGCGCCGAGGCGAGGTCGGCCTCGGCATAGGCGCCCTTGCGGCTATAGGCCATGGCAAGCTGAACATAGCCGATCGGCATTTCCGGCTCGCGCACCAGCGCGTTGCGCAGCAAGGTGATGGCCTCGTCGGCATGCGCCTTGTTGCCGGAGGCGACCAGCGCCTGCCCGAGCAGAATCTGGATCAGGGGCGCGCGGCCGGACAGCTGCACGGCACGGCGCAGCGGTGCGATGGCGTCGGCCGGCCGGCCGCCTTCGAGCAGCGCCTGCCCTTTCAGTTCGTGGAAATAGGGGTTGTTGGGCTGGGCGCGGATCAGCGCATCGACCATCGCCACCGCGGTGCGCAGGTCGCCGTGCCGATAGGTCGAGATCGCCCGCGCATACTGCGCCGGCAGACTCTGGTCGGTGCCCGGATAGGCCCGCCGCACCGCGTCGGGGCGCTGGGTGAAGCCGGCGATCTTGGCCCGCATCAGGTCGTGACGCAGTTGCAGCGCCGGCGGGTCCTGCTTGTCCCAGTTGGGGCTGGCGTGGGCCAGGCGCTCCAGCCCGGCGACACGCTCGGCCGCCATCGGGTGCGACTGGACGTAAGGATCGGCGCCGTGCGTCGCGAACAGCCCCTCGTCGGCGAAACGGCGGAAGGTCTGATACATGCCCTTGGCCGACTGGCCGGTGGCATTAAGGAACTTGACCGCGGCGCGATCGGCGTTTTCCTCCTGCTGGCGGGCATAGGACAACAGCGTGCGGCGGATCACTTCCTGCGGCGCGCTGATCGCCGCCATACCCGCCTGCCCAATCCCGCTGCCGCTGCCGCTGCGCGCGCCGGCGGCGATGGCGCCGGCCCCGAGCAGCATCGCCACGATCATCTGGGTCTGCGCCCGCGCCATCTGCTCGCGCATCTTGGACAGATGGCCGCCGGCGATGTGGCCGGCCTCGTGCGCCAGCACGCCGATCACCTGGTTCGGCGTTTTCGACTGCCACAGCGCGCCATGGTTGATGAAGATGCGGCGGCCATCGGCGACGAAGGCGTTGAATGTGGTGTCGTTGATGATGACGACCCGGATATTCTGACGGGAGAGGCCGGCGGCGCGCAGCACCGGGCTGCTGTAGTCGCGCAGAAGCTGCTCGATCTCGGCGTCGCGCAACACCGGCAGGCTCTTGCCCTGGCTCTGCTGGGCGCGGGCGGTAAGCGGCGTACCGACCAGCGCCATCGCAACCACGGCGCTGACGGCGGCCCGGACGAGAGAAGCGCGGCGCCGCGGACCGCGCGGCAATGTCGGAGAGATATGCGTCATGGTCCCCGGGTGCCGATGCGCGCGCGCCCCATGTCGAGGCGAGCGCAACTATGGTAACAAGCGGTCGAATACGGCAGCAGCGCGGCGCAATCGGCCGTGCCGGTTCTCCTTGGATAGTCGATTTCGATGGTTGAAGCGACACCCCTTGTCCGCGCCCCCGTGGCGCTCGCGGCGTCACGCCGCAGCGACGTTCCGCCCTTCATGGTGATGGATGTGATGGCGGCCGCTGCCCGCATCGAAGCGGCGGGTGGCCATGTCATCCACATGGAGGTCGGCCAGCCGGAAGCGCCGGCGCCGCGCGCGGCCATTGCCGCGGTGGAGGCGGCGCTGAGGCAGGGACGCATCGATTACACCGCAGCGCTGGGCCAGCCGAGCCTGCGCGCGCGGATTGCCCGGCACTATCGCGAGGCTTACGGCTGCGAGGTGGATGAAAGCCGCGTGATCGTCACCACCGGCTCGTCGGGCGCTTTCGTGCTGGCGTTTCTCGCCATGTTCGAGCCGGGCGACCGCGTCGCGGTGGCGGTGCCCGGCTATCCGCCGTACCGCCATATTCTCACCGCGCTGGGTTGCGAGCCGGTGCCGATCGAAACCGTCGCCGAGACGCGACACGCCCTCACCGGTGAGGCGCTGATCGCCGCGCACCGCAAGGCGCCGCTGAAAGGCGTGTTGGTCGGCAGCCCGGCCAACCCGACCGGCACGATGATGTCGCGCGAGGCGCTGCAAAGCCTGATCGCGGCGGCGCGCGACGCCGGCATCGGCTTCATCTCCGACGAGATCTATCACGGCCTCGACTACGCATTCCCGGCGGTGTCGGCGGCCGAGCTTGCGCCGGATGCGCTAATCATCAACTCGTTCTCGAAGTATTTCTGCATGACCGGCTGGCGGATCGGCTGGATTGTTGCGCCGGACGTTCTGGTGCGGCCGATCGAGCGGTTGCAGCAGAATCTTGCGATCTCGGTGCCGACGCTGTCGCAGATCGCGGCCGAGGCCGCGTTCGATGGCCGCGAGGAGATGGAGGCGGTCAAGGCAGGCTATGCCGAGAACCGCCGCATCCTGATCGAGGGATTGCCCAAGGCCGGGCTTGACCGCTTCCTGCCGGCGGACGGTGCGTTCTATCTCTATGCCGACGTCTCGGCCTTCACCGACGACTCCTATGCCTTCGCGCAGAAGATGCTGGCGGAGACGCATGTCGCCGCAACGCCCGGCGTGGATTTCGATCCGGTGCACGGCCGCTCGTTCATCCGCTTTTCCTACGCCCGTTCGCCCGCCGATATGCGTGAGGCGGTCGCGCGGCTGACGCGATGGCTGCGGTAGGGCGCTGCCAATGTCATGCGCGGACGTGATCCGCGCATCCATCTCCTTCTTAGAAAAAAGATGGATTGCCGGGTCAAGCCCGGCAATGACGATGAAGTGACCTCATGCGCCGCCGAAGCGGCGCGCCCACCAGCCGAGGCGGCGCGGCTGCCCGCCGTCGTCATCGGTGGGCGTGCTGTCCTGCGCGGGTGGCGTCGGTTCGGGCGCCGCCGCCGGCTCGGTGGCCTCCGGCGTCTGAACGTCCGCGGGCGGCTCGGGCTGGCTGGCGAACGTGACCTTTTCACGGACGGTGGAGCGCCGGCGCGGTTTGCCGGCATTCTCCGGCTCCGCGGTCGAGGTCTCGGCCGGGGCGGGCGCCGGCGGCTCGGCCGTATCCGGCGCCACCTCGTCCGGCGCGCCGGCTGCTTC
>JBARWE010000278.1:0-2803 GCA_049646625.1 Xanthobacteraceae bacterium
GTCGCGGCCGGTGCCGACTCCACCGCGGCAACGCTGGCCGCGATCCGCAGCCGCACCGACGCCCTGACCAGCCGCACCAGCACGGCGCAGAGCGCGGCCGACAGTTTCGCGCAGGCCGCCGACGCCTTCACCCACTCCGCGGAAGGAATCGGCACCCAGGTGCGCGAGGCCGGCCGGCTCGCCGACGAGGCCAGCGAGGCGGCGCGCGAGGCCGGCGCCAATGTCGATCGCCTGCGCGAATCCTCGGCGGCGATCGGCAACGTCGTCAACCTGATCGCCTCGATCGCCAAGCAGACCACGCTGCTCGCGCTCAACTCCACGATCGAGGCGGCGCGCGCCGGCGCCGCCGGGCGCGGCTTCGCCGTGGTCGCCTCGGAGGTCAAGGCGCTGGCGGTGCAGACCCAGAACGCCACCGAGGAAATCCGCGGCAAGATCGACGCCCTGCAACAGGACGCCGCCTCCTCGATCGAGGCGGTGCACCGCATTTCCGAGGCGATCGACGCCATCCGCCCGGTGTTCGGCCATGTCAGCGACGCCGTCACCGAACAGAACGCCGCCACCGCCGACATGGCCGGCAATGCCGCCGCAGCCTCGAACTTCATCGCCTCAGTCGGCACCGGTGCGGGCGACATCGAAGCGGCGACCCGCGAAGCGGAGACCCACGGCCGCGGCATGGCCGAGGCCGGGCAGGCCGTCACCCTGTTCGCCGACAAGCTGAAGAACCGCTGCGCCGTGCTGCTGCGCCGCGACGGGCAGAAGGACTGGCGGATGCGCGAGCGCCTGCCCTGCCATCTCGACATCGAGATCATGCTGCCGGGCGGCAAGCTCAAGGCGCCGGTCTACGAGATTTCGCTGGAGGGCCTGTTGATCTGCGGTGCGGCGGCCAAGACACTGCCGCTCGAAACGCCGTTTGCCGCGACGCTGATGACGGTCGGCCCGTGCCGGGTGCGCGCAGTGTCGCGCACCGCTGCCGGCGTGCAGGCCGAGTTCGTCGCGCCCGATGCGGCGCTGACCGACGCGATCGAGGACGTGCTGTGGGCGATCCATGACGAAAACACCGAGTTCGTCACCCGCGCCATGGAAGCGGGCGAGGCGCTCTCAAAGACGTTCGACAGCGCGGTCGCCAACCGCAGCGTCACGCTCGACGACCTGTTCGACGACAACTATGTCGAGATCGCCGGCACCGACCCGGTGCAGCATCGCACCCGCTTCCTCGACTGGGCCGAGCGGACGCTGCCGGACTTCCAGGAGACATTCCTTGCCCGCGACGAGCGCATGGTGTTCTGCGTCACCATCGACCGCAACGGCTATCTGCCGGTGCACAACAAAATCTATTCGCAGCCGCAACGACCCGGCGACGCCGCGTGGAATACCGCGCATTGCCGCAACCGCCGCATCTTCAACGACGCCACCGGGCTTGCGGCCGGGCGCAACACCCGCTCCTACCTGATCCAGAGCTACCCGCGCGACATGGGCAACGGCGTCACCGTGATGATGCGCGAGATCGACGTGCCGATCCGCGTCGGCGGCCGCCACTGGGGCGCGTTCCGCACCGCCTACAAGCTGTAGGGCGGCGCCCGTTAGCCTCCTCCCATCTTCCCCCGCAAGCGGGGGAGGGGTAAGGGGTTTAAGAGCGTCTCACCAGAACGAGGGCACCGCCTGCTCCAGCCGGCCGCCGATGCGGATCGCGGCGACCTTGACGGCGAGGCCCGTTGCGTCGTCGGTCTCGACCGCGATGCCGCTCATCGTCGCTTCCCCGGTCGCCGGCTCGAACCGCGCGGAGGGAATGCCGGTGGTGAAACGGCGCATCGGCTCCTCTCTCTTCATGCCGATGATCGATTCGTAATCGCCGGTCATGCCGGCGTCGGTCATGTAGGCGGTGCCGCCGGGCAGAATCTGATGATCGGCGGTCGGGATATGCGTGTGCGTACCGACCACCAGGCTGGCGCGGCCGTCGCAGAACCAGCCGGCGCCCTGCTTCTCGCTGGTCGCCTCGCAGTGGAAATCGACGACGATGGCATCGGCCATCTCGCGCAGCGGACAGGTGGCAAGCTCGCGATCGATCAGCGCGAACGGATCCTCGACCGGCTCCATGTAGAGCCGCCCCAGCGCGTTGATGATCAGCGCCTGCTTGCCGCTTTTCGTTTCGATCAGCGCCGCGCCGCGGCCCGGCGTGCCCGGCATGTAATTGATGGGACGGATCAGGCGCGGGGCGCGCTCGATGAACACCAGCGCCTCTTTCTGATTCCACGAATGGTTGCCGAGCGTCACCGCGTCGGCGCCGGCATCGAGGAAATCATTGTAGATCGCCTCGGTGATGCCGAACCCGCCGGCGGCATTCTCGCCGTTGACGACCGCAAGATCGATTTGCCAGTCGGCGATGGCGCGAGGCAGATAGCGGGCAATGGCGTCGCGGCCGGAACTGCCGACGACATCGCCGATGAACAGAATTCGCAACGTCTCAGCTCCGTGGAACGGTGGCTCCGGTCTCGATCACGCCGGCCTCGGTCAGCACGGCATCGAGCGAAGCATCATGGCGGGAGGCGGGAATAGTTTCGACCTGCTGCATGGCAAATGCAACACCGAGCGCCCGCACCGCGCGGCGCGCCCGCAAGTCCCGCAGCGTGCGGTCGTAATAGCCGCCGCCATAGCCGATGCGGTGGCCGGCGCGGTCGAACGCCGCCAGCGGCACCAGCACGATGTCCGGCTCGCACGGCGCGGCCGAGGCGGCCGGCTCAAGGATACCGAGTGGCCCGGCAATGAGCGGGTCATCCGCCGCCCAGGCGCGGAACGACAGCGGCGC
>JBARWE010000279.1:0-3830 GCA_049646625.1 Xanthobacteraceae bacterium
TCCTGCGGGAGCGTATCGCCAGCCTCAAGCTCGACCGCGAACGGGCTCAAACCGCACTCGATCGCATCCGGACCCAGGCTATTCCGGCAGCTAAGATTCCCCCGGAAATGATCGAAAAGTTCGGACGAGAAATGCGCGAAAACATCGCCAACGGTGAGGTCCCGTTCCGGAAGGCCTATCTTCGCGCGGTCATCGATCGGATCGAAGTCGACGACCATGTCGTGCGCGTCATCGGGGATACCGCAACACTGGAACAAGTCGTGGCAGGGAAAAGCGTACCTGCGGCCGGGGTTCGCAGTTTTGTACGCAAATGGCGCTCCCTAGGGGAATCGAACCCCTGTTTCAGCCTTGAGAGGGCCGCGTCCTAACCGCTAGACGAAGGGAGCAATGCGCCAGGCCCCACGCAATAGCCGCGAAATGCCTGGCCGGCAAGCCCTACCCTGCGCAAGCCTTGGGGCCGGCCCGCCTTACGGCTCGGCAGCGAATGTCAGCCGCCCCATGGGCTTCAGCGTACGCACGTCGAACGTACGGATTTCGGTCGCACCGGCGACATCCAGCGTCAGCACCAGCCGGTCGCCGGCGACCGTCGTGGTGACGATTCGCGCGCCCCTCGGCAGCGTCGCGGTTGCGTGGCCGGCGGCCGCCGGGCTTTCCTCCGCCTTGAAAAGGCGGTAGCCGATCACGGCCATGATTGCGGCCAGGCCGATCCCCGTCGTCAGGGCGGCAATCAGCATCAGCCGTCGCACGCGAGCCACGAGTTCGGCGGTACGCTCGGAATTGGGATCGGACGCAACGGTATCGGTCATGGCAGGCGGAGACCTCTTCAGCATCACGGTCGGCGGCGACGAAGGCTCGGCGCGGCTCGACCGCGTGCTCGCCCTGCATTGCGGCGAGGTGTCACGGTCGCGGCTGAAAGCGCTGATCCTCGCCGGCCACGCCAAGGTCGGCGCGGCGACGGTTCGCGACCCCGCTTATCATGTTGCCGCCGGCGAGACGATCACAATTGCGCTGCCGCCGGCCACGCCCAAACAACCGGCGGCGGAAGCCATCCCGCTCGCCGTCGTCTACGAGGACGACGATATCCTGGTGATCGACAAGCCGGCCGGGCTGGTGGTGCATCCTGCCGCCGGCCACGCGCGCGGCACGCTGGTCAACGCGCTGATCGCCCATTGCGGCGACCGCCTGTCGGACGTCGGCGACAGCAGCCGGCCGGGCATTGTGCACCGGCTCGACAAGGATACCACCGGCCTGATGGTGGTGGCCAAGACCGGGCGCGCCCATGCCGCGCTGACGCGGCAGTTCGCCGACCACGGCCGCACCGGGCCGCTGCGGCGCGGCTATCTGGCGTTCGTGTGGGGTGTGCCGAACCGCCCGCGCGGCACCATCGAGGCGCCGATCGACCGCCACCCCCATGCCCGCGAGCGGATGGCGGTGCGCGAGGGCGGACGCGAGGCGATCACCCATTGGGAGACGATCGAAACCTTTGCCGGATCGGACGGCCAGCCGATCGTGGCGCTATTGGCCTGCACGCTGGACACTGGCCGCACCCACCAGATCCGCGTCCACCTCGCCCATATCGGCCACCCGCTGCTCGGCGACACCGTCTATGCCCCCGGCTTCAAGACCAAGGCGACCCGGCTCGGCCCGAAGGCACGCGCGGCGCTGGGCGCGCTTGGCCGGCAGGCGCTGCATGCACGCCTGTTGACGCTCGCCCACCCTGGAACCGGCGAGGTGATGAGCTGGCAGGCGCCGCTGCCGCAGGATCTTTCGCACCTGCAAAGCGCGTTGCGCGCGGCCCAGTGACGCAAACCCTTCAAAATACCTATTATTACAATAATTTAATCGGCGTCACGGCAACGTGACCCCGTTCTGTTCTTCCCTTGCCGGCCTCCGATGCTGTATGCTGCACCTGCGTTGGTGATCCGACGTGGAACGCTGAAGCGCTGTCGGCTTTGATCAAGCGACGGCCACCCCGGCCCGCCGATGATCGGGGGCCTGAACCAATGGAGGGCGCATTCATGGCCCGTGCTGCTACCCTGCCGGTCCTTAACGGCGAGTCCGGCCTTGCTCACTACCTCGCCGAAATCCGCAAGTTTCCGATGCTTGAGCCGCATGACGAGTACATGCTCGCCAAGCGCTGGCGCGAGCATGACGATCGCGAGGCCGCCCACAAGCTCGTCACCAGCCACCTGCGCCTCGTGGCCAAGATCGCCATGGGCTATCGTGGCTACGGCCTGCCCATTTCCGAGGTCGTCTCGGAGGGCAATGTCGGCCTGATGCAGGCGGTCAAGCGGTTCGAGCCTGACAAGGGATTCCGGCTTGCCACCTACGCCATGTGGTGGATCAAGGCGTCGATTCAAGAGTACATTCTGCGCTCGTGGTCGCTCGTGAAGATGGGCACCACCGCGAACCAGAAGAAGCTGTTCTTCAACCTGCGCAAGGCCAAGAGCAAGATCTCCGCGCTCGACGACGGCGATTTGCACCCCGATCAGGTCAAGCTGATCGCCAAGCGGCTCGGCGTCACCGAGCAGGACGTGGTCGAGATGAACCGCCGCCTCGGCGGCGACGCCTCGCTCAACGCCCCGATCCGCGACGACGGTGAGCCGGGCGAATGGCAGGACTGGCTGGTCGACCACGCGCCGAGCCAGGAGACGGTGCTGGCCGAGAGCGAGGAATACGACCACCGCCGCCGCGCGCTGGTCGGCGCGATGAAGGTGCTCAATCCGCGCGAGCGGCGCATCTTCGAGGCACGGCGGCTGGCGGACGATCCGATGACGCTGGAAGACCTCGCCTCGGAGTTCGGCGTGTCGCGCGAGCGCGTGCGCCAGATCGAGGTGCGCGCCTTCGAGAAGGTGCAAAGCGCGGTCAAGACCACTATCGCGCGGCAGGAGGAGGCAACGCTCGCGGCTTCGCCGTAACGCGCGCTTCTCCGGAACCGAACAGCAAAAGCCGGCGTCACCGCCGGCTTTTGTCATGGAAGCGAGGTGCTATGGAAGCGAGGTGCTACCGCCTCATTCGCCCCAGGCGCGGAAGGCATCCTGGAACGCGCGCTCGCCCGGCTCGCCCTTCTCGATCGCGACAATCGCCCGGCGCTGGTTGGCGTAAACCAGCGGCACGTCGATCCACGAGCGCTCCTTCAGAAGCTGAAGGTTGCGGGCGCGATCGACCTCGACATTGGACAGCCCGATCAGGAAGAAGTTGTCCGTGACCTTGACCGCCAGCCCGGCCAGCGGCGTGCCGCGCGCCTGTTCGTTGGACTTCATCAGGATGCCGGGCACGTTGGCGATGCCGCCGCCATCAAAATCCGACGGCAGCGTGAAGTTCAGTTCGGCCGTATGGCTTGCCGGCAGCGACTGGTCGGTGTTGCGGCGTAGCGTGATCGTCATCCTGAACTTGCGCTCGGGGATATCGATGTCCGCGCGGATCACCAGTTCCGGCGACTGGGCGTTGGCGCCCTTCACTTCCTCGGTGCGCCACACCACGGTGCCGGTCGACTGCTTGCCCTGCGGCTGGGAGGGGTCTTCGTCATAGAGCACGACGCGCTGCGCCACCGGCGCAACGGTCTGCGAGGAGGCCGGCTGGCCGACCCGATCGGTGATCTTCGGCCGCTCGGCCGGCGAGGTCGCCTTGGGCGCCTGGGCAACCTGATTGGTCGACCCGAACAGCCCTTGCGCCATCTGATAGAGTTTCGGCCCCTGCCACACGGCCAGACCGATCAGCACCAGCACCAGGCCGAGCACGATCGCCCCGACCACCGGGAAACGGCTGCCGCCGGCAGCGTGCGGCAACCGGCCGGCGTTGGCGCCAGCCTTGGCCGGCTTGGCGCGGCG
>JBARWE010000280.1:0-1718 GCA_049646625.1 Xanthobacteraceae bacterium
GTCTCGCGCACCGCCTCGGCCGCTGCCGCGGCCGGCCCGACCACCGGCTTGGCCTGATCGTGGGCACGGGCGGTGGTGGCGAACAATAGCGCGCAGTCGGCGACGGCCGCCTCGACCGTGTCGAACAGCGTGACGCCGCCGATGATGGCGTCGGCGCCCGAAGCGGCGCGCTGCGCAGCCACGTTCGGCCAGCCGTCGCGCGGCTTGACGAGACGCAGCTCGGTGAGGCCGAAATTGCCCATGGCGCGCGCCGCCATGCCGATATTCTCGCCAAGCTGCGGCTCGACCAGAATCACCACCGGCGCGGCGCCGCCGGTTGAAGGGTGCGATCGATCGGTGCCGGCGCCGGGCATGGCGGTCCTCGTCGTGTGATGTCGGAACATGCGGATTTGCGTACCTCGCTTGGCGCGTTCGACGGCAAATCTCAAGGAAAATCGTGGCGCAGGCAGCCTCGCGACAACGTCGTCATGGCCGGGCATAGCCCGTCGAAGAGGGGCGTGAACGCCCTTTCGTCCCGGCCATCAATCATCCCTGAAAGATGGACCCGCGGGTCAAGCCCGCGGGTGACGCGAGCGAAGTGGCAGCAAGCCCAGTTCAACTCCTGCGAAGCGCGTCCACCCATCCACAAGCCGGCCGCCGACGCTCCCCCTTTCGGCCAAAACGCTATAAGGGTGGCGTCGGACAAAACGCCACTCAACGCGCCGGCCGCGACCGGCATGAAGGACATGCCGATGCGCCGCAAGGGACTATGGCTGATCGTCGGAATCGTCCTGATCGGGCTTGGCGGCTTTCTCGCCCACGCCGCGCAGACCGCGAACGGCGTCACCGTGTCCGACATCCGCTTCCGCGGCGCGGCCGGCAACACCATGGGCGCTCTGCTCTATGTGCCGCGCACGGCGACGGCGCAGCAGCCCGCGCCGGCCATCCTCGCCGTCCACGGCTACATCAATTCGCGGGAAACCCAGTCGAGCTTCGCCATCGAGTTCGCCCGCCGCGGCTATGTGGTGCTGGCGATCGACCAGACCGGCCACGGCACCAGCGACCCGCCGGCGCTCGCCCACGGCTTCGGCGGGCCGGACGCGCTCGCCTATCTGCGCGGCCTCGACATCGTCGACAAGAACAATATCGGCCTTGAGGGCCACTCGATGGGGGGCTGGGCAGTGCTCGCCGCGGCGGCGGCGATGCCGCGCGACTACAAGGCCATGGTGCTGGTCGGCTCGGCCACCGGCAAGCCGTTCGCCGCCGACGGCACACCCTCCTGGCCGCGCAACGTCGCGGTGGTGTTCGGACAATACGACGAATTCTCCGACCTGATGTGGGGCGTCGGCCGTGGCCGCGAGGTGGTGGCAAGCCCGAAATTGTGGGCGCTGTTCGGCGCAACCGGCGCGGTCGAGCCAGGCCGCATCTACGGCGAGATCGGCAAGGGCACGGCGCGTACGCTCGCCATGCCCGCCGTCACCCACCCCGGCGAGCATCTGTCGCACGATGCGGTCTCGGCCAGCCTCGACTGGTTCGCCAAAACCCTGCAAGGCGGCCGCCCGCTGCCGGGCGACGACCAGCTCTGGCCCCGCAAGGACATCGGCACGCTGATGGCGCTGGCCGGCTTCATAGCGCTGCTTCTCGGCGTGTTCGACGCCCTGCTGGCGCTGCCGGCGTTCGCGCCCCTTCGGCTGCCGCGGTCCGACGGCGTGGCCGCCGTCACCCCGCCGCAGCCCACC
>JBARWE010000281.1:0-4482 GCA_049646625.1 Xanthobacteraceae bacterium
GGCCGGCACCGCCGGTTTGCCGTGTGCGACGTCGCCGGGCCGGCGGTTGCGCCGGGTCTTTGCTCCGGTTTTTGCGCCTGAGGCGCCGTCGTTGCGGCCACCATGGCCGTGCGGTCCGTGGCGGCCGGGTCGGCCCGGCAGCGCCGCCGCCGCCTCGCCGTGTCCATGTCCATGCCCCGGGCTGCGCAGGTCCTCGCGCGGCAGCGTGACGCGGATCAGCCGCTCGATGTCGCGCAGGTAGCCGTATTCCTCGGACCCTGCGCACAGCGAGATGGCGACGCCCTCGGCGCCGGCACGGGCGGTGCGGCCGATGCGGTGGACGTAGGTTTCGGGAATGTTGGGCAGGTCGAAATTGACGACATGGCTGACGCCGTCGACGTCGATGCCGCGCGCGGCGATGTCGGTCGCCACCAGCGTGCGCACCTCGCCGGAGCGGAATGCCGCCAGCACCCGCTCGCGGTGGTTCTGCGACTTGTTGCCGTGGATCGCGTTGGCGGCGATGCCGGCCTTGGCCAGCCCCTTCACCACCTTGTCGGCGCCGTGCTTGGTGCGGGTGAACACCAGTGCGCGATCGACGGTATTGTCGCCCAGTAGCCGTGCCAGCAGCGCCGCCTTGCCGGCCGGATCGACCTGGATGACGCGCTGGCTGATCCGGTCGACGGTGGAGGCGACTGGCGTCACCGCGACGCGGGCCGGATCGCGCAGCATGGTCTCGGCGAGTTCGGCGATGTCCTTCGGCATGGTGGCGGAGAACAACAGCGTCTGCCGCCGCGCCGGCAGCTTTGCCACCACTTTGCGGATGTCGTGGATGAAGCCCATGTCGAGCATGCGGTCGGCCTCGTCCAGCACGAAATATTCGACGCCGGCGAGCCGCAGCGCGTTGCCGTGGACGAGATCGAGCAGGCGGCCGGGGGTCGCGACCAGCACCTCGACGCCACCCATCAGGGCACGCACCTGGCGGCCGATCGGCACGCCGCCGATCGCCAGCGTCGAGGTCAGCCGCAGATGCCGGCCATAGGCGTTGAAGCTGTCGAGAATCTGCCCGGACAGTTCGCGCGTCGGGCTGAGCACCAGCACCCGGCAGTGCTTCGGCTGGACCCGGATGCGGCTCTCCATCAGCCGGTGCAGGATCGGCAGCGCGAACGCTGCGGTCTTGCCGGTGCCGGTCTGGGCGATGCCGACCACGTCACGGCCGGTAAGAGCGATGGGAATGGTTTGCGATTGGATCGGCGTCGGGGTGACGTAGTTCTGTTCCCGAAGCGCGCGCGAAATGGGATCGGCGAGGCCGAAATCCTGAAACGATGTCAAACGACAGGTCTTTCCATGTGCCGAGGAAGCCCAGTCGGGCAGTGGCCGGACGGAGCGGAATCGGGACGCCCGCGTGTCTGGGGCATCAATGTGATCGAAATGAAGGAGCAAGCCAGAAACCGCCACGGAGGGGCAGGCTCCAGAACACGCAGCTCGCAGGGGTCCGACGACGGGGCGGGGACCACGGCGGCTATATGGAACAATCGTCGTACGGTTTCAAGGAAAATCGCACTGGCTCGCGCGGTTGTCGGCGCTGCCTGGCGGGGATGGAACATGCGCCCGCGTACAGCGTTAGCGCTTGAGACGGTTGGTGGGACACATGATGCGCGATTTTGGCACCGTCTTTCTTGCAATGACGCTCGTCGGCCTTGTCGTCGTCGTGCTCGGGCTGGCGTTGATCACGGCGCGGCGCGATACCAGCGCAACGATGTACCGGCCGGGTGTATCGGCGATCAGCGGTGACGTGGCCGCGCCGGCCAAGCCGCCCGTGCGTCCTTTGATGCGCATCGAGACGGGGTAGGCCGGCGCGTTGAAACCATTGTCCCGGCCCGCTAAGAAGCGCCGTTCCGTCCCCGGAACCAAATGCTCCCGGTCCGCTTTGAAGCGGAGGTCTCGCGTTACGCGGCCCCCGTGCTCCTTCTTTGGTTAAAGAATTGCTCCGGCTCGGATTCATCATCACACTGATCGCGCTGATCGGGGCGGCGCTGTCCGCCGTGGCTGCCTATCGCGTGTTCGACCAGGAGCAGTCGATCGACCGCATCGCGCTGGCCCGTGCCATCGATATTCACGCCGGTCTGGTGCAGGATCGCCTAGTGGAGCGGGAACTGCTGGCGCGGGTCGCCGTCGGCATCTTTCAGGCGCCCTCGCTGATCCGCGCCAACCTGCTGCAGCCGTTGCGGTCCTCGATCTACGCCTTCAAGACCGATTTCATGGTGGCGAGCTGGATCGCCCGCGTACAGCCCGACCAGATCAAAACCGCCGAGGCCGAGCTTGCCAATGGCGGCTTCACACGGCCGATGATCCGCAGCATCGACGACAAGCAGATCGACCCGGCGACCCTGCGCGGGCCGGTCGATGTGGTGATGGATGTCGAGCCGCGCACCCCGGAGGTCGCCGGCTGGCCGGGGCGCGCCATCGACAAGATGCCGGTGGTCGGGCCGATGCTGCAACGTGCAGCCGCCTCGCGCAAACCGACCGCCTCGGAGCCGATCGCCCTGCTCCACCCGAACGGACCGCTCGGCACCGTGCTTGCGGCGCCGGTGGTGCAGGATGGCACCCGCACTGTTGCCGGCTTCATCACGTTTTCCTATCGCCTCGGCCCGTTGCTGCTGACCAATGACGAAATGTCGCTGTTCTCGGTGGTGCTGCGCGAGCAGGGCGCGCCCGGCAAGGAGTTCGTCGCCGACAGCGAGGGCAATGTGCAACTGGTGCCGGTCCGCGCTGAGTTGCCGCCGCCGGTGCTGCGCACCCTGGAGTTCGGCGACCGCGACTGGACGCTGGCCTACTATCCGAAGACCGACACCGTCACCCGCGCCAGGGAGCTTGCCGCCATCGTCGCGCTGATCGGACTGGCGCTGACCGTGGTGGTGTGCGGGCTGTTCGGCTACGTCGCCTACAACAACCTGCGGCTCAGCCGCGAAATCCGCACCCGGATCGGCTACGAGCGGCGCCTGACCGCGGTGATCGACGAACTGAACCACCGCGTCAAAAACATCCTGGCCGTGATCCAGTCGATCGTAACCCGCACGCTGCGCCACGGCGCCGACATCGACATCTCGCGCGAATTGCTGATTGGTCGCATCCACGCCATGTCGAATGTCATCTCGCTGCTGAGCGAAAGCCAGTGGCAGGGGGTCAAGCTGCGCGGCCTGTTCGAGGCGCGGGCGATTCCCAACGCCGACCGCATCGCCGTTCACGGCCCCGACATTACCATGTCGGCGCGCGCCGCGCAGAGCCTGTCGCTGTTGTTCTTCGAACTGGCCTCGCATTCCGACGAGGGCCATTCGCTGGTCGGCAACCATCCGCACATCGTCGCACAGTGGCAGGTGAGCGATGGCATCGAGCCGCGGCTCAACTTCCGCTGGGAGGAGTTCAATACCAGCGAGAAGACCCGCCGTCCCGACAGCGACTTCGGCGTGACGCTGCTCGACCGGGTGGCGCCCGAGGCGCTCGGCGGCGTCTCGAAGCGCTACTTCACCGACGTCAGCTACGTCTACGAACTGTCGGCGCCGATGGAAACGGTGGTCGATCAGGCCGAGATGGCCCGCACCGAGCGCGTCTCCGCACCGGTGGGGCGGGGATACTGAGCGTTATTGCGGCTGCGGCCCGAAATAACTGCACGCCTCGAAGCAACTGTCGCGCCGCACGGTGACGCGCACCAGTTGTCCGCCGGTCTCCACCCGTTCCCAGATGAAGCGCGCCAGGTTTTCCAGCGTCGGCCGTTCCAGCCCCTCGATTTTATTGAGATATTTGTGGTCGAGGGTGGCGCGCAGCATGGCCATGTTGCGCTCCAGCAGGCCGAGATCCACCACCATGCCGGTGTCCGGATGCGGCACGCCGCGGATCGTCACCTCGGCCCGGAAGGAATGGCCGTGAATCTCCTCGCTGGCCGCGCCGAGCGTCGTCCCGGTCAGCGCGTGCGCCGCCTCGAAGCTGAATGATTTGGTCAGTTCCCACATACGTCGAACGATGTCCTGCAACCCGATTTAGCCGAACCAGGCGTACCTTGTTTTTGCCTGAGCATGATCCCGAAACCGGTTCCCGCTTTTCGGGATCATGCTTCTATCTTATCCCCAGCGTCTTATGCGTCTGCACGCTCAATTGCCACTGCGGATGGGCCAGACAATAGGCGATGGTTTTGGCGGTGTTGGCGGCCAATTCCGGCCCATCCATCGGTTGCAGCGAGAAGCGGGCGAAATCGAGATCGACGAAATTCTCCGGCGGCGCCTCGGGCTGCGGATAGACCAGCTTCAACTCGTCGCCGGTGGTGAGGGCGAGTGGGTTGGCTCCCTTCGGGCTGACGCAGACCCAGTCGAGGCCCGGCGGCGCCGGCAGCGTGCCGTTGGTCTCGACCGCGACAGCGAAGCCCTCGGCATGCAGCGCCGCGATCAGCGCCGCGTCGACCTGCAACAGCGGTTCGCCGCCGGTCAGCACGACGAAGCGGCGCGCGCGCCC
>JBARWE010000282.1:0-5635 GCA_049646625.1 Xanthobacteraceae bacterium
GTGCAGGTCGATGCGGCGTGTGACCTTGAACTTGCCTCAGGGCGGCGCGCGCTGACCTCGCGCCGCACCGACGTATTTTTCGAGTGACGGAGCGTGCGGGTTACGCCGCGCGGCGCGCGGCGTCCACGCTCCATGGCCCCGGTCCGGCGAACACGAAGTACAGAAATACGAAACTGTACAGCGCCGCCAGTTCGCCGCCGTTGAGGATCGGATAGAAACTCTTCGAGGCGTGCGCCATGAAGTAGGCGACTGCCGTGAAGCCCGACAGGATGAAGGCGGTCGAGCGCGTGAACAACCCGATGATGAACAGGATGCCGCCGATCAGCTCGATCAGGCCGGCGACGCCGATCAGCGAGGTCAACTGTAGGTTCGCGAAGTTCGCCATCGGCGGGATGCCGAGAATCTTTGCCGTACCGTGCTGCAACAGAAGCAGGCCGGACGCGATGCGCAGTACGCTCAGGATGCGTGGTGTCCAGGCATTCAGGGTCGATTCGATGGCCATGGCAGCCCCCAATGGTGAAACGAACTATATCGCTAACGCAATCCAACAATGATCAAGGATCACGATGCGGTGAGAAATCCCTGATTCGCTCTAAATCATGTCAGGAACGGCGCGCCCGTCACAAGAAAAAACGAAAGGGGCCGCGGATCGCGGCCCTTCGGGTGTTGATGAAAAGCGGCCCGGATTACGCCCGGCCGCATGGCGGCAGCGTAGACTTCAGCGCCACTCGACCTTGGTGACTTCGTAGGCCTTGGCGCCGCCCGGCGCCACCACCTCGACCGAGGCGCCCTGCTTCTTGCCGATCAGGGCGCGCGCCAGCGGCGAGGAGATCGAGATGCGGCCCTTGCGCGCATCGGCCTCTGCCTCGCCGACGATCTGCCATACCGCCTTCTTCTCGGTGTCCTCGTCGATCAGCGTGACGGTGGCGCCGAACTTGACGGTGTCGCCGGACAGTTTCGAGACGTCGATGATGTCGGCACGGGCCAACTGGTCCTCAAGCTCGGCGATGCGTCCCTCGTTGTGCGACTGCTGTTCCTTGGCCGCATGGTATTCGGCGTTTTCGGAAAGGTCGCCGTGCGAGCGCGCTTCCGCGATCTGTTCGATGATGCGCGGCCGGTCGACCGATTGCCGTTGCTTCAATTCCTCTTCCAGAGCGGCGTAGCCGGCCTTGGTCATCGGAATTTTTTCAACCATTTCGTCCTTGTCCTTGCGTATCGTCGGCCCCGCGGCGACGCCGGGGGCCGATTGAGTCACCGAGGGGTCTGACCGCATTCCTGGCGGCCGTTTCAAAGAAATCCCGCCCGGATCTTGTCCGGTTCCGGCGACAAGTCCTGAAAATAAAGGGCGGGTCAGGCGAACGTCACGGCTTGGCGAAGTAGCTTTGCAGCGTCCGCACCTCCAGGTCGCCGCCCATATAGGCGCGGATGCCCTGTGCAGCCGCTACCGCACCAGAAAGTGTGGTGTAGTAGGGCACTTTATGCAAGAGGGCGGCGCGCCGCAGCGAGCGGCTGTCGGCCAGCGCCTGCGGCCCCTCGGTGGTGTTGAACACCAGTTGCACGTCGCCGTTGGTGATCGCATCGACAATGTGCGGGCGGCCTTCCAGCACCTTGTTGACCTTTTCCGCGGCGACGCCGTGGTCGGCGAGGAAGCGCTGGGTGCCGGAGGTGGCGATCACCTTGAAGCCGAGCGAGGCCAAGAGCCGCATGGCGTCGAGGATGCGGGTCTTGTCCTCGTCGCGCACCGAGACGAACACGGTTCCGCCGCGCGGCACCCGGGTTCCGCCGCCGAGCTGGCTCTTGGCGAAGGCGACCTCGAAGGAGCGGTCGAGGCCGATCACCTCCCCGGTCGAGCGCATCTCCGGGCCGAGCACGGTATCGACGCCGGGGAAACGGGCGAACGGGAACACCGATTCCTTGACGCCGACATGGTCGAGCTTGCGCGGAGCGAGCTTGAAGTCGGCGAGCCGCTCGCCGGCCATGATCCGCGCCGCGATCTTGGCGACCGGCAGGCCGATTACCTTGGCGACGAACGGCACCGTGCGCGAGGCCCGCGGGTTGACCTCCAGCACATAGATCCGGCCGTCCTTGATGGCGTACTGCACGTTCATCAGCCCGACCACGTCGAGGCCGAGCGCCAGTTCGCGGGTCTGCCGCTCAAGCTCGGTCAGCGTCGCGGCGTCGAGCGAGCGCGGCGGCAGCGAGCAGGCGGAGTCGCCGGAATGGATGCCGGCTTCCTCGATGTGCTCCATGATGCCGACCACGAAGGAATCGGTGCCGTCGCTCAGGCAGTCGACGTCGATTTCGATGGCATCCGACAGGTAGCGGTCGAACAGGAGCGGGTTGGCGCCGAGCACGGTGTTGATCTGCCCGGTCTTGTCGTTGGGATAGCGTGCCTTGACATCGGCCGGCACCAGTTCCGGCAGCGTGCCGAGCAGGTAATCGCCGAGTTGCGCGTCATCGCGGATGATCTGCATGGCGCGGCCGCCCAGCACATAGGACGGGCGCACCACCAGGGGATAGCCGAGGTCGGCGGCGACCAGGCGTGCCTGCTCGACCGAATAGGCGATGCCGTTCTTCGGCTGCGTCAGGTGCAACTTGTCGAGCACGCGCTTGAAGCGGTCGCGGTCCTCGGCGAGGTCGATGGCATCGGGCGAAGTGCCGAGGATCGGCACCTCGGCTGCCTCCAGCGCGCGGGCGAGCTTGAGCGGGGTCTGGCCGCCGAACTGCACGATGACGCCGTGAAGCCGGCCGTTTGAGCGTTCGTTGTCGATGATCTCCAGCACGTCCTCGGCGGTCAGCGGCTCGAAATACAGCCGGTCGGCGGTGTCGTAGTCGGTCGAGACCGTTTCCGGGTTGCAGTTGACCATGATGGTCTCGAAACCAGCGTCGGCGAGCGCGAAGCAGGCGTGGCAGCAGCAATAGTCGAACTCGATGCCCTGGCCGATGCGGTTCGGGCCGCCGCCGAGGATCACCACCTTGCTGCGGTCCGAGGGCGCGCTTTCGTCGGCCGGGGGACCGGCGAACGGCGCCTCGTAGGTCGAATACATATAGGCGGTGGGGGAGGCGAACTCCGCGGCACAAGTATCGATGCGCTTGTAGACCGCCCGCACGCCGAGCGCGTGGCGCTGCGCCCGCACGTCGGCTTCCGTGACGCCGGCCAGCACCGCCAGCCGCGCGTCGGAAAAGCCCATCGCCTTCAGTGTGCGCAGGCCGAAGGCATGCGGCGGCAGGCCGTCGCGCCTGACCTTGCCTTCCATGTCGACGATCTCGCGGATCTGCGCCAGGAACCACGGGTCGATCTTGCACGAGGCGAAGATATCCTCGTCGCTCCAGCCGAGCCGCATCGCCTGCGCCACCTGCAACAGCCGGTCCGGGGTCGGCGTGCCCAGCGCTGCGCGGATCGCGTTCTTGTCGTCGCCCTGGCCCAGCCCCTCGATCTCGATTTCGTCGAGGCCGGTCAGTCCGGTCTCAAGCCCGCGCAGCGCTTTTTGCAGGCTCTCCTGGAAGGTGCGGCCGATCGCCATCACCTCGCCGACCGATTTCATCGAGGTGGTCAGCGTGGTCGAGGCGCCGGGGAATTTCTCGAAGGCGAAGCGCGGAATCTTGGTGACGACGTAGTCGATAGTCGGCTCGAACGAGGCCGGCGTCGCCCCGCCCGTGATGTCGTTGGCGATCTCGTCCAGCGTGTAGCCGACCGCCAGCTTGGCGGCGACTTTCGCGATCGGAAAGCCGGTCGCTTTCGAGGCCAGCGCCGAGGAGCGCGACACCCGCGGATTCATCTCGATGACGACGATGCGGC
Organism: Xanthobacteraceae bacterium; assembly: GCA_049646625.1. Classification (GTDB taxonomy): domain Bacteria; phylum Pseudomonadota; class Alphaproteobacteria; order Rhizobiales; family Xanthobacteraceae; genus PRO6. The sequence continues at coordinate 3,800 of JBARWE010000282.1, forward strand.
CGTCGGCCGGGTTGATGGCGAACTGCACGTTGGAGCCGCCGGTCTCTACCCCGATCTCGCGCAGCACCGCGATCGAGGCGTCGCGCATGATCTGGTATTCCTTGTCGGTCAAGGTCAGCGCCGGCGCCACCGTGATGGAATCGCCGGTGTGGACGCCCATCGGATCGACATTCTCGATCGAGCAGACGATGATGCAGTTGTCGGCCTTGTCGCGCACCACCTCCATCTCGAACTCTTTCCAGCCGAGCACGGATTCCTCGATCAGGACTTCGTTGGTGGGGGAGGCGTCGATGCCGCGCTCGACGATCTCGATGAACTCGGCCTTGGTGTAGGCGATGCCGCCGCCGGTGCCGCCGAGCGTGAACGAGGGGCGGATGATCGCCGGCAGGCCGATCTCGTCCAGCGCGTGCAGCGCGTCGGGCAGGGTCTTGATCTGGATCGAGTGCGGCGACTTCAGGCCGATCTTGTCCATCGCCTCGCGGAAGCGGCCGCGGTCCTCGGCCTTATCGATGGCGTCGGCGGTGGCGCCGATCATCTCGACGTCGAATTTCTCCAGCACCCCCATCTTGCGTAATGACAGCGCGCAGTTGAGCGCGGTCTGCCCGCCCATGGTCGGCAGCACGGCAAAACCGCCCGGCGTAACGTAGCGCTCCTTCTCGATGATTTTCGCGACGATCTCCGGCGTGATCGGCTCGACATAGGTGGCGTCGGCCAGTTCCGGGTCGGTCATGATGGTGGCCGGGTTGGAGTTGACCAGCACGATGCGATAGCCTTCCTCCCTCAGCGTCTTGACCGCCTGCGTGCCCGAATAGTCGAATTCGCAGGCCTGCCCGATGATGATCGGGCCGGCGCCGATGATGAGGATGGTCGAGATATCGGTTCGTTTGGGCATCACAACTCCGCTGGACCGCCACCGGAGAAGGGAGGCAGCGATCCGATCAAACTGCCGCAGATAGCCGGCGGGGGCGCCGAATCGGCCCCTCGGTCCGCGGTCTTGAGGTTTCCAGGCACAAAAAAAGACGCGCTCTCGCGCGTCCCAAGCCGGGCGCAAGGGATCGTCCTGCGCGCGGCTGTGTCTAGACCAGTTTTTCAGGCCGGGGAAGGGGTTTTGACCGAGGAATGCCGGTCAGCTGGCCCGCCGGGGAGCGTTTTGGGGATATCCCCGGCCCGCCGAGGGGGATGGAGGCCCAGCCTGGGCTTGAACCAGGATGAGAAGCCTTGCACGGCTCCCGCGTCGTATTCCGCCACCGGGCCAAGCGGAAACATAACGAATGACCGGCGGGATGCATCCTTTACCGAACGTTAACCCTAACGCCCGGCCGGTTGCGGGGTGGCGATGAAGGTCATCCGGGCCGGGTTGTAGCCGATATTGGCCGGGGCGCGGGTTGCCGTGAAGCCGGCCGCGCCGAGCCGCGCCGTGATCTCGGCTTCCGAGAAGTGCTGCAAACCGAAGTGGCTGCGCAACTGCCGGTAATCGGACAGGGCGGTAGCGGCAAGCCCGACCAGTGCGTCCTTGAGGAAACCGTGGCGGCGGGCGAAGCGCAACAGCGCCATCACGTCGGTGACGAGGCCGACATTCGGCCTGAGGATGTCACCGAGCACCAGCCGGCCGGCGGGTTTCAGCGCGCGGCGGATCACGGCCAGCGCCGTGTCGAACTCCGCAGCGGTCATGTACTGGGCGACCGAATTCATCACCGCGAGGTCGACCGACTGCGGGTCGAGGTGGCGCAGGTCGTCGAGCGAGCGCACCTTGATGCGCAGGTCGGGGGCAAAGCGGGCGATCAGCCGGCCGCGCACGCCGGGCGCCGGCTCGGCCAGGATCAGGAGGCCGCAGGC
>JBARWE010000283.1:0-40371 GCA_049646625.1 Xanthobacteraceae bacterium
GGTATTCCCTGTGGCACACTCGTAAAATATGATATATTAACCGATCGATCGATCAATGTATAATGTCGTCGCATGTGATCGACTGGCGGCTCGTTCGCCTTTTCGCTAAAGGTGACGGAACGCTGCCGCTATCATCAGGCAGGACAATAAAACCGCGTTGGGAGGATGTTTTGAACAAGGCATTGGCAGGCATTGCTGCGCTCATGATGGTCGGCCTCACGGCGCCGGCGCAGGCCGAGATCCGGCTCGGAGCAACCATTTCGGAAACCGGCCCGGCCGCCTATCTGGGCGACCCGGAAGCCAAAACGCTGAAGCTGCTGGTTGACGAGATCAACGCCGCCGGCGGCGTCAACGGCGAAAAGATCAAGCTGATCGTCTACGACGATGGCGGCGACGCCAACAAGGCGCGCACCTTCGCCACCCGGCTGGTAGAGGACGATGGCGTTCAGGCGATCATCGGCGGCACCACCACCGGCGCCACGATGGCGGTGATCCCGATCGCTCAGGAAGCTAAAATCCCGTTCATCTCGCTGGCTGGCGCGATCGAAATCATCGATCCGGTCAAGACCTGGGTATTCAAGACGCCGCACACCGACCGCATGGCCTGCAGCAAGATTTTCGCCGACATGCAGAAGCGCGGCCTGAAGAAGATCGGCCTGATTTCCGGCACCGACGGTTTCGGCGCCTCGATGCGGACGCAATGCCTCAAGATCGTCGGCGACTACAAGATCGAGATCGTGGCCGATGAAAGCTACGGCCCGCAGGATGCGGATATGACCCCGCAACTGACCAATATCCGCAGCCGCGGCCAGATCGACGCGGTGCTTAATCCCGGCTTCGGCCAGGGGCCGGCGATCGTGACCCGCAACTATGCGCAGCTCGGCATCAAGGTGCCGCTCTACCAGTCGCACGGTGTCGCTTCCGAAGGCTTCATCAAGCTCGCCGGCAAGGAAGCGGCCGAAGGCGTGCGCCTGCCGGGCACCGCATTGCTGGTCGGCGACCTGCTGCCGGCCAACGATCCGCAGAAGCCGATCGTCACCGCCTATATCAATGCCTACAAGACCAAATACGGCGCCGTGCCCTCGACATTCGGCGGCTATGCGCATGACGCGCTGCGCATCTACGTCGACGCCGTGAAGCGCGCCGGCTCCGCCAAGCCGGATGCGGTGCGCGACGCCATTGAAAAAACCTCCGGTCTGGTCGGCACCACCGGCACCGTCACGATGAGCGCCAAGGACCACCTCGGCCTCGACCTGTCGGCGTTCCGCATGCTTGAAATCCGCAATGGCGGCTGGACGCTGGTCGACTGATATCGCGATGGGCCGGGCGTTAGCGCGTCCGGCCCGTTTTCTTCAACGGAAGGTATTTTTGTTCGCGCTTCCCGCGATGGAAGCGAGAAACCAGACTGTTTTCGCAAGGCCGCTCGGACAGCATGCCAGAACTTGCGCAATTCATCTTGTCCGGCCTGACGGTCGGTGCGGTCTACGCGCTGGTCGCGCTCGGCTTCATCATCATCTACAACGCCTCCGAAGTGGTGAATTTCGCGCAAGGCGAGTTCGTCATGCTGGGCGGCATGATCACCGTGTTCGCCCACAATGCCGGGCTGCCGCTTCCTCTCGCCGCGACGGCGGCGATCGCGGTGACGGCCGCGGCCGGCATCACGCTGAATAAGTTCGCCATCGAGCCGGCGCGCGGCGCCAAGGTCGTCTCGCTGATCATCATCACGATCGGCGCCTCGATTTTCATCCGCGGCCTGACGCAGCTTGCGCTCGACAAGCAGTTGCACCGCTTCCCGGCGTTCTCCGGCGACGATCCGATTCACCTGCTCGGCGCGACCATCCTGCCGCAAAGCGTCTGGGTCATGGCCGGCGCGATCGTGGTGTTCGTGGCACTGCGGCTGTTCTTCACCAAGACCCTGACCGGCCGCGCCATCCTGGCGACCTCGAACAACCGGCTCGCCGCCCATCTCGTCGGCATCAACACCAACTGGGTGATGACCCTGTCGTTCGCCCTGTCGGCGGCGATCGGGGCGTTCGCGGGCGTGCTGATCACGCCGATCACGATGATTTCCTATGACGTCGGCATCGCGCTGGCGCTGAAGGGCTTTGCCGCCGCGATGCTCGGCGGGATGGGAAGCCCGAAGGGCGCACTGGTCGGCGGCATTCTGCTCGGCCTGTTCGAGGCGCTGATGGCCGGCTACGTCAGTTCCCAGTACAAGGACGCGGCGGCCTTCATCGTGATCCTCGCAGTCCTGTTCGTCATGCCCCAGGGCATCTTCGGCAAAAAGTCGACCGACCGGGTGTGATGGACCATGCGGATGTCGCAAAAACATTGGGCGCTTCTGGTTCTCGCCGTGCTGATGGCGCTGGCGCCGCTCCTGTTTCCGTCGAACTACTACTACCGCATCGGCTCGCTGATTTTCGTCAACAGCATCGCCGTGGTCGGCATCGTCATCCTGACCGGCTATGCCGGGCAGATCAGCCTCGGCCATGCCGGCTTCGCCGGGATCGGCGGCTATGCCTGCGCGCTCGCGCCGATTTACCTCGGGCTTCATCCGGCGCTGGCGGCGGTGCTCGGCGCCGCGATTTCAGGCGTGGTGGCCTGGCTGGTCGGTAAGCCGATCCTGCGGCTCAAGGGATATTACCTCGCCGTTGCCACGCTCGGTTTCGGCATCCTCGTCTCGATGGCCCTGAGCAACGAACTGCGGCTGACCGGCGGCCCCGACGGGATCGCGGTGCCGGACCTCGGGCTGCACGGGCTGCTGCGCGACTGGGGTATAGCGATGACGCGGGTCCAGTTCTGGTATGCCTTCAGCGGCCTGTTCCTGTTCGCCGGCGTCTGGCTCGCGCTCAACCTGCAGGACAGCCCGACAGGGCGGGCGCTGCGCGCGCTGCACGGCTCGGAAGTCGCCGCCAGCACGGTCGGCGTCAACGTCGCCGAGGCTAAGCTGACCGCGTTCGTGATCTCGGCGGTTTATGCCTCGTGTGCCGGTTCGTTGCTGGCGCTGCAAAACAGGCTGATCACGCCTGACGTCGCCGGCTTCATGCATTCGATCGAAATGGTGACGATGGCGGTGCTCGGCGGCCTCGGCTCCGTGTTCGGCGCGCTCCTTGGCGCCACGATCCTGACAGTGCTGCCACAGGTTCTGACCGTCTTCGCCGAATACGAACAACTGATGCTCGGCTTCGTCATGATGCTGGTGATGATCTTCATGCGCGACGGCCTATTGCCTTCGATGGTGCGGCTGGCGCAGGGACGCGGCAAATGACGGCTGTTCTGGACGTCGAGGGACTGAGCATCGCCTTTGGCGGCATCTCCGCCGTCCAAGGCGTCGGCTTTCGCGTGCAGCCCGGCGAGGTGGTTTCGATCATCGGCCCGAACGGCGCCGGCAAGACCACGCTGTTCAACATGATTTCCGGCATCTATCAGCCGAGCGCCGGCCGGGTGACGCTGCACGGCGAGGACGTCACCGGGCTGGCGCCGCATCTGCTCGCCCGCCGCGGCCTGTCGCGCACCTTCCAGAACCTGCAAATCTTCCAGTCGATGTCCGTGCTCGAAAATGCCGTGACCGGCTACCACCTGCAGGAGCGTGGCCCGGTGCTGGCCGACCTGTTCTCCCTGCCCGGCTCCCGGCGCCGCAGCGCGGCGGCGCGGCGGGGCGCCTTCGAACTGCTGGAGCGGGTCGGCCTGGCGCGCGCCGCCGACCGCGAGGCGAGCAGCCTGTCCTACGGCGCGCTGAAGCGGCTGGAGATTGCCCGCGCGCTCGCGCTCAACCCGAAGATCATCCTGCTCGACGAACCCGCAGCCGGCTGCAACGCGGTCGAGACGCAGGACATCGATCACCTGATCGCCGAGGTCGCCGGCTCCGGTATTGCCGTGCTGCTGGTCGAGCACGACATGAAGATGGTGATGCGCGTCTCCAACTATATCGTCGTGCTCGATCACGGCGAGAAGATCGCGGAAGGCGATCCGGCCGCCGTCAGCCGCAACCCGCGCGTCGTCGAAGCCTATCTCGGCACGCAATCCATCGAGGCAACCGATGTTGAGCGTTGAGGGTCTGCGCTCCTGCTACGGGCGCATCGAGGTTCTGCACGGCATCGATCTCGACGTCTCCTCCGGCGAGATCGTGGCGGTGGTCGGCGCCAACGGCGCCGGCAAGACGACCCTGCTGCGCTGCCTTTCGGGTGTGCAGCCGGTCAGCGGCGGCACGATCATGTTCCGGGGCGAGGCGCTGACCACGGTGCCCGCCTACAAGCGGCTGCGCCGCGGGCTGGCGCAATCACCGGAAGGGCGCCAGGTGTTCACCAACCTGTCGGTCGAGGAAAACCTGCGGCTCGGCGCCTATCTGTTCGCCGACGAGCGGGTCGAGCGCGACATGGACGATGCGTTCCAGATGTTTCCGGTGCTGCGCGAGAAGCGCAACCAGTCGGCCGGCGCCCTGTCGGGCGGCCAGCAGCAGATGCTGGCGATCGCGCGGGCGCTGATGGGGCGGCCAGTGTGCCTGCTGCTGGACGAGCCGTCGATGGGGCTGGCGCCGATCCTGGTGCAGCAGATTTTCGAGGTGATCAAGGGCCTGAAAGCGCTGGACGTCACCGTGCTGCTGGTCGAGCAGAATGCCTTCGGGGCGCTGACCATCGCCGACCGGGGCTATGTGGTCGAGGTCGGCAAGATCACGATGTCCGGCCCCGCCCGGCAGTTGATCTCCGACCCGCGCATCCGCAAAGCCTATCTCGGCATGTGAGGCGCGCACGCGCGCCGTATCCGCTATATCCGCATGCCCCATCGCGCGATCGTGCGCTCCTCAAGCGTCCTGAAGATGACGTTCTCGACGAACAATCCGATCAGGATCACCATGAACAGGCCGGCAAAGACGCTCGGAATATCCAGCATGTTCTTGCTCTGATAGATGAACCAGCCAAGCCCGCCGGACCCCGAGGACACTCCGAACACCAGTTCGGCAGCGATCAGTGTGCGCCACGCGAACGCCCAGCCGATCTTGAGGCCGGATAGAATGCTGGCCAGCGCGGCCGGGATCAGAATGCGAAACACATAGGACAGGCCGCGCAGGCCGTAGTTGCGGCCGACCATGCGCAAGGTCGGCGATACCGCCTGAAATCCGGCGTAGGTATTCAACGCGACCGCCCACAATACCGAATGCACCAGCACGAAGATGAGGCTCGCCTCTCCCAGCCCGAACCAGATCAGGGCCAGGGGCAGCAGAGCGATCGCCGGAAGCGGATTCATCACCGCCGTCACTGTTTCGAGAAAATCGTTGCCGATCCGCGTCGTGATGGCGAGAACGGTCAGCAGCACCGCGCATGCGATCCCGACCGCGAAGCCCATCAAAAGCACCCTGACGGAGGTCCATGCCTTCAGAAGCAGCCCGCCGGTGGCAATGCCATCCACCAGAGCATGCACCGTGTCGAGGAAAGTCGGAAAGATCAGCGAGTTGTCGAGATGGCGTGCATAAAGCTCCCAGATGACCGCCAGCACGATCAGGATCATGCATTTCCGCAGTCCGCCGATGTTTGACAAGCGCTCCCACGCCGACAGCGGTTTCTCGACAATGCCGAACGCCTCCGACGGAATCGGCTCGCGATAGATCTCCGGCCGCGAACCATTCAAATCACCTTCGTCCCTGATCGGCGCTCTAGACAGTTTCACTGGGCTAGACATGATCGGCTCCTGCCTCGACACGATCGGAAAAAAGCAATGCGTTGATCTTGTCCTCAAGCTCCTGATGGCGGGCGGGGTCATCGACATTGCGCGGCAGACTTTGCAACTCGCTCCTGACCTGTCCGGGATGAGGTGTCAGCAGAAGGATCCGGTTTCCGATGCGGATCGCTTCGGGAATCGAGTGCGTCACGAACAGCACCGTGAAATGCGTGTCGTCCCATAATTGCAGCAATTCATCCTGCATCCGGCGCCGCGTCAGCGCATCGAGCGCAGCGAACGGCTCGTCCATCAGCAAAATCGCCGGCTCCATCGCCATGCCGCGCGCAATGGCCACCCGCTGCTTCATGCCGCCGGACAGCATATGCGGATAGCTGTCCGCGAATTTCGAGAGATTCACCTTGGCGATATATTCAAGCGCCCGCTCGCGCACCTCGTTGCGCCCGAGCTTGCGGCTCATCTCCAGCGGAAAAGCCACGTTCTCGTAGATCGTTTTCCAGGGCAGCAACTGATCGAATTCCTGGAAGACCATCATCCGATCAGGCCCCGGCTCCGACACCTGACGCCCCTGAAGACGAATGGTGCCCTCGGTCGGCGTCAGATAGCCGCCGACCGCCTTGAGCAGGGTCGATTTCCCGCAGCCCGAGGGACCGAGCAGAACGAACCGATCCCCTGAGTGGACCTCGAAGCTGACCTTATAGGTCGCGGTGACGAGATGCTCGGCCGTCTTGTATTGAAGCGTTGCATCTCTCACCTCAAGCAACGGCGCCGCCGCGCGCGATGAACTCATACCCACCTCCCTGGTGCGGACACCGACGCACACGACCGGCCCGCCACTCAGCTACCTTTCAAATCGTGGATTTCGGGGAAGAACAGATCCGTCCATGAATTCGGGCGATTCTTGATGGTCCCGATATCGTTCATGAACTGCGCATAAGGCAGAATACGCTCCGGCGTCAGCGTGTAATGGGTCTGCGGGTCCTTCATCATCTTCTCGATCTCGGCAACATCGTTCTTGCCGCCGGAATCCTTCACATACAGTTCGGCCGCCGCGTGGATGTTGGCGTTGATCCATTCCGTCGCTTCGCGCAGCGCGCCAAGAACGGCCTTGAAGGTTTTGGGATTCTCCTTGCGGAACTTGTCCGTGGCCCAGACCATCAGGAACGTGTTCGGCCCTCCCATGATATCGTAGGAGTTGAGAACGACATGAACGCTCGGCTCCTTCATCGCCATGTACTGAAACGGCGGCGTCGTAAAGGTCGACCGGATCGCGCCGGACGCCGACAGCATCGCATTGAGACCGTCAGGATGCGGCAGATTCACCATCAGCTTGTTGAACCGTTTGTAGTCCTTGATGCCCCATTCCTTGGAGACCGCCATCTGCAGATACACGGTCTGAACCGACGATCCCGCGCCTGCCATCGCGATCCGGTCCTCGTCGGAGAAATCCTTCAGCTGTTTCAGCTTCGGATTGTTCGACACCAGCATGTTCGGCATGGAGCTGAGTGCCGCAACGCCATGAACTTTGGCGTTGGTACGGGTCTTGTCCCACAGGATAATGGCCGGCCCCGTTCCCCCCGATGCGAAATCGAGCTGACCGGACAGCAACGCATCGTTGGCGGCAGAACCGGACGAGAAGCGAGACCAGGTTACCTTGGTGTCCTTGAGTCCCGCCGCGGCCAGATGCTTTTCGACCAGCTTGTTCTGGTTCATCACGGTCAGCGGCAGATAGCCGATGCCGAACTGGCGGGCCAGGGTGACTTCACCGGTTTCCGCACGCACAGTGCCCGGCAGGCTGAAGGCCAGCAGTAGCGCAGCCGCCGCGCAGATCGATGTCGTAAGCCTGTTCGTCATTGTCTCCTCCAGATTTGGTCGCCATAACGGCTATTGTTGTGAAGGCTGCAACGCCTTGTCTTTGCTTCGATGCCGGATGGTTCTCCGGACTTGGTCTTGCGGGTCATGCGACGGAAAGATCGATCGCCTTTCTTGCTTCAAAGAATGTATTTGATGTAGCGGATGAGAAACGCCTTGGCGTTGCGGATATTCTCCCGACGCAGCCGCTCGGCCTCGCTGGCATCCCCCCTGCGCATGGCCTCAAGCACGGCGCGGTGTTCGCGCACGCCGATCTCGCCGCGTCCGGGCAGAATGACGATACGCCGGATCAACACCTGCGTTTTCTCGTAGATGTTATCCAGCGCCTGCGCCAACAGCGGATTGTTCGCAGCAACGATGCAGCGGCGCCGGAATTCGTTGTACATTTCCGTGTAGCGCTCGAAATCACCGTTCTTCACCGCGATCTCGACCGGGCCGGAGAACTGATCAAGCAAATCCTGCCACGACGCCGGATCGGAATTCTCGCACGCCAGCCGCGCGCAAAGCCCCTCCAGCATCTCCCGGATGTCGTAGATGTTAAGAACCTGCTCGGGATCGAGGCGGGCGACCATGGCGCCGCGGTTTGGAATTCTCTCGACCAGGCCGCGCTGCTCCAGCGTCGTCAGGACGTCGCGAATGCGCGTCCGCGGCACATCGAACTCCTTGGACAGCTCGTATTCGTTCAGCTTGGCTCCGGGCGGAAGCTCCGAGCGGGCAATTCTCTCGCGCAGGATGTGAAGGATCTCCGACCGATCCAGCGCCTTTGCTTTTGCTTTGGCGACGCGACGCGCCCCGATTTCCGCCTTGCGTGTATTGGCCATCTTCAATCCAAGCTATTCGCCTTCGCTAGATTTCGCGCCGATCAGGACGCCTTCGACAGCGCCGGTTCCCGCAGCCGTTGCGCGGCAAAGCCGGTATCGACCCCGCCCGCCCTGAAGCCGTCGCTCGATAGCACATGCTGCAGAAACGCGGCATTTGTCGACAGGCCGTCGATCACAAGGTCGCCGATCGCGCCACTCAGCCGATCGATCGCCTCCACTCGGGTCGGTCCATGCGCGATCAGCTTGGCAATCATCGGATCGTAGAACGGCGTCACCCGATCGCCAGCCCGTATGCCGGTGTCAATTCTTAGCCCGTCCCGCGGAGGCGGCCAGCGCAACGTCTCGATCAGCCCTGGCGACGGCAGAAAATTCTTCTCGGGCCGCTCCGCATAGAGCCGGCACTCGACCGCGTGCCCTTGCAGCAAAATCTCCGACTGGGCGATCGCGGGAAGCTTGCCAAACGCAAACTGAAGCTGCCACCTCACCAGATCGATGCCCGTCACCAGCTCGGTCACCGGGTGCTCGACCTGGATGCGTGTGTTCATCTCCAGGAAATAGGCGCGCTCCCTGTCGCGATCGTAGATGAATTCGACCGTGCCAGCCCCGCGATAGTTCTGCTGCGCGACGAGGGAGAGCGAAGATCGATACAATGTCGCACGCACATCGTCGGGAACACCCGGCGCCGGCGCTTCCTCGACGATCTTCTGGAATCGGCGCTGCACCGAGCAGTCACGATCATGCAAATGAACGCCGCTGCCATCGCCAAAGCCGAATATCTGCACTTCGATATGGCGCGCGCTGCCGACATAATGCTCGAAATAGATACCGGGATCGCCGAAGGACTTCTCCGCCATCGACTGCGTCGCGCGTGCGATCTCAAGTAATTTTTCCGGCCCGTCCACGCGCCGCATGCCGATGCCGCCGCCGCCCGCCGCGGCTTTCACAAGCAGCGGGAAACCAACTTCTCGCGCTGCGCGCAACAACGCCGCGTCGTCGTCACCATCGAGCCGGCCACTGCCCGGCAGAACAGGCACACCCGCCCCGCGCGCCAGCTCCCTCGCCCGCTCCTTGTCGCCCATATCCCGGATCGAGGCCGGCGCCGGGCCGATCCAGATCAGGCCGGCATCGATAACCGCCTGCGCAAAGCCGGCGTTCTCCGACAGAAACCCATAGCCGGGGTGGATCGCCGTGGCCCCGGCGCGACGTGCGGCAGCCAGAATGGTATCGGCCTTGAGATAGCTTTCGCGGGCGGGCGCCGGACCGATAGCGATGGCTTCATCCGCCATCGCGACATGCATCGCCTCGCGGTCCGCCTCCGAGTGAACGGCAACCGTCGCCAGGCCGAGTTCCTTGCAACTGCGAATGATCCGGCAGGCAATCTCACCGCGATTGGCAACAAGAACCTTATCCGACATCCCACCCCCTTGAGCGCCCCCGCACGAGGCGAGGCGCGCTTTGCTCATGGTTGCACGCCGCTACGAACCCTCGGGCCGACCTCGGCCCGCAACCTGGATTCCGCCAATTTGATCAGTTGGCACAGCACCGGCCGCGTTTCCCGCGGATCGATGATGTCCTCGACGGCGAATGCTTCGGCCGTGCGGAACGGCGAGGCATATGGCTTCAGTTCGGCTTCGATCTCACGCTCGCGCGCGACCGGATCCGGCGCAGCCATGATCTCCCGGCGATAGGCGGCAGCCACGCCGCCTTCGACCGGCAGCGAACCCCATTCCGCCGAGGGCCACGCCAGCTTGATATCGGCATCGTTCTTGTTGCAGGTGGCCATCCCGGCCATGCCGTAGCACTTGCGGATAACCAGCGTGATCGTCGGCACGCGCAGTTTCCCGGCGATATAGACCGCGCGCATTCCCTCGCGCAGCGTTCCTTCCTCCTCGGCCTTGAGACCCACCATGAAGCCGGGCACGTCGACGAAGAACACCAGCGGAATGTGGAACGTATCGCACAGCTCCATGAAATGGATCTGCTTGCGCGCGGAGTGCACGTCCATCGCGCCGCCATAGACCATCGGATTGTTGGCAATGATCCCGACCGGCCGGCCACCAAGCCGGGCCAGCATCGTGATGACCGATTTGCCGTAGCTCGGCTGTATCTCGAAATCCGAGCCGAGGTCGCACACCATGCGCAGCAGCTTGTGCATGTTGTAGGCCTGGGCGCGACGCTCCGGCACGATATTGGCGAGGCGATCGTCGCAGCGCTCGACCGGATCGCTGACGGCGGTGACGGGCGGCAATTCCCAGACATTGGCCGGCATGAAGCTCAGGAAGCGCCGGATCTGCTCGAAGGCTTCGGCTTCCGAAGCCGCGGCGTTGTGAATGGTCCCCGCCTTATCGACAGCGACCTTGACGCCTCCCAGATCGTCCTTGTCGATCTGCTGGCCAAGCGAGCGCTTCACCACCGGCGGGCCGGCGGCGAATATCTGGCTGGAGCCGCGTACCATGACCGAGAAGTGAGAGAGGATGGCGCGGCCGGCCGGGCCACCGGCCGCGGTTCCCAGAACCGCCGACACCACCGGCACCGTGCCAAGCAGATCGACCGACCGTTCGAACCCGTGCACGCCGGGGAAAACGCTGTGTCCGCGTCGCTTGATCGAGGCCACGGTGCCACCCGCGCCGTCGATCAGATTCAGCAGCGGCACACGATAATGATAGGCGAGGTCTTCGATAAATCCGCCCTGACCGCCCTTGCGCCGCGAACTGCCGAACGTCGTTCCGCCGCGCACCGTGAAGTCTTCGCCACCCAGCACAACGGGCCGGCCGTCGATCGTCGCCAGCCCCGCCACATACGGAGCCGGCACGACCGACACCAGCCGGTTGGCGGCATCGTAAGTACCGGTGCCGGCGAGCGTGCCTACTTCGCGAAAGCTGTCACGGTCGACCAGCGCGGCGATCCGCTCGCGCACCGTCAGCCGGCCAGCCCGATGCTGACGCTCGATTGCCTCGGCGCCGCCCATCTTGAGCGCCTCGCTACGGCGGAAACGCAACTCCGCAAGCGCTCCCGGCATCTCGGCAGACGGTTGAACCCGGTTCGGCTGTGGCGCGGTCATGACTCGATCACGCATAGCGTTTGTCCTTCGTCCACCGCAACGCCCGGCTCAACGGCAAGACTCTGGACGATGCCCGCGGCTTCCGCCTCGACCGGAATTTCCATTTTCATGGATTCCAGAATCATGATGACATCGCCTTCCTGCACGCGACCGCCGGCACCGATCTCGATTTTCCAGACCGTTCCCGTGACCGGTGAATTGACTTCCATCGTTGACACGCCTTCACTCCCCATCGCAGATTTTTCACTAACCGTCAGAAGGTCGCCGGCCATCCGGCCATCAGGTGTTTGCCAACCCCTCGCGAGCGCCGCATCGTGTGAACCTCCAGCATGCGCACCAGATAGTCGCGCGTGTCTGCCGGCGGAATTACCGCTTGCACCGCATAGATTTCGGCCATGCCCCAGACGTCGCTGTCGCGCTCCATTTGCTCACGCAATGCCGACCGCGCGCCCTCGTCCACGTCGCGCCCCCAGGTCACGACCTGAACCGCGTAAGTCGGGTCCATGAAGCTGACTTCCGCCGTCGGCCATGCCGCGACCTCGTCGGAATTGCGGCCGCCGCCCATGTTGAGATAGGCCTGACCGTAACTCTTGCGCATGATGATCGAGAACTTCGGCACGCTGCACATCTGCAACGCGACCATGAAATTCATGATCTTGCCGGGCGCCTTCATCCGTTCGCCTTCGATGCCGATGATGAAGCCCGGCGTATCGACCAGCAGGATGATCGGGATGTTGAAAGAATCGCACATCACGAGGAAGCGCGTGATCTTCTCGCAGGCCGCCACATCCATGGCCCCGGCCTTGCCCATCGGGTTATTGGCGACGATCCCGACGGACGCACCGTTCAGGCGCGCCAGACCGATCACCGCGGTCGCGCCGAATTTCGGCTTCAGTTCAAAGAAACTCGCCTTGTCGACGATCGCATCGATAACCTTGCGCACGTCGTAAACGCGCCGCCGGTTGTCCGGCACGATCGTGGCCAGCCGACCGGCCGCCTCGCCCGATCCGGCCGGAACAGCGGCGGCGGGCGGAGATTCCTGATTGTGAGACGGCATGTAGGACAGAAAGCGCCGGATTTGATCGAGCGCCTCCTCGTCGGTATCGACCACACGGTCGACCAGGCCCGTCACCTCGCTATGCAGCTTCCAGCCGCCCAGTTGCTCGGGGTCGACCTGCTGGCCGATCGCCAGCGACGCCAGCGCCGCGCTGGCAACCGCCATCGTCGCTCCCTTCCGCATCACGACGAAATCGGACAGGCACGAATACCAGGCGGACGAGCCGTAGCACTGGCCAAGGATTGCCGACACCCACGGACTCTCGCGATGCCGGACGTATTGATGAGGGTCGTTGCCGAGCAGCGTCCCCATGCCGCGCGCACCCATGTTGTCGGGCATTCTGGCGCCCGACGACTCGCCGAGGAAAACCAGCGGGAAGCCGCGCTCGGTTGCAACGCGCTTCACATGGCCGATCTTCTTCATGTTGGTCAGGCTGCTTGAAGCACCCTTGACCGTGAAATCGTTGGCAACCACGCCGACCGGGCGCCCATCGATCCGCGCGAATCCGGCCACCTTGCCGTCAGCCGGGGTCGTCTCCCGATCTTCGGCGAACACCGAGGAAACGCCGAGCAATCCAGTTTCGATATAGCTGCCGGGATCGACAAGACGATCGATCCGCTCGCGCGCGTTCAGAAGCCCCGCCGCCTTGCGGCGCGCCAGCTTGGCTTCGCCGCCCATGGCAAGCGCCCGCTTTGTGCGGCGCTCAAGTTCGGCAAGCTTGGATTGCGTGGCCTCCTCCGCCAAGGGAGTGTCGTTCATAACCACCGCTGAATCGGACGCCATCGCTCAGACCCTACCATTCACCAGTTGCGCGCACGCCGCAGCGTCATCAGGCTCGCTGTCGCGCGCCGCGCCGTCATAGATCACCCCGTCAGTGACAAGACGCTCGATCTCGGCACGGTCGAAGCCGAGCCACGCCTGTAAAATCTCGACGGTGTCCTGACCGATCTCATGCCCGGTCCAGCAAATACGCCCCGGCGTCCGCGACAGGCGCGGCACGACATTGGCCATTGCGACAGGACCCAGGGCAGGATCTACCGGCATCGCGATCATCTCGCGCGCCCGATAGTGTGCGTCGGCAAAAATATCTTCGACGTTGAAAATCCGAGACGCCGGCACATCGGCGGCATCGAGCAGACGTTCCAGCGTCTTGAGCGACATCGCCCCGGTCCAGGCCGCGATGATGCCGTCGATCTCATCCTCGTGCGCCGCCCGCGCTTCGGGCGTCGCAAACCGCGGGTCATCGATCAGCGCCGGCTGCTCCATCGCAAGCGCCAGCCGCTTGAAGACGCTCTGCGAACCCGCGGTGATATGAATGTAGCGGCCATCGGCGGTCGCATAGAGTGAGTTCGGCGTATGATTGGGCAACCGCGACCCGGTCCGGCGGGCAACGATACCCAGTTGCTGGTAGGCCGGAATGTGAGGCTCCATGAGGCTGAACGCAGCCTCGTAAAGCGCGCAATCGACCACCTGCCCCTGATGGCTTCGCTTGCGATCCAGCAACGCCATCACCGCGCCGAGCGCGCCATACAGGCCGGTGATGCAGTCGGTCATGGAAACGGCGGTCCGTGCCGGCGGCCGGTCCGGGTCGCCCGTTAGTTCGCGAAGGCCGCTGAAGGCTTCACAGACCACACCATAACCTGGCCTTTGACTGTTGGGACCGCTCTGGCCGAAGCCGCTGATCCGCACGAGAACAAGGCCAGGATTGTCGGCGCGGAGCACGTCGTAACCGAGGCCCCATTTTTCCAGCGTGCCGGGGCGAAAGTTCTCGATCACCACATCCGCCTTCTGGCAAAGCCGGCGGACGATAGCGCGCCCCTCATCAGTCCTGAGATCAACGGAGACGATCTTCTTGTTGCGAAAGATCGAGGCGCCATAGAGGGAATGGCCGTCCTTGATCTTCCCCATCGCCCGGACGGCGTCACCTTCCTTCTGCTCGACCTTGATGACGGTGGCACCGAAATCGGCCAGCAGGCGCGCACAGAACGGGCCGGCGACCGTCGATCCCAGTTCGATCACGACGTGCCCGACCAGAGGCCCGGACAGAGCATCCTGCGCTGGCATATGCGCGCCGCCACCCATCGTGCGCTTCCCCTCATTGTTGTTCTCAGTATTTCTATCTTTTCGTCATCAAGATTGTCAACTATTTATAATACATAATAGATATCTAATATTTATCATATGCTTATGATGGAAATAGAGCTGCTCGATATGTCTTATCCAGAGCAAAAAACGCTACCCTATGGCCTGCGTAGCGCCATTCGAGGATCAGCAGCTCGCCGAACGTCGATATGACGGTAGCCAAGTCCCGGTGGCCGCTCCGGCAGCAGGAACGGCAATGGCCGGGCAAGCCCGGCCATTGTGGAGAATGACCGGCCGATGGCCGGGTCACATGGGACAGATATGCCGCGCGGTGCCGCCGCAAGACGCGGCGATCAGGCCGGCCGCCGCAGCGGCCGCCCCGGCACCAGCCGATCCGCAGCCTGCACGATCGATGCGGTATCGATGCCGAAGTGGCAGTAGAGTTCGGCAATGGTCCCAGTCTGACCGAAGTGCTCGACGCCAAGCGGCACGGTGCGATGTCCCGCCACCGCGCCGAGCCAGGCCAGCGTCGCCGGATGCCCGTCGATCACCGTGACCAGCATGCAGTGAGACGGCAGCCGGCCAAGCAGGCGTTCGGCATGGCTGGTGGCGCCGACATAGCCGCGGGCGCGGGCGCGCCGCGCCGCGGTCCAGCCCGCGTTCAGCCGGTCGGCCGACGTCACCGCCAGCACGCCGACATCGCGCCGCCCGTCGGCGATCAGGCCGGCCGCCGCGATCGCCTCCGGCGCGACGACGCCCTGATAGGCAATGACCACCTCCGCATTCGGCCCCGGCTCGCGCAGCCAATACGCGCCATCGATCACACCGCGCGCAAAGGAAGCGTCAGCCCGGCGCAGCGGCTGCTCGATCGGTCGGGTCGACAGCCGCAGATAGACCGCCCCGCCGGTCTCGTCGCGCAACCAGGTGCGCTCATTCGGTTCGCCGTCGCCATCGCGCTGGATGTAGTCGAAGGTCCACTGCATGATCAGCGACAGTTCATCGAGGAACGCCGGCTCGAAGGCGGCAAGCCCGTCCTGACTGATGCCGATCAGCGGCGAGCCGATCGACTGATGCGCGCCGCCTTCGGGCGCCAGCGTGATCCCCGACGGCGTGCCGGCGAGAATGAAGCGCGCGCCCTGATAGCAGGCATAGTTCAGCGCATCGAGACCCCGAGCGACGAACGGATCGTACACGGTGCCGATCGGAATCAGCCGCTCGCCGAACAGCGAATGCGACAGCCCCACCGCCCCGAGCGCCAGCATCAGGTTCATCTCGGCGATGCCGAGTTCGAGATGCTGGCCTTGCGGCGAGAATGCCCATTTCTGCGCCGAGGGAATCCGCTCGTCGCGAAACGTGTCGGCCCGCGCATCGCGCGCGAACAGGCCGCGCCGGTTGACGAACGCGCCCAGATTGGTGGACACGGTGACATCCGGCGACATCGTCACGATGCGATCGGCAAGCGGCCCGCCGGCACGGGCAATCTCATCGAGAATCTTGCCGAACCCAGCCTGGGTGGACGACATCTTGTCGGCCAGCACCACCGCCTCCGGCAGCGGCAACACCGGCGCGCTGAAGCGGCGCGGCCCCGCACGGAAAAACGGGACCTCCGCCAATACGGCCTTGAGCACGGCGACATCGGCAACGGTCGCGAACGGCTCCCACTCCGCGCCCGGCGGCACCTGCATCGCCGCCTGAAACTCCGCCATCTGGGCCGGCGTCATCAGCCCGGCGTGATTGTCCTTGTGGCCGGCCAGCGGCGTGCCCCACCCTTTCACCGTATAGGCGAGAAATGCTGTCGGCCGGTCGTCGTGCGCACCGGCAAAACCCTCGGTCAGCGTTTCGAGGCAATGCCCGCCGAGGTTCTCCATCAGCTCGGCAAGCTCGCGATCGGAACGGCGGTCGAGCAAGGCGCTGACCTCGCCCTGATCGCCGAGATCCTCCATCAGGCGTCTGCGCCACGCCAGCCCGCCCTGATAGAGCAGCGCCGAGTACAGCGCATTCGGACAGGCATCGATCCATTCACGCAAGCGCTCGCCGCCCGGCTCGGCGAACGCCGCGCGTTGCAGCGCGCCGTATTTCAGTCGCACCACGCGCCAGCCGAACGCACCAAAGATTGCCTCGATCCGCGACCATAAGCCCTCGCGCACCACCCCGTCGAGGCTTTGCCGGTTGTAGTCGATCACCCACCAGACATTACGCAGGTCGTGCTTCCAGCCCTCCTGCAGGGCCTCGTAGATATTGCCCTCGTCAAGCTCGGCGTCGCCGATCAGGGCGACCATGCGCCCCGGCTCGCGGCCCCAGCGGTGGCCCTCGATGTAGTCCTGCACCAGACTTGCAAAGATCGGGATCGCCGCGCCGAGGCCGACCGAGCCGGTCGAGAAATCGACGTCGTCGACATCCTTGGTGCGGGAAGGATAGCTCTGCACGCCGCCCCAGCCGCGAAACTTCTGCAGCTTTTCGAGCGGCAGATTGCCCATGAGATACTGCATCGCATGGAACACCGGCCCGGCATGAGGCTTTACGGCCACCCGGTCCTGCGGACGCAGCACGCCGAAATAGAGCGCCGTCAGGATCGACACCATCGAGGCGGATGACGCCTGATGGCCGCCGACCTTGACCTCGCCCTCGTCCTTGGGCCGCAGATGGTTGGCGTTGTGGATGGTCCAGCACGCCAGCCACAACAGCCGCTGCTCGATGATCTTCAGTTGGTCCCGCCGCATGGCCATCGTCACCCCGCACGAAAGGCGCCGCATCAGGCGCACGCCTGACCGCCATCGTGCCATTCGTCCGGCAGGGTTTTCTTGCGATGGTCGGCAAGCCTGACGTATCGTATGCAGGTATCCGGCCGAACAGGACAGAAATTTGGTGGAAAGCGGCGCAATCGACGATATCGACAGGCGCATCCTGCGCAGCCTTCAGGCCAATGGCCGCATCAGCGTGCAGGACATCAGTACCGCGGTCGGCCTGTCGCCAACCCCGGTCGCCCGCCGCATCCGCGCGCTCGAAGAGGCCGGCGTCATCACCGGCTACCGCGCGCTGATCGACGAAGCGGCGCTCGGGTTCGGCGTGTCGGTGTTCGTCTCGGTCCGCCTCGATCGCCAGATCGACGGCGCGCTGGCCGAGTTCGAAGCCGCGATCCGGCGTTTTCCCGAAGTGGTCGATTGCTGGCTGATGACCGGCAACCGCGATTACCTGCTACGCATCGCAGCGGCCGATCTGATGGAGTTCGAGACCTTCCTGGTCGGACGCCTGACCAAGGTGCCCGGTGTCGCCTCGATCGAAAGCTCGATCCCGCTGCGCCGGATCAAGGGCGATCTGGCACGCACGCTTTAGATGTTCAGGTAACGTAGTCGTCAAGCGGCCGGACAATCCGCCCCTGCACCATCGGCACGCAGTCCGGCGGAAACTCCTGCACGAACCGGCCGATGGTTCGAGCCGCCGTCAGGAACTCGTCAAGCCGCTCCATCGCCCGCGTCTGGAGATCGTGCAGCACGACCAGCGGCCATTCGGCCTCGCGGCACAGGCGAAGTGCCTCCGATACCCAGTTCTCGGGATCTTCCCAATCGCGCGGCACCGCATTCCACAGAACGCAGGTGTAGCCGTGCGCCGCGAGATGATCGAGGCTGGCGCGGTTCAGCAGCGAGCGATTCAGATATCCCCCGCCGCCGAACGGCCGAAACAGTTTCAGCGGATGCGCCAGATCGCCGATCAACCGCTGCGTGGCGTCGATCTCCAGCAGGGGCGCGTCGCGGAAACGGCTGAGGCCGAGCGGCGTCAGGTGGTTGAACGTGTGATTGCCGATCCAGTGCCCCTCGCGATGCGCCCGCTCGCACAGGCTGCGGCGATCCCGCAGCTTGTCGCCGATCACAAAGAACGTCGCCTTGATGCCATGACGGGCCAGCACGTCAAGCACAAGCGGCGTGACATCGGGGTCCGGCCCGTTATCGAACGACAGAGAAATTTTTTTCAAGATGGCGCCCCTTGCACCTATTGTGCATGAAAATCGGCCGCGCCGGCTCGCAGCGGGCGCCGCCAGCCGACCGTGTATTGCCCCAGGAGCCGCACCAGCACGTCGAAAATGACGGCCAGAAACAGCACGAGAAGGATCGCGGCAAACACATGCGGGCTATCCAGCAGCGTCCGGTATTTCGAAATGAGGAATCCGATGCCGGCCGTCGAGGTCAGCATTTCGGCAACGACCACACCGACGATCGCCAGCGCGCCGCCGATGCGAAGGGACGCAAGAACGGTCGGGATGGTGGCTGGAATATAGACGCGCATGATCTGCTGCAGCGGCGTCGCCCCCATGCTGCGCGCAACTGTGATGAGATGGCGGTCGATCGTCTGCACACCGGCCGCCGTGCCGAGCAGCGTGGGAAGAAAGCCGTAGACGCTGGCAAACACGATCTTGGATTCGGCGCCGATGCCGAACCAGGCGGTAAACAGCGGATAGAGCACGACCAGCGGCACGGCGAACAGGCTGGACACGATCGGCAGCATCAGCCGCCGCAACCTGACGGACGAACCGAGAATGAGGCCGAATCCGATGCCGCCGCCACACGCCAGCAGCAGCGAGATCGCCGTTTCATGCAGCGTCACGCCGAGGTGATAGATGAAGTCGTCGGCGCTGACGACAAGCGCCTGCAACGTGCGCGACAGCGGCGGCAAAAACAGCTCGGGCACCGCCCCGATGCGCGGCAGCATCTCCCACAGCCCCACCAGCACGGCGACGAGGACGATGCGGGCGATCCGGGCTTTCTGCTCGATGCTCATGTTCTGATCTGCTGCCACACCAGTTCGCGCAGTTCGGCAAACCGCGGGGTCGACATCATATCGAGACGGCGCGGACGCGGCAGATCGACCGTAACCCGATCGAGGATACGACCGGGGCGCCCCGACATGACAACCACCTCGTCGGAGAGATAGATCGCCTCGCTCAATCCGTGGGTAACGAAGATCACCGTCTTGCGCGCCCGATCCCAGATGCGCAGAAGTTCATCGCCCATCGTGATGCGGGTCTGCTCGTCGAGCGCGGCGAACGGCTCGTCCATCAACAGGATCGGCGGATCCTGAACCAGCCCGCGGGCAATCGAGACGCGCTGCTTCATGCCGCCGGACAATTCGTTCGGATAGCTGTCGGCAAAACCTTCCAGACCGACCAGCGCCAGCGCGCCCAGCGCCCGCTCGCGCCGGACCGCCTTGTCGACCCCGCGCAGCGACAGCGGAAACTCGACATTCTCGCGCGCGCTCAGCCATGGGTAGAGGCTGGCGTCCTGAAAGACGACGCCGATCCGCGCCGGGTCCGGCTGGTGAATGGGCTTGCCGGCGGCGAGGATCGTGCCCTCGCTCGGCTGCATCAACCCGGCCAGCATCATCAGGAGCGACGACTTTCCGCAGCCGCTCGGGCCGACGATGGAGACGAAGCGGCCGGCCTCCACCTTGAGCGAAATGTCGGCAAGGACCTTCAGCGACTGCCCGTTGGTGGCATAGACATGGTTGAGGTCGGCGACCTCGATCGTCCCGTCAAGTTCAGCGCCCACGGCCGCTACCCTCTCCAGTGTTCGCATTTCGATTCATAGTAGCGGACAAGTTCGTTGAAGATGATCGCCAGCACCGACACCAATAGGATCGCCGCCAGCAGTTCCTTGAGTTGAAAACCCTGTCCCCAGGCGCCGATCAGATTGCCGAGACCCTCGCGCGAGGCATACATCTCGGCCAGCAAGATCCCGGTGAAGTTGAAGATCATCGCCAAGCGCACCGCTTCCAGCAGAACCGGCGTCATGCTCGGCAGATAGACGCGGGTGACAGTCTGGAACATGGTCGCGCCATACGACCGCGCCACCCGAAGGTGCTCCTCGCGCACCGACTCGATGGCGGCAAACGCCGTCATCATCACGATGAAGATGGTAGAGAACACGCCGAAGGCGACCTTCTGCCAGAACACGATTCCGAACGTGAGAATGAAGATCGGCAGAAAAATCGACTTCGGAATGCTGAAGATAAAAAACACCAGCGGCTTGAACAGGGCGGAGGCGAAGCGGCTTTCGGCGATGGCGATGCCGAGCACCGCCCCGAGCGGCACGGCGATCAGAAACGCCACCATCGTTTCAGCCAGCGTCACGCCGAGATGCGACCAGAACTTGCCGGTCGCAAGCAACGCCCCGAGCGTTGCAATCACCTCGCTTGCGGGCGCAAGCAGACGCGCATCGACCAGCCCGATCCGCGGAGCGAGTTCCCACATTGCGAACATCACCAGAACGATGCCCGTTCTGGTGATGGCTGTTGCCGCCCGACGGCTCATTTCTTCGCCGAGACCGCCACGTTCGTGAACGTGTCGGCCGCAGCCGGCAGTTCTTTCAAGCCACTGGTGCGATAGAGTTCGAACGCCTGTTCGACATCGGCCAGCGTCATTTCGCCGGTACGCGACAGCTTTTTGAAGACGTGCTCATACTCTTCCCGCGCCACGGCCTCCGAGATGCCGTTGGCCTCGGCGATCATCTTGACGGCTGCCGCCGGATTGTCCTGCAGATAGGCAACTCCGCCGAGCAGCGCTCGGACCGCTTTCCTGAGCAGGTCGGTCTTGCCGTCGATGAAGGTGTCGCTCGCCGCCCATCCCGAATTGAGATGCGCCGGCATCGCCACCCCGTAGTCGATGACGCTGCGCCCGTTGCCTTCCTGCAAAATCCGGTAGCTGAGCGGCGAATAGACCACCGCCGCGTCGACATTGCCGTTGATCAGGTTGGGCGCGAGGCCGCCACCGAGCGGCACGGTCGTGAAGGAAGCGCCGTATTTCGCGATCGTCCACTGCGCGAGCGAGTCCGACAGCGATCCGGCCGAGGTGATGCCGACCTTCTTGCCGGCAAGCTCCGCGGCACCCTGCACCTTGGAGTTCTTCGGCACCAGAAGCTGCCAGCCGAGGTTGCCCGAGCCGCCCATCGCCACCATCTTGGCCTTGACGCCGCGCACGCGGCCGGTGGCAATGATGTTGGGCGAGGTGGAGACGATGTCGGCCGCTCCCGCGGCCATTGCCGTGAAGGCTTCCGCCCCGCTTTGATAGACCGTCAGTTCGGCCTTGATCCCTTCTTTCGTGAACAGCCCCTGGCTGTTGGCGGCTTCCGCGATCAGTGACGGAAACCACGCCTTGGTCGCCAGCCCGATGCGAACCGTCTCGTCAGCCGAGGCCGCCGAGACGCCGACTCCCAAAACCATCGCACCGGCCACAAGGCCAAGAAAGCTCCTGCGCGCGAAATGTCGTTGAGCCGAATATTCTTGATTGAGGTATCGTTGTGCCAGCACCGCTTCTGCTCCCTGCTGTTCGGTGAATCCAAGGACGCGCGTTATCCGCCGTTCCGTTGTTGTCCGCCCGGGTTGTTTTCCAGCTTGCGCAAGATTTCGGCATTGCTGAGTACATCGCCATATTTCAGGTCGATGTCGCGCAAGCTCTGCTGATGGGCATCCATCAGCCGATCGCCGACCGCCTCTTCCGCCACGATCACGCAATAACCGAGCTGCGCCCCGTCAACCGCGGTTGCGCGGACGCAGCCGCTGGTCGAGACGCCGGCAATGACCAGCGTGTCGATCTCTTTTTCTTCGAGCGCGCGCTGAAAATCGGTCTCGAAGAAACAGCTCGCCTGCCGTTTGACGACGATCACGTCGGCCGGATCGCGCGCCAGGCGGGGATCCTGCTCGACCCAGGGCGAGCCGGTCACCAGCGCGCTCAAGCCACGAATCTTGCGCAGCCAGATGCCGGATTCGGTATCCGGGTCATGATAGGCGATGGTCGAAAAGAAAATCGGATGGCCGGCCTGCCGGAAGGCGTGCAGCAATTCGTTGGCGCCGTCGATGACGGCGCTGCAATCGGACCCAAGATCGGCATCGGGATCGGTAAAGGCACGTGACAGATCGACAACGATCAGCGCCGGCCGCTTGCCGAAGCCGACACTCTTGCCCCACCCACGTTTCGACAAATCGCTGTCCGTTGCGATCGACAATGCGGCTCTCCCCCGGAATTGACCGTTGACAAAGGTTACAAGCCTGCCCAGAACAGCTCAATCTGGTAAAATATTAAAATACCTTTTCCAATCTGGAAACAGTCAGAATGGCCGCAAACCCGCAACTCGGCAGTCATCCATTCGACATGGCCACGGTGCGCTCGTTACGGATTTTCATCGCGGTGGTCGAAACGCAGAGCTTCACCGCGGCGGCGCGCCAGTTGCATCTCGGCACGCCCACCGTTAGCAAATCGATCGCTGCGCTTGAGGCCATCGTCGGCGTACCGCTGATCTATCGCAACACCCGCCGCATCGCGGTGACGGAAGCCGGCGAACAGTTCTACCACCGCTGCCAGACGGCGATGGCCGCCATCAATGCGTCATGCTTTAGCGATGACCGCGCCTCGTCGACGATCCGGGGCCATCTGCGCGTCGTCGCATCGCCGTCTTTCAGCACGTCGGTGCTGACGCCGATGATCCCGGCGTTCCTGCGCCGCTATCCGCAGATCACGATCGACCTGATTGTCAGCAGCGCATTTCCCAGCCTGATCCGCGATCAGATCGACATAGCCATTTCGCTGCGGAACCCGGCCGAGAACAAGGCGGCCTCGCTCAGGCTCGCCACCAATTCGTTGGCGCTTTGCGCATCCCGCGCCTACCTCAAGACGCACGGCCTGCCGCGAACGCCGGAGGACCTGCAGCAGCATCGCTGCATCGTCAGCCTGCGATCCGGGGCGCACGACCCGGTGATGATCCGGTCAGGCTCGCACGTCCGGCTAATCCAGATCCCGAGCATGTTCGCGTCCGACAACGGCAACGTGATCAAGCAGCTTTGCGTCAGCGGGCTTGGCATCGCGAACCTGTTCCGCTTTCACGCCTACAAGGAATTGCAGCGCGGCACGCTGGTCGAACTCTTCCCGGGCCGGCAACCTGATATCCACAGCATTTATGCAGTCTTCCCTCACCACAAGGAAATGATGGGGCAGCACACGCTGGCCTTCGTCGACGCGCTGCGCGAGGCGATCGGCGATCCGCCGTACTGGATGGCGCGCGGCTGACCGCGCGACGATGCGTGGCGTATGGCTGCCGGCTACATCTGCCTGAAGGGCTAGGTCTCAACGTCCAGAATTGCGTTTGCCGCCCTCAGCTTGTCCTGAAGCCGGGACACCACGATGGCGCGGCTATCGGTGCCTTGATCGAGCGCCATCGCCGCGGCGATCCCGGCGGCTTGTCCCATCGCATAGCAGGGGCTGGAAACGCGCACTGAGGCCTGCGCTTCGTGGCTGGCGGAAATGTTACGCCCCGCGACCCAGAGATTGTCGAAGCCCTGCACCGTCATGCAGCCATACGGAATGCCGTAGTACTCGCCATCCGGCATGAATTCCCACACCGTCCGCGTCCCTTGCGCATGCACCTCGATCGGCCAGCTATTGCAGGCGATCCGATCGGACGGCTTGGCGCAGGCATCGATTTGTTCGCGCGTCAGAACCTGATCGCAGCGGATCAGGCGGCTTTCGCGAATGCCGATCTGCGCCCCGAGATCGACGATCCGCGCTTCTGCGAAGCCGGGCACGAACCGCCGGAACACCTCTTCATAAAGGTAAGCCTGACGACGGCCCTCGACCTCGGCGGCGCTTAGCTCCAGCGGGTCCACAAGATTGAACGGCTCGCCATCCGGCCGCGCAACGCGCGTCGTATTGAGATGCACCGTTCCCGGAATCGGGTGCGGATACATCGCCGCGGCGGTGCGCGGCAGATCGTATCCCGCCGCGATCGCTCCCTCCAGAATGTCCCGCAGGGCATCGCGCGAGAGTGTCCGGCACTGGTCGACATCGACGCCGGCAAGCCGAAACATGCTGGAGCCGAACTGGGTAATGCCGTTGCTGCCCAGTTCGTAACGGCATCCGGCAAGCGCGGCAACATCGCCATCGCCGCTGCAATCGATCACCGCCTTCGGCAGCACGGCACGCGCACCATCCTTGGTCTGCACGATCACCGCCGTCACGCGGCCATCCTCGGCATAGGCGGCAGACGCGAACGCATGAAACAGCACGGACACCCCGGCTTCGCTGACGATTTCGTCGGACACCAGGCGCAGCGACGGCGGATCGTAAGGAACGGCGGCGATCTTGCCGATGTGGCGCGGGCCTTCGACGGCGTTGCGCCGGCGCATCCGCTCCTCGATCTCAAGATAGATGCCGCCGACCGTGCGCACGATGGTGTCGCCGGTCACGGTGTACGGGCCGCAGAAACCACCGAGCGTCACCGCCGTCAGCGTTCCGCCGAGAAACCCATAGCGCTCGACCAGCAGTACCTCGGCGCCCTCGCGCGCCGCGGCAATCGCGGCGGCCGTTCCCGCCGCGCCGCCACCGACGACAAGAACATCCGGCCGCGCGATGACCGGCACATCCCGCGCCGCCTCACGAAACGTATCCGTCATAGCCGTGTTCCCGCCTCAACATCGAAGACGTGCAGGCGTGCGGGATCGAGCCGCAGCCTGACCGTCTGTCCCACATCATAGGATTGATCCATCGACAGACGCACCTGCCAGGTTTGATCGTTCACCGTGACCGACAGGATCTGCTCCGTTCCCAGCCGCTCCACCAGATTGATCACCGCAGGAACGCCGGCCTCGGCAACGCCGATGTGCTCCGGCCGGATGCCCAGCGATACGGACGCGATGCCGCGGGCGCAGAGGTCCGCCGCCTGCGGCGCGGCGACCTTCATATCGCCGAGTTCGAAGCCCTCCGGCGTCACCTTCGCGGTGGCGATATTCATCGGCGGCGAGCCGAGAAAGCGCGCGACGAAAACATTCGCCGGCCGCTCGAACAGGTCTTGCGGTGCGCCGTCCTGCTGAATGGCGCCATGATCGAGCAGGATCACGCGACTCCCCATCGTCATCGCCTCGATCTGGTCGTGCGTGACGTAGAGGAAGGTGCGACCGAGACGCCGGTAGAGTTGCATGATCTCGGCGCGGGTCTGCGCGCGCAGTTGCGCATCGAGATTGGACAGCGGCTCGTCCATCAGAAACACCGACGGATTGCTGACGATGGCGCGTGCCACCGCAACCCGTTGGCGCTGCCCGCCGGACAATTGCCGTGGCTTGCGGTCGAGCAGATGATCGAGGCCGACGACCCTGGCGGCCTCGACGGCCTTCTCGCGAAACGCGCGCAGCAACGCGCCGCGACGCGGGAACAGCCGGCCGAGCAGCGGGATTTCATACCACCAGCGCCAGTTTCGCATCTTCAGCGGAAACGCGATGTTGCCGGCGACATTAAGGTGGGCGTAAAGCGCGTAGCTTTGGAACACCATGGCGATGTTGCGCAGCCGTGGCGGCAGATGATCGACGCGCTTTCCATCGATCATGATCTCGCCGGAGGTCGGCGACTCAAGCCCGGCAATCAGCCGCAGCAGCGTGCTCTTGCCGCAGCCCGACGGCCCCAGCAGGACGACGAACTCGCCGTCCCGGATGGAAAGGTCGAACTCCTTGAGAATCGTGACCGGGCCGAAGCGCTTGGTGACGTTCTTCAGATGGACAATATCCGCCATCAGGGTCACACGACGGAAAAGCGGACGTTCTTGATCTGCGTATCGTCAAGCATCGCGGCAATGCCCCGCTCCTTTCCGATCCCGCTCTGCTTGTAGCCGCCGAACGGCGCATCGACCGCGGCCTTCGCCCCGTGATTGATGCAAACCGTGCCGGCCTGAATGCCGCGCGCCATACGCATCGCGCGGGCGGCATCATGCGTCATGATGGCAGCGGCAAGACCGTAAGGGCTGTCATTGGCGATACGGATGGCCTCCTCCTCAGTCTTGAACCGGATCACGGTCTGCACCGGCCCGAAAATTTCCTCGCGCGCAACTTTCATGGCGCTGGTCGCATCATGGAAAAGCACCGGCGGGACGAAATAGCCGTCGCCAAGTTCCTTGCGTCCCTTGAGATCGAGATAGGATTGCGGCCGTGCGCCTTCTTCGGCGCCGATCGACAGATAGTCGTTGATGCGCTGCATCTGGCGCAGATTGACGATCGGCCCCATCTCCGTGCCCTCGTCCTGCGGGTCGCCGACCTTGATCTTCGTCAGCTTGTCGGTCAGCGCATCGAGGAACTTGTCGGCGATGGTTTCGTGAAGCAGCAGGCGGGTGCAGGCAGCACAGACCTGGCCGGTATTGCGCGTGATGTCGTTGTAGGCGACGCCCACCGCGCGGCCGAGATCGGCATCGTCGAACACCACGAGCGGCGACTTGCCGCCAAGCTCAAGGGTCAGCCGCTTGACCGTATCGGCCGCCTCACGGAAGATCGTGCGCCCCGTCAGCGTGCCGCCGGTGAAGGAAATTTTCGCGACATCGGGATGCCGCACCAGCGCCATGCCGGTGGTGGCGCCGGGACCGTTGACGATATTGATCACGCCATCCGGGAATCCCGCCTCAAGGATGGCGCGCCCCATCTCGACCGACGACAGCGGCGTCACCTCCGACGGCTTGATCACCACCGTATTTCCGGCTGCCAGCGCCGGCGCAAGTTTGAGAACGGCAAGGCTGACCGGATAATTCCACGGCAGGATCAGCCCGCACACGCCCAGCGGCTCGCGCAACGTGAAATCGATCAGCGAGTTGTCGGACACGTTGATGGTCTCGCCGGCGAGCGTCAGCAGCACGCTGGCATAGTATTCCAGCGTCGCCGGCGTGCCGACGATCGAGGCGCGTGACTGGGTGATCGGCTTTCCGACGTCCAGCACTTCCAGTTGAGCCATCAGTTCCGAATGCTCGGCGAGCTTCGCGGCGAGCCGGAGCAGCGCCTTGCTGCGCTCCTTCGGGGTAAATTTTCCCCAGGCTCCCTCATAGGCGCGGCGCGCCGCCGCGACCGCGGCATTCACGTCCTCCTCGCCAGCCTCGTAAACCTGAGCGATCGCGCGTCCCGTTGCCGGATTGAGGGTCTCAAACGTGCGCCCGGCGAGGCTCGCCACCTCCTTTCCATCGATCAGAAGAGGATAAGCCTGTTTACGAAGGATGTTATCGGTATCGAGCGACATAGTCCCCTATCCCTTGACGGAGCCTGACGTCAGGCCACTGATAAAGAAGCGTTGGAAGATGAGATAAACGATTGCGATCGGCAGCGTGGTAATGGTGCCCATGGCCATCATCTGGCCGTCGCTCACCAGATAGTCGCCGGCGAGCAGACCGATCGCGAGCGGCAGCGTGCGCAGGTCGTCCGAACTGATGACGATCAGGGCGAACAGGTAGTCGTCCCATGCCAGAATGAAGGCGAACAGCGCCGTTGCCAGAATGCCCGGCACGGCCACCGGAAGCACGACCCAGTACAGCGCGCCGAGGCGGCTCGCGCCATCGACCATGGCCGCCTCCTCGATTTCCGGCGGTATCTGCGAGAAGAACCCGCGCAGCACCCAGACCGCGAACGGCACCGCATAGGTCGAAACCGCCAGAATGAGGCCCAGTCGGGTATCGAACAGGCCGATGGCGCTGAGCGCCAGATAGAACGGCAACGCCAGCAGGATGATCGGCACAAGATAGATCATCAGGACGAGCGTGCTCAGCACGGTGCGGCCGCGAAACGAGAACCGCGCAAGGGCATAGCCGCCGAGCGTCGCGACGACCGTGCTGACCAGCGCGGTCACGCTGGCGACGAAAATGCTGTTCAGGAAATACAGCCAGAAATTCTTTTCGAACCAGACGACCCGATAGTGCGACCAGTCGATCTTGGTCGGCAGCCACTTCGGAACGAAGGAATAGATTTCGCGCTCGGGCTTGATCGAGGTCAATACCATCCACAGGATCGGAAACAGCACCAGGGCGGTGACAGCGAAGAGAAACGCATAGAGCGCGATCCGCCAGATACGGGCCTGAATGGTCATCATTCCCGCTCCCGCAAAAGGCGAAAATAGGCGAAGGCAAGGCCGAGCAGCGACACCAGCAGCATTGCCGCGACGGCGGAAGCCTGACCGAAATCGTGCGCGCCAAAGCCCTTCAGGTAGATGAGGATCGGCAGCGTCTCGGTCGATTCCGCGGGGCCGCCGCCGGTCAAGAGCCACATCAGCGAGAAGTTGTTGGCGATCTGCATCGTCCGCAGCACCATCAGGATCATGATGATGGTGCGCAGGTTGGGCAGCGTCACATACCAGAACTCGCGCACCGCTCCCGCGCCGGAGACGCGGGCCGCCTCATACTCGTCGCGCGGAATACCCTGAAGCGCCGCAAGCAACATGACGAGCACGAACGGGGTGCCGCGCCAGGCGTTGACGATCAGCGCGGAGAACATCGCGGTGTCGGCGTCGGCCAGCCACATCCACGGCTCCGAGGTGCCGATGCCGAAGCTGCGCAAGGTGACGTTGAGAATGCCGTTCTGCGGGTTATAGATCCAGCGCCACAGGAACGCGATCACCGCGATGGGGACGACCCACGGAAAGAACAGCGCCGCGCGAAAGAACAGACGCCCGAACAGAAGATTGTTGAGCAGAACCGCCAGCAAGGTGCCAAGGCACAGTTCGGCGGCGACGGAGCCGGCGACCCACACCATGGTGTTGACGGCGGCGTTCCAGAAACGAGGCTCGGACAGGATCGCCACGAAGTTGGCAAGCCCGACGAAATCGCCCATGCCATGGCCCAACCTGGCGTTGAACAATGACATGAGCACCGAATAGGTGAGCGGCGCCAACGTCAGCACGCCCAGCAAAAGCAGCGCGGGCGCCAGCAGGAAGTAGGGCAACAGCCCCTCCTGCCCGGCCCGGCCGTGAGTTGCAGCGGTTGTCGTCGAGGTCGCCACGCCGTTACACCATCGCCTCGTAGAGCGACTTGATGTCACTCTTTTCCATCTTGCGGCAGTTGATCTGGGTCGAGCGGCTCTCCGCGGCAAGCTCGATCAGACGCGGGATCATCCCGCTCTGAACCCCGAGCGCGCCGAGCGAGCGCGACACCTTCAGCCGATCGCGCAACTCGGTGATGGCCGCAACCGCCTTCTCGGCCGCCTCCCGGTCGGGAAGGCCCGCGACGTCAAGCCCGATCGCGCGCGCGACATTGGCATAGCGCGCCGCGTTGGTCACGATATTGAAGCGCAGCACATGCGGCATGATCGCCGACAGGCTCTCGCCATGGGTCACGTCGACCAGGGATTCGACCGACGTGGACAGGCCGTGGATCGCATCGTTCCCCTTGCCCGAGATGGCGATGCCCGCCAGATAGCTGGCAAACATCATGCCGGTGCGCGCCTCGATGTCCGACCCCGTCTCCACCGCACGCACCAGATGCTTGAACACCAGCCGCATCGCCTCAAGCGCCGCGACATCGGCGATCGCATTGACGCTGGTGTTGGTATAGGCGCCAAGCGCGTGGATGAAGGCATCGATGCCGGTCGCGGCGGTCATGCGCGGTGGCACCGTCAGCGTCAGCTCGGGGTCGAGAATGGCGAAGGCCGGACGGCACCTGATGCTGCGCACAAGATACTTTCGGCCATCGTCGTCCTTGATCATCGCCGCCGAGGTCACCTCGCTGCCGGTTCCACTGGTGGTCGGCAGCACGATGAACGGCACCGGCGTTCCCTCGACATCGTCAACGCCCTTCTTGACCATGTCGATCAACGGCCGCCCGGTCAGCAGGATGCCGGCGATCACCTTCGCCGCGTCCATTGAACTGCCGCCGCCAAGCCCGATCAACAGGTCGAAGCCGCCCTTCTTCCACAAGGCAACGCCGTTGCGCACCTCTTTCATGGTCGGGTTGGGCTGGACCTCGGGGAACACGTCGGCCGCCACGCCGGATTTGGCAAGCTCGCTGACGATGCGCCCGGCGATCCCGCAGTCGACCAGGCCGCGATCGGTGACGATCAGCGCCTTGGTCGCCCCATATGCCTTGGCGCGCGGGCCAAGGTCCTGCAGCGCGCCGGCCCGCATCACGCTCGCCGGCGGCCATGTCATTTGAAACTGCATCGAATACGTCCCTTACAACGGTTGAAGAAGATGAGTGATGGTCGAGATGTCGTCGACCTGCTCGATGCTGCGCAGCATCGACAGCGCCTGTTCGGCGCGCTCCGCCGGCAACACGCCACGCGCGCCTTCCATGAATTTCTCGGCATGATCGAACGGCCGGTCGCGCGCGCCCAGTAGCTGGTCGCGATGCTCGGAGAACACCTCGCCATTATCGAGCGTGATCTCGACGCGCCCGCTGTACTGATAGTCGCGATAGTAATTCGCCTGCATCTCGGCGTCGGTGACGAACTCGACAAATGGGCGAAGCCGCTGGATCTCGTCGGCGAAAATCCGCTCCTTCGTATATTGGCGCCACGTCAGTTCGCCGTCGACCAGCGAGGCGATCACCTCGTAACCGCAGTCGAACGCCAGCGGCATATGGCTCATTCTGTCCTGGCGGATCATTTCGTAGACGTCGGGAGACATCGCCTGATAGCGCGTGCCGACATAGGTGGTCACGCCAGGGCAATAGATTCGGATCTTCCTGATCCTGCCCGGATGAAAGTTCGGCGTACCGTGGTGCAGCGCAATCGCGCACTCGATCGGCGAGAGATTGTAGGCGCAGGCCGGCCACCGCTTGGTGCTGAGGCTGCGGGTCTGCCATTCAGTGCCAAGCCCGTTGATCAGTTCGTTGAAGTCGATCTCCTCGGAGACCGTGGCGAGATACCCGGCCGGATGCTCGACCATGTCCTCATTGGCGACCATCCCCTCCTTGGCGAAGGCCGCCGAGACAATGCCCCACATCGCCGGCAATCCGTTCACCAGAAGCTTGGCGTCGGAGGTCCATCCCAGAAAGCAGTTCTCCATCGCCATATAGGCCGACAGGCCGACGGCGCGGCGCAGGCTGCGGGCATCAAGCCCCATCACGCGCCCTGCAACCAGCGGCGTCTCGACCTGGTGGTTCGGCAGGCCGTTGCCGACATAGGCGCCACGCTGGATCGACCGCGAGGTACGGCCGTTGATCTCGTTGCCGATGACGATTGCCGCGATGACGTCGCGGCCGGACGCTTTCGCACGCTCGCCGGCTGCGAACGCGGTCGGCACGACCGCGGCGCCGGTGTGACTGATGATCACCCAATCGTCCCATTCGATGATCTGCCCCATCGCGGCGTTGAACAGGGCCGCGGTCGGCGCCGGCACACGCCTGTTGAGGCCGAACAGCGCCGCGTCCTCGCCGGAACCGAGAATGCCGAGACCGCGCGCCATAGCCTTGGCGCCCGGCATGTTGACGCCGGCAAGGCACGAACCGATGGTGGCGACCGCCTGCTCCTTGGCGATCTGCACGATATCCGCCGGGATATCGTCGAACGACAGAGCGTGGGCGAACTCGGCATATGCCTCCGTTGCCGGCGGCGGCGAGAACGACCCGGCGGTGTCGGCGCCGGGCGCTCTCGTTTCTGCGATAGACATCAGCGAACCTCCAAAAGCATCGCGGTTTGGATGAGCATCGATGCCTGCATCAGAAATCGACGCTGATGTTTGGGGAACGGCGCGCGCCCGGCGAGGATGATGCTCATGATCGACCAGCGGCCGGACAGCACCTGCCGCCAATCCTCGCGCCCCATCATGATGACGGCATGGGGCGCGGCCTTCTCGGTGTAGGGGACAAGCGTTGCCTCATCCCGCGTCAGCTTGAGGACGAAACTTCCCTCCGGACCGGTGCAAAGGAAGTCCCGATTGAGCGCACCTTCCAGCCGGCGCGACAGAATCTTTCTGCCCGACACGTTCCAGCGCTCGACAAAGCGTCGAAGGCCGGTCGCCAGATCACTGTCCGTCATTTCTTCATCACCCGTTCAATTTCAGAATGAATGGTCTTGACGGTCGCGGCGGCGTTACCTTTCTCGGCCAGGTAGCGGTTGAGCGCCCGTTCAATGACGCCTTCATTGTTGAGCTGTCCCGCTTTCGGATTGGGACCGTAGAGATTAATGCCGGCGTAGTAGCCCCGGCCGTTGTCCAGGATGTAGCGCAGCGCATCCGGGAAGGCCTTTGCGGTCTTGTTGGTGGAGAAGAAGCGATCCACCGCAACCTTGTCGTTGTAGACCGGTAGCGACGCGAGCTGCGCCGCCTCAAGATGATCGGCATAGGCATCGGTCGAGAACAGAAGCTTGATGAACTCCTTGGCAAGCTCGGGGTGTTTGCTGGTCTTGAACACGCACCAGCCGCGATAGTTCTGCATCGTGGCGTCGCCCCCGTTGTCGGAGGGGATGACGGCGCCCACCTGTCCGGCCAGGCTGCTGTCGCCGGACAGCAACTGGGTCAGCACCACCGGCAGCGACACCACCATCGCGGCCGATCCCTGCCCGAAGATCCGGTTGATCTCGATGAAAGCGTTGGCCATCGATCCCGGCGGGCTGGATGCGAACAGCTCGCGATAGATCTCGGTCGCTCGCACACTCTCCGGGGAATCGACTGTCACCTTGCCGTCGCGGTCAATCAGGTTGCCGCCGTTGGAATAGAGGATCGTTTCCCAGACCTGCCTGATCTGAAAATCGGGCTTGCCGGCCATCGCGATACCAAACTGCCCGGTCTCCGGCGTCGTCAGCTTCTTGGCGGCGGCGATGACGTCGCTCCATGTGCGAGGCGCGTCGAGGCCGGCGGCCTTGAACTTGTCTTTCCGCCAGAACAGGTACGATGTCTGGCGGGAAACCGGCACGCAAAGATAGTCACCGTTGAGGCGCCAGGCCGCCTTGGTGGTCTCGCTGAACCTGTCGGCGCCAAGCTGTTCGACGACATCGTTCATCGGCACGAAGCCGCCGCGCGGCATGTCGTGCAGCCACGGCGCAAAGGCGACGAACATCCATGTAATGTCCGGTGCATTGCCCGCCGCAACCGCCGCCGGCCATTTCACATAGGCGTCGGCGGGAGCCATCTGCACCACGTTGATTTCAACGCCGGGGCGCGTCTTCTTGAATTCGGCGATGTATTTCTCAAGCCAGGCTTTGTACGAGACGCGGGAATCCGTCATCCACACCGTCAGCGTCTTTTTTTCCTGGGCCGCCACGCTGCCCGCAAGAAGCGGCAAAGCCACACAAGCCGCGATGATCTTCCGCCACAACATCACTTCCTCCCAAGCAACGGATCGAACCCTGCCGATTCCTGTTTATGAAATCATATTTCTATTTATGAAATGAACCACAGAAGGCCCGGCGCGGGTCCGCGATCCGCGCCCTGCGGCCCTTTTCTTACTTCCGGAAAATCTCCCGAAGTTCCTGCTGGATAGCGTTGGCTGTCGCTTCCGCCGACGTCTTGCCGGCAAGGAAGTTGTTCAGGTTGCGCTCGACCAGGCCGCGCGAGCCGACCTCACCGCCATTGGGGTTCTGGCCATACCAGTCGATCCCCGCGTAGTAACCGCTTGCCGGGGCAAGCAGCGACGCCACCGCGTCGGGGAACGCCTTCGTCACCGGGCTTGAGGCGAAGAAGTCGTCGATCGCGGCCTGATCCTTGTAAAGCGGCATCCAGCTAAAGGCCGCGGCCTGCAATGCGGCGGAATACTGGGCGCTCGAATAGAGAAACTTGATGAACTCCTTGGCCTCGGCGACATGAGGCGAACTCTTGAACACCGCCCAGCCCTTGTTGTTCTGCATGGTGAGCGCAAGTCCCTTGTCGGAGGGAATGACCGCGCCGACCTGCCCCGCCTTGTCGGGATGCCCCTGCTGGAATTGGCTGAGGGCAACCGGCAACGAAATCGCCATCGCCGTCGTGCCCTGGGCGAAGTTGCGATTCACCTCGGTATAGGCGGCGGCCAGACTTCCCGGCGGCGTATAGCGGAACAGGTCGGAGTAAATCTGCAGCGCGTTCATCGCCTCCGGGCCGGTGAACGCAGGCTCTCCGGTCTTGGACAGCAGGTGGCCGCCATTGGAATAGAGAACGACTTCGAAATTCTGGCGCACCGTCCAATCGTTCTTGCCGGCGATGGCGATGCCGAACCGGCCTTCCTCCGGCTTGTTCAGCACCTTCGCTGCGTTGACGACATCGCTCCAGGTCTTCGGTGCCGGCAGCTTGGCGGCCGCGAACAGATCCTTTCGCCAGAACAGATAGAACGGCTGCTTGGTATAGGGGACTCCGATGTAATGCCCCTTGTAGTTCCAGGCGGACAACCCCTCGCTCTCGAACTTGTCCTTGCCCAGCGTGGCGACAACATCGTCCATCGGCACGAAGCCACCCCCGGGCAGATCGTTCAGCCAGGCGGCAAAAGCAAAAAACATCCAGGTGATATCCGGGGTATTCCCTGCCGCGACGGCCGATGGCCATTTCACATAGGCATCGCTCGGCGACATCTGCACGATCTTGATCGTGACGTCCGGGTTCTTGACCTTGAACTCGGCGGCGGCCTTCTCAAGCCACGTTTTGTATTGCGGGCGCGAGTCGGTCATCCAGACGGTCAGCGTCTTGGCCTGAACCGCCCCACTGAGAAATACGGCGGCAAGACACCCCAAAGCCAATTTTCGCATCATCGACATATGTTGCCTCCCATCGCTGGCTTATTTCACTTATTGAAACGCCATTTCATTTCTGTCATAAAGTAGCACCCTCGGCCGCGATGTCCAGAAGTCTTTCCGGCGCATCGGGGAAAACCCACGGCAGCGGCCGTGACTTGACCGCTCAAGGCGGCGTGGGCTTACTGATTCCGTTAAGTAAAAAGGCAACCTTGCGATGGGTTTGGCAAACAAGTCCCTGTCCCGCGGACTTCGTATCCTGCGCTCCTTCAATAAGCATTCGCGGCCCTCGCTGGCCGAATTGGCCGCATCGGCGGACATCCCGAAGCCGACCGCGTTGCGCTATTTGCAGACGCTCGTTGACGAGGGGTATGTGGCGCTGAACCCCGTGACCAAGCGCTATTCGCTGCGCCCGTGCATCGTCGATCTCGGGATGGCGGCGCTGGCGAGCCTTGGCATTCCCCGCCAGATGGAAAGCGAGCTTGAGCGGCTCGCGATGACCTCCGGCGGCTCCGCCCATCTGGGCGTGCTCGACGGCACCGACGTGATCATTATGGCCCGCAGCGTCGCATCCGCCGAGCACCGGCGGTTCGTGACGATGCAAATCTATGTCGGCAGCCGCCTGCCCGCTTTCTGCACCGGCCTCGGCCGCATCCTGCTGGCCAACGCACCCGACGCCGCGAAGGAGGCGGTCAAGCCGGCCAACCTTGTCAAGCTGACGCCGCGGACCGAAACCAATCCGGCCCGGATCATGAAAATCCTGCAACAGGCGGAGCGCGACGGATACGCGACGACCGAGGAAGAACTGGGATTGGGCTACTCAGCCATCGCCATCATGCTCGGGACCTACGACAAGGTCGCCTATGCGATCGGCATGTCGCTGCCGAGCGCCCAATTCGACAGGAAGAAAATGATCGCGGACATCCTCCCGCTCCTGCGCGACATCAAAAAATCCCCGGACTGACGATGCCAACCGGCTGTGGGCCGTGCCCCTGCGCCGCGACCGGCCGATGCCGCCTGCTTTACGTCAAAGCCACCGGCAACGACCCCGCTGCGCCGCGCGCATAGCCATCCACCAGCCCGCCCGGCAGCGCCAGGCCGACCAGCATTGCATGCGCCTCGGCCGGCGCCACCTCACCGGCCAATAGCGCGCGATAGGTGCGCGCCACCGCGACCATGTCGCAGGTATGCGGGGACAGCCGCAGGCGCCGAATGTGGTGCGCGGCCAGATCGGCCGGCGGCGAAAGGATCGCCTGCACCTGCGCCGACAGGGTCTGCACGCCGTTCATGGCGAGAAACGCCTGAT
The DNA here is from genome assembly GCA_049646625.1 of Xanthobacteraceae bacterium. Taxonomy (GTDB): domain Bacteria; phylum Pseudomonadota; class Alphaproteobacteria; order Rhizobiales; family Xanthobacteraceae; genus PRO6. The sequence continues at coordinate 36,273 of JBARWE010000283.1, forward strand.
CGTCGAGTGTCTCGACCACCAGGCCATCGGGATCCTGCTCGCAGGTGAACTGGCAGGAGTCCTTGTGCAGGCCGTGCAGCCGGGCATGGTAGCAGCGCCCCGACAGCGCCAGCGGCAACCGGCCGAAAGCGAACACCTCGAACTCCGCCTCGGTGCACGCCGCCGCGATCGCGCCGACCGTCGCCAGCGACAGTTCGACCGGCGGGCAGATGGTGCCCGCGCCGCGGCGAACGAGAAAGCGGGCCGTCGCCTCGTTGTAGACGTTCATGAACGGCCCCGCCACGAACGGCTGGCCGGCGCGCGCCGGCAGCGCCGTGACATCGTTGATCTCCACCAGGCGGCCATCGGCGCAAAGCTCCTCGATAGCGCGGCGTTCGCGCGGCAGCGTCGGCATCGCCAGCGTGGACAGCACCACCTCCTTGCCGGCGCGCTCCAGCCGCTCGATCACCTCCGGCCAGACCGGATCGGAGAACGGCATCCGCTTGCCGCAGACGACTTCGCCGACATGGACCCGCTCAACCGGCGCCTCGTCGGCGATACGGCGGTAGAAGTCCGTAATGCGGTCGGGCGGCCAGTGGAAGAACGACGGCCCCAGCGTCAACGCGATCGGCACGCCTGCTACCTCCAGGTCTTCTCTCATCGCCAAGTCTTCTCTTATCGCCAAGTCTTGCGGTAGGCGCCGGTGGTCTGCCGGCCGCCTTCCGACAGGCTCGCGAGGATGCCCTCGATCTCGACCGCGTCGCGACCCTGCTCGGCGGCATCGACCGCGCGCCGGAAGGCACGCACCACCTCGGAGACATAGCCTTTGCCGCGCTGACGCCCCTCGATCTTCAGCGCGGTAATGCCCGCCTCCTTGAGCGCGACGATCATCGTGCCGGCATTGAGGCTGACTGGATCCTCGAACAAATATCCGGTCTTGCCGCCGGCCTTGAACTGGCCTTTGCAGAGCGTCGGATAGCCGGCCGGCGTGCCCGGCTCGTAGCGATCGATAGTGAAGCCGGAGAGCCGCGCCGTCGTCGTATCGCCGGTCTCGTCGTAACTCACCGCCTCGGGCGGCGAACAAACGCCATTGAGGTTGGGCGAGCGGCCGGTGGCATAGGACGACAGGTGGCAGCGCCCTTCCATCATCACGCACAGCCCGCCGAACACGAAAGCCTCGGTCTCGACTGCGATGGCGCTGTTGAGCGCCTTGATCTCCTGCACCGACAGGACGCGCGGCAGCACGACGCGGCGCACGCCGAACGCCTCGGTGTAGAAACCGATCGCCTCGGGCGTTGCCGCCGCCGCTTGCACCGAGAGATGCAGACGGGTGCCGGGATGGTTCTGCGCCATGTGGTCGAGCACGGCGATATCGGCGGCGATCACCGCATCGGCGCCGCACGCGACCGCGGTATCCGCCGCCCGGCGCCACGGATCGGTATCGCCGGCGCGGGCGAACGTATTGATCGCGACCAGCACCTTGCTGCCGTGCCCGTGGGCAAAGCGAACGCCCTCCGCCATCTCCTGCGGAGAAAAATTCAGGCCGGGGAAATTCCGCGCGTTGGTATCGTCGCTGAAGCCGCAATACACCGCATCGGCGCCGGCCGCGACCGCCGCCCGCAGCGTCGCCGGCGTGCCGGCGGGGCATACCAGTTCCATGCGTCCGCGCGCCGTCATGCCTCGAACTCCTGCCGTGGCGGCCGGCCGGCAGCGATGCGGCGCGCGACATCAAGGCCGCCCAAAATACCGGCATCAGCCAGCCGGCCGATGCCGCCCGGCAGCCCAAGCAGGTCGGAGGGGCGAAGCTCGGCGTCTTCGATGGCGTTGCGCAGCGCGACCACGGCTTCGGTTTTGCCTGTCACCGAAAGCGCGCGATGAAAAAACAGTGCATCGCCATCCAGCGTGCCTTCGAGAATGCCAAGCAGCGTCAGGATCGGGCCGCGGATCGCGACATCGGACGGCGCCTCAACGCTGCGAAATACCACGCGCACCGTCGCGGCGGCACCATCCGGCACCACGCAGAACGCAAACGGAAGGTCGGTCGGATCGATCAGGTAGCGCGCACGGCGGTGCTCGCCGAGCCGTTCGAAAATCTGCGGCCGCCGCCGCGCCAGCGAGCGCAACGTCAACGTCAGGAACGGCCCGAGCGGCAGTCCGGCAAACGGTGGCAGCATCCGCCGGGCAAATGCCGGCAAGCTCATCTCCTCGCCATCGCGCATGGCCGCCATCCCGTCTGCCCGAAAATCAGGCAATCCTAGCGCGCAGCCGCGGTCGAAGTTTGCGCCATCGCAAACAGGAACGCCAAAGCGCGCCGCACGACTGATCGCCGTTCGTCGTGGCCGGACCTCATCCAGCGTCGCCCCCACCCTTAATCCCTCCCCCGCTTGCGGGAGAGGGAGAGGGAGAGGGAGAGGAATAGCGCTCGCCCCAGCGCGTCATCGCGGCGCCTGGATCGATGCCGGCCCAGTTGATCAGCCGCGCGGCAATCTCGCGCACGATATCGTCGATCGAGGCGGGCGCGGCATAAAACGGCGGCACCGGCGGGGCAATCACCGCGCCGATGCGGGCAAGCCGCAGCATTGCGTCGAGATGGCCCTCGTGCAGCGGCGCCTCGCGCGGGGCGACCACCAGCCGGCGCTTTTCCTTCAGCACCACGTCAGCGGCGCGCGTCAGCAGATTGTCGCCCAGGCCGTGCGCCATGGCGGCAAGGCTGCGCATCGAGCACGGCACGACGATCATCCCCTCGGTGCGGAACGAGCCGCTGGCGATCGGCGCGGCCAGATCCTGATCGGGATAGGCGCGGGCAGCCATCTTACTCAGCGCGGCGACGCCATCCGGCCCCAGTTCGTGGGCAATGGTGATGCGGCCGCCGCGCGACACCACGAGATGCGTCTCGACACCGGCGGCGGCCAACTGGCGCAGCGTCTCGCGGGCGAGCACCGCACCGGACGCGCCGGTGATGCCGACGATCACGCGCCTGGACATGCCACCTCCGGAAAAAACTCATGCCAGCGGCGGCCGACCTGTTGCTCGATGGCGGCGTCCATCACGATCGTCTCGCCCCAGTCGCGCCCCGTTTCGGCGCCGATCTTGCGGGTGGCGTCGAAGCCGAGCTTGCCGCCCAGCCCTTCCAGCGGCGAGGCAAAATCCAGTTGGTCGATCGGCGTGCGCTCGGCCACGAGCAGATCGCGTGACGGGTCCATACGGGTGGCCAGCGCCCACATCACATCCGGCCAGGCGCGGATGTCGATGTCGTCATCGACGACGACCAACAGCTTGGTCATCGAGAACTGCGGCAACAGCGACCAGAATCCCATCATCACCCGGCGCGCCTGCCCGGCATAAGATTTGGCAATGGCGATCACCGCGATCCGATAGGAGCAGGCCTCAGGCGGCAGCCAGACATCGACGATCTCGGGGATCTGCTGGCGCAACAGCGGCTTGAATACCTCCAGCAAGGCTTCACCAATGACCGACGGCTCGTCGGGCGCGCGCCCCGTAAAGGTCGTGAGGTAATGCGCCTCGGCACGCAGCCGCATCGCCGCAAGCGTGAAAACCGGATAGCGCGCCGGCGCGTTGTAGTAGCCGGTGTGATCGCCGAACGGCCCCTCCACCGCGGTTTCCGTCACTGAGACGGTCCCTTCGAGAACGATCTCCGCACTCGTTGGCACATGCAGCGCGATGTCCCGGCACGGCGTCAGTTCAACGCGCCGGGCGCCGACGATGCCGGCCAGCGCCAGTTCCGACACGCCTTCGGGCGCCGGCATCACGGCAGCGAGCAACAGCGCCGGATCGGCGCCGATCACCACGGCAACCGGCATCTCCGTTTTTTCCGCCCGCCACAGACGGTGATGGGCCGCCCCGCCGCGCATCGGCAGCCAGCGCATGATGGCGCGATCGCGCGCGATCACCTGCATGCGATAGACGCCGACATTGTACGCGGCCGGATCATCCACGCCGGGCGGGCGGGTGATCACCAGCGGCCAGGTGATCAACGGACCGGCATCACCGGGCCAGCAGGTCTGGGCCGGAAGCTGCGAGAAATCCGCCGCGCCATCGTGCCATTCACGCGGCGGCGCACTGATGCTGAAGCGCGCCTGCAACGCGGCGCGCGCAGCGG
>JBARWE010000284.1:0-13666 GCA_049646625.1 Xanthobacteraceae bacterium
GTTGCGGCGCGACCGGCCGCGGACACTTTCTCGCCGCCGCTTGCGCCGGCGCGACCGGCCCCGCCGCCGCCAGACAGCCGCCACTCGGAGACCTACTATCAGGTCAAGGCGACCATCTTCGGCGCGCTGATCGAGGCGATCGACCTAACGCAGCTCTCCAAGCTCGACGGCGAATCCGCGCGCGAGGAAATCCGCGACATCGTCAACGAGATCATCGCGATCAGAAATATCGTGATGTCGATCGCCGAGCAGGAAGAACTGCTCGACGACATCTGCAACGACGTGCTCGGCTACGGGCCGCTTGAGCCGCTCTTGGCGCGCGACGATATCGCCGACATCATGGTCAACGGCGCCGGCACCGTCTATATCGAGGTCGGCGGCAAGATTCAGCGCACCGGCATCCGCTTCCGCGACAACCAGCAGCTTCTGAACATCTGCCAGCGCATCGTCAGCCAGGTCGGCCGCCGCGTCGATGAATCCTCGCCGATCGTCGATGCCCGCCTCGCCGACGGCTCGCGCGTCAACGCCATCGTGCCGCCGCTCGCCATCGACGGGCCGGCGCTCACCATCCGCAAGTTCAAGAAGGACAAGCTGACGCTCGACCAGCTTGTCCGCTTCGGCACCATCTCGCCGGAGGGCGCGCAGATCCTGCAGATCATCGGCCGCTGCCGCTGCAACGTCTTGATTTCCGGCGGCACCGGCTCGGGCAAGACCACGCTGCTCAACTGCCTGACCAGCTATATCGATGCCGACGAGCGCATCATTACTTGCGAGGATGCCGCCGAGCTGCAACTGCAGCAGCCGCATGTCGTCCGCCTCGAAACCCGCCCGCCCAATATCGAGGGCGAGGGTCAGGTGACGATGCGTGATCTCGTCAAGAACTGCCTGCGCATGCGGCCCGAGCGCATCATCGTCGGCGAGGTGCGCGGCCCCGAGGCATTCGACCTGTTGCAGGCGATGAACACCGGCCACGACGGCTCGATGGGCACGCTGCATGCCAACTCACCGCGCGAGGCGCTGTCGCGCTGCGAATCGATGATCACGATGGGCGGCTACGCGCTGCCCTCGCGCACCATCCGCGAGATGATCTGCGCCTCGATCGACGTCGTCATTCAGGCTTCCCGCCTGCGCGATGGCTCGCGTCGCATCACCCACATCACCGAGCTGATGGGGATGGAAGGCGACACCATCATCACCCAGGATATTTTCCTCTACGACATCGCCGGCGAGGATGCCAACGGCAACATCATCGGTCGCCATCGCTCGACCGGCATCGGCCGGCCGCGTTTCTGGGATCGCGCCCGCTACTATGGCGAGGAGAAGCGGCTCGCGGCGGCGCTCGACGCCTCCGATACCGGCACCGCACCTTAGGGAGAGCGTCATGAGTCTCAATACGCTCGCCTTCGCCTTTCTCGGCGCCATCGCGGTCGGTGGCCTTGCCTGGGTCTTCCTTTACCCGCTGCTGAGCGGCGAGCGGGCGGCGCAGAAGCGCCGCTCCTCGATCACGCGCGCCGAGCCGGCCCGGCGGACGGTCGATCGCAGCCAGCGCTCGCGCCGCGAGCAGGTCGAGCACTCGCTGAAGGAGTTGGAGGAGCGCACCCGCTCGTCGAAGAAAATCTCGGTGGCGATGCGTATTTCGCAGGCCGGCCTCGACTGGTCCGTTCGCAAGTTCATCGTCATCTCGGCGACGTTTGGCGTCGTGCTGTTTCTGATTGCCTGGCTCGTCGGCGGCGACCTGCTGACGGCGCTGGGTCTTGGCTTCGCCGGCGGCTTCGGCTTGCCGCGCTGGTTGCTTGGCTGGCTCAAGCGGCGCCGCGAGAAGAAATTTCTGCTGGCGCTGCCCGATGCCGTCGACGTCATCGTGCGCGGCATCAAGGCCGGCCTGCCGCTGTTCGATTCGATCAAGCTGGTAGCAGCGGAGGCACCCGAGCCGCTGCGCAGCGAGTTCAAGGCCATCGTCGAGACCCAGACGGTCGGCATTCCGCTCGGCGAAGCCTGCGCCAAGCTCTACGAACGGATGCCGCTGCCGGAAGCGAATTTTTTCGGCATCGTCGTGTCGATCCAGCAAAAGTCCGGCGGCAACCTGTCGGAAGCGCTCGGCAACCTGTCCAAGGTGCTGCGCGACCGCAAGAAGATGTCGGAGAAAATCCAGGCGATGTCGATGGAGGCCAAGGCGTCGGCCGCCATCATCGGCTCGCTGCCGCCGCTCGTCATGTTTCTTGTCTACCTTACCACGCCCGACTACATCTCGCTGTTGTGGACCCATCCGACCGGTCGGCTGATGCTGGCCGGCTGCGCGCTGTGGATGGCCATGGGCATTCTGGTGATGAAGAAGATGATCAATTTTGATTTCTAGTGTGGCGGTTCAGAAATTTGCTTCATTGCTTCAGCGCGCTCGTCAAGCGGACTTCTGAACCTGAACTGGAACTCTAAATTTGCCGGCACGAGGCGGCGACCATGCTCGATTTTCTGATCGACAGATTGCAGGATCCGCGTTTTCTCGCGATGATCCTTGCCGCCATTGGCGGCGCTGCGACAGTCTATACGCTGATCACGCCGCTGCTGGTGACGGACCCGCTGAAGAAGCGGATGAAGCTGGTGGCCAACGAGCGCGAGCGGTTGCGCCAGCGTGAGCGCGAGCGCATCAATCGCAGCGAGAAGGTCAGCTTGCGCCAGTCGCCGCGCCAGCTCGTGTCCAAGGTGGTCAACGAGTTCAACCTGAGCAAGTGGGTTGGCCAGGAGGAGGCGCGCGAGAAGCTGTCAATGGCCGGCTATCGCGGCCAGGCGCCTTACATCACGTTCCTGTTCTTCCGGCTGGTGACGCCGCTGGTGCTGCTGGCCCTGACGGTGCTGTACGTCTTTTTCGTCTTGCGGCTGCAACAGTCGCTGTCGGTGAAGATCGGCATATGTCTCGTCGCCGCCTATGTCGGCATGCAGGCGCCGATGCTGTTCCTCAAGAACAAGATCGCCCGGCGCCAGACCTCGATCCGGCGTGCCTTCCCCAATGCGCTCGATCTTTTGCTGATCTGCGTCGAGTCCGGCATGTCGATCGAGGTGGCCTTTCGCAAGGTCGCCGCCGAGATCGGCACGGAATCGGTGCCGCTTGCCGAGGAATTCACGCTGACCACGGCGGAGCTGTCGTATCTGCAGGATCGCAAGCAGGCTTATGAAAATCTCGCCCGGCGCGTCGGCATCGATGGCGTGAAGTCGGTCTGCCTGGCGCTGCAGCAATCGGAGCGCTACGGCACCCCGCTCGGCCAGAGCCTCAGGGTAATGGCGCAGGAAAATCGCGATGCCCGCATGACGGCGGCCGAGAAGAAGGCGGCGGCGCTGCCGCCCAAGCTGACCGTGCCGATGATCCTGTTTTTCCTGCCGGTGCTGTTCGTCGTGATCCTCGGCCCGACCGGGATCCGACTTTCCGCGATGCAATAGGCCGCGCCGGCGGTAAACACCGGCATCCTCCGGCCGCGTGGCGGACATGTCGCCGGCACCGGTGCTGGTTCCTGCGTATCCGCCGGCTTGGTCGCGCCTGTGAGGCAAGGGGGAGTTTTGAAGTCCGGCCCGGCGTGGCGGCCGAGCCTGCGATTGATCCGGGGCAGCCGAGGCTCAGGCTTTCAGGTTTTCCGCCGAGGTCTTGCCGCGGTTGGCGACTTCCTCGTACTCGACCGTCTGGCCTTCGTTCAGCGTGGCAAGGCCGGCTTTCTGAACCGCCGAGATATGGACGAAGATGTCCTTTCCGCCGCTGTTCGGCTGAATGAACCCATAGCCCTTGGTGGGGTTGAACCACTTCACAGTCCCTGTAGGCATCAATATCGACTCCGCGAGCAGCTATCGAAAGATCCTCCGCGACACCGCTCGTCAGCGCGCGAGGCGCAAAACCATAGGCGGTTTGCCGCGCCCTTGATAGATTAAAAAACAGTCGGTTCATTTTGACGCATTCGAATGTTTTGAGGACGAACGCACCGCAGATGGCGGCCGGCACCGGCCGATTGACTTCGCTGGCTCGCTACCGGAGAAAGCCGGTCCCGCCGTATCGTCCGATACGGCCTCTTCGCCGGCCGGCGCCGGCTTACTTGCGGCGCACGCCATGACCGACGCGCGATCCGGCGCATCCGCCTGGAAACCGATGGAAAGACTGGCGACGCCGGCCGTGGCGCTGGCGCTGCTTGTGCTGTTCACGCTGCTGCGCGCGCTCTACGCCGGCGTTGCGGAATTGCGTACCGACGAGGCGTATTACTGGACCTGGTCGCAGGAGAGCGTCGCATCGTTCCTCGATCATCCGCCGATGGTGGCGTGGATGGTCCGGCTCGGCACCGCGCTGTTCGGCGACACCTTGTTCGGCGTTCGCTTCGGCGGCCTGGTGGCGATGGCTGTCGCGCAGGTTTTTCTCGCCGATATCGTGCGGCGGCTGGCGCGCGATTCGGCCGCGGTGTGGCTCGCGCTTCTGATGTTCGATGCCGCGCTCTACTACGGGCTGTTCATGGCCAAGATCGCGCCGGACGTGGCGCTGATCCCGTGTGTGCTCGGCATGCTGTGGGCCTTGGTGCGGCTCATCGAAACGCAGGACGGGCGCTGGTGGGTGGCGGCCGGCGCCTTTGCCGGGCTGGCGGCGCTGTCGAAATACACCGTCGTGTTTCTGTTGCCGGCGATTGCCGCCTTCGCGTTGTGGCCGGCGTGGCGGCGGCGCTGGCTGGCAAGCCCGTGGCCGTGGCTCGGGCTTGTTGCGGCGCTGGCGCTGTTTTCGCCGGTGGTGATCTGGAACGCTGCCAACGATTGGGCCTCGTTCCGCTTCCAATTCGTGCGGGCAGGCGCCGATCACGGCCTGTCGCTGCGCACGGTCAGTGATTTTCTCGGCGTGCAGATGGTGATGGTCGGGCCGGTGCTGCTGCCGGTGCTGCTGTCGGCCGTCGCGATGACCGCATGGCGCGGCGTCCGCCACCATGAGGCCGCTGCCATTCTGCTTTCGACCGCGGTGCTGGCGCCGCTTTGTTATTTCGTCTGGAAGTCGCTGTCGCTCAGGATCGGCGACACCTGGCCGATGTTCATGTGGCCGCCGGCCATCGCCGCCGCCGCCATCAACCTCGCGGTCTTGCAGCGCGAGCAAGACGCATCATGGCTGGTACGGCAGACGAGGCGCTGGATTCACATTGCCATCACGACCGGCCTTGCTCTCGTGGTCGCGGTGTTTGTTTACTACGCGCTCGGCACCTCAGTGCTGCTCGGCCGGCTCGACCCGGTCGGCAAGGAGGCGGGCTACGCGGCGATCGCCGCGCGTTCCGAAAGCGAAATGGCGGCGACCGGCGCCACCTGGATCGCCACCACCGACTACCGCACCACCGCGATGCTGCGCTGGTACTTGAAGGACCGCGTGCCGGTGGTGCAGATCAACGAGCGCAGCCGCTTCATCGGCTTTCGCAGCCCGGATATGGCGCGCGTCACCGGCCATGCCGGGCTTTATGTGGCGGCGGCTGGCAGCGCTGAGGATCCGGCGTGGCGCGCCACCACCGCGGTGCGCACCCCGGTCGGCGAGGTCGAACAGCGCTGGCGCGGCGTTGTCATCGACCGTTTCGTGCTGGAGAAAATCACCGGCTGGACGCCGGAGCTGAACCCGCCGCCGGCCTCGCCGCTGTACAAATGGCCGACGCTGGCCTCTCTCACGGCGCTGCGGCCGGCCGCGTGAGTACTATTTTTCGGCATCCTCCTGCCGGCGCAGCAGATCCTTCGCAAGGTCGGTCAGCGACGGGCGCGGCAGCGCGGTGAACGGTAACGGCCGCGTCACATCGATGGCGGCCAACCCCAGCCGCGCCGTGAGCAGGCCGTTGAGCACGCCTTCGCCGAGCCGCGTCGAGAGTTTGGCCGCGACCCCATGGCCGAGCATCTGCTGGATCACGCTGTCGCTCGCCGCCATGCCGCCGGTGATGGCGAGATGCGACACCGCGTGGCGCATCAGGGCGAGAAGGCCGAGCGTGCCGGGCCGGCCGCCATAGAGCCGTGCCAGTTGGCGCATCAGCCGCAGCGCCGCCGCCAGCACGAACAGGACGTCGATCAGCGCCCGCGGGCTGACGGCGGTGACGATCGAGACGCGCTGGGCGGCGACCGACACCAGCCGCCGCGCCTCCTGGTCGAGCGGCGTCATCAACTCGCGCTCGGCCAGGCGAATGAGGTCGGCGCCATCGATGATGTCGCGCGTGTGGCCGGCGAGCTGCGCGCGGGCGCGCGCCAGCCGTGGATTGCCGTGCGCCAGCTTGAGGAGGTCGGCGACGATCGCCTCGGCGGCGGGGCGGTCATCATTGGCCACCGCCTCGGCGGCGCGGGCGTGCATCGCCTCGATGGCCGCGAGCCGCGACAGCCCGAGCGCCTCGCGGATCACCACCGCCACCAGCGCCACCACCACCACGGCGGCCAGCACCGTGCCGAGATAGCCGAGCGAGATGCTGCGCGCGAACAGGTCCTCGATCAGGTGCGTGATGCCGAGGCCGGCGCCGAGCAGCACCAGCCCGGCCAGCGCGCTCCAGAACACAAGGCCCCAGCGGAAGCGTTTGCGCTCCGGCACGAACGGCTCGTCGAGCGGCACCGGCAGCGCCGCCGGATCGGCCTCCGGGGTGACGCGCACGGTGCCGTGGGCGAAGCGCGCGCCCTCGTCGCCGGGGTCCATCACTACGACGTCGGGATCGTCGAGCTTGAAGGTCGCCGGGCGGCGGCGCTCTTGCGAGGTCATTGCAGCTTGTCTCCAAGCAGGAATTGCAGCGCACGGTCGAGGCGGATGTGGGGCAGCGTCGGCACGCCGCTGGCGGTCTGCTCGACCGCCGGTGGGCGAAAGCGCAGGAAACGGAAATCGGCGGCCTCCGAGCTTGCGTCGGTGAGGCCGCGAAAGCCGGCCTCGCCCTTCAGCATGGCGTCGATATCGTCGGGCAGGTCGCCGGGGAAGGTCGCGACCTCGGTGTCGCCGTCGAACGCCTCGCCGCCGGCGTGTTCGCCCTTCTCCGGCACGCCGAGAATGGCCGGCAGCGTCTCGGGTCCACGCTTGACGCGCGCCTCGCGGGTGGCGCGCACGGCGGCCAGCGCCACCACGTCGACGCCGGCGCCACTGTCGCCGGCACGCGATGTGGCGCGCTCGACCATGCGCTTGAGGATCGCTTCGAGCCGGTCGTGATTGACGTGGTGCAGGTGGTCGGCCTTGGTCGCGGCGAACAGGATGCGGTCGATGCGCGGGCGAAACAGCGACGACAGAAGCGTCGAGCGCCCGACGCGGAAGCAGTCGAGAATGCCGGCCAGCGCCGCTTCGAGGTCGCGCAGCGCATCGGGGCCGGCATTGAAGGCGGCGAGCGCATCGACCAGCACGATCTGGCGGTCGAGCCGGCTGAAATGGTCGCGGAAGAACGGCCGCACCACGGCGCTGCGATAGGCGTCGTAGCGCCGGCGCATCATCGCCCACAGCGAACCGGACGGCACGCTCTCGCCATCCGGTAGATCGAGCGGCGCAAACGTCAGCGCCGGCGAGCCGGCGAGACTGCCCGGCATCAGAAAGCGCCCCGGCGGCAGCAGGCTCATGGCGTAGCGCTCATTGCGGCAGGCGCGCAGGTAATCGGTGAACAGGCCGGCGGCCTGCCGTGTCGCCGCCTCGTCCTCGCGCCCGAGCGGGTCGAGGGTGGCGAGGTGCGCATGCCAGTCGCGCGCCAGCCGGTCGCGCGGCGAGGTGCGCGACAGCGCCAGGCTTTCCCTCGCCCATTCCTCGTAAGGCTTCGACAACAGCGGCAGATCGAGCAGCCACTCGCCGGGATAGTCGACGAGATCGAGCGTCAGTTGCCGCGTCGCGCCGTTGTGGCGCTGATAGTCGATGACGAGCCGCAATTCGCTGATGTCGGTGGTCGATTGCGGCCAGCGCCGGTCCTCGGTCAGTGCCGCGATGTAGCTCTCATAGGCAAAGCGCGGCACCGCATCATCGGGCTGCGGCGCCAGTTGCGCACCGGCGATGCGGCCGGTCGCCAGCGCCTCGAACACCGGAAAGCGTCCGCCGCGCAGCAGGGCGTGGATCAGCGCGGTGATGAACACGGTCTTGCCGGCGCGCGACAGTCCGGTGACGCCGAGCCGCACGGTCGGGCTGAACAGACCTTCGCCGTAGTCGATCAAGGCGCGCGCCGAGACGCGGGCCTCCTCGATGAGGTCGGAAAAAGGAGAGGCCATCGCGGGGGTCAGAAATCCTTGAGAGGTTGCCGGCCAGCGGTAAAAATGAACCGGATCGAGGCCCCGCGACAACAAATTGTCGTAACGCCCTTGCAAAACTGGCGACGAGGCGCGCGGAAATCAAGCATCGCGGAGTTTTACGAGAACCGGGTCATGACGATTTTCAGGCTGAAACAGCTTGCAAGCCACCCGCGTGAGGCGATCGCCGGCGCCATCCGCTGGAACTACGATCGGGCCGAGCGGATCGCCGATGGCATCATCCATGGTGTCGGCCTCGGCTGCGGGCTGGTGGCGGCGACCGCGCTCGTCACGCTGGCCGGCGTCTATGCCTCGCCGTCCGCCCTGGTCACGGTCTCGATCTATGTCGCCGGCCTGCTGGCCATGCTCGGGCTGTCGGCGGCCTATAATCTGTGGCCGGTGTCGCCGGTCAAATGGCGGCTGCGGCGGTTCGACCACTCGGCGATCTACCTGCTGATCGCGGCGACCTATACCCCGTTCGTGGCGCAGATCGCGGAAAACGGCCTCGCGGTCGCACTGCTGGTCGGCATCTGGGGCCTTGCCGCTGTCGGCATCGTGCTCAAACTCGTCTGTCCGGGGCGTTTCGACCGGCTCTCGGTCGGCCTCTATCTGATGATGGGGTGGAGCGGCGTGATGATCTACGACAAGGTGGTGGCGGCGCTGCCGGCCTCGACGCTGTGGTTCATCGCCAGCGGTGGCGTGCTCTATACGCTCGGCGTGATCTTTCACGTCTGGCAGCGGCTGCGTTTCCAGAACGCGATCTGGCATGGCTTTGTGCTGTGCGGCGCGGCGTGCCACTATACGGCAGTGCTGGACCTGGTTTTAGCGTAGCAAAGGAACTGTAACATGGACGTCGCGGGCAAGGTCGTCGTCGTCACCGGCGGCGCCAACGGCATCGGCCGGGCGCTGTGCGAGGCGTTTCATCGCGCCGGCGCTGCCAGGGTGGTGGTGGCCGATCTCGACGGCGACGGGGCTGCCAAGGTGGCGGCTGGCATCGATGGCGTGGCGTTCGCCTGCGACGTCAGCCGTGAGGCCGACATCGCCCGCGTGATCGAGGAGACCGAACGGGCGCACGGCCCGATCGCACTGTTCTGCTCCAATGCCGGCATCGGCGGCGGCTTCGATCCCGTGATGGAGAACGCCGGCGGCGCGCCGGATGCGGCATGGGCCAAAAGCTGGGCGATCCACGTCATGGCCCACGTTTATGCCGCGCGCCATCTGGTGCCGCGCATGAAGGCGCGCGGTGGCGGCTATTTCCTCAACACCATCTCGGCGGCGGGGCTGCTGTCGCAGGTCGGCAGCGCGGTCTATGCCACCACCAAGCACGCCGCGGTCGGTTTTGCCGAAAGCCTTGCGATCGCCCACCGTGCCCACGGCATCAAGGTGTCGATCCTGTGCCCGCAGGGTGTCGTCACCGATATGCTGCGCAGCCTGCCGAAGGGGCCGCAATCCGGCGACGGCGATCTCTTACCCGAACAGGTCGCGCAGGATGCGCTTGAGGGCATCGCGCAGGAGCGGTTTCTGATTCTGCCGCATTCCCAGGTGCTCGGCTACATGCGCCGCAAGACCGAGGACTATGACCGCTGGATCGGCGGCATGGCCAAGCTGCAGGCGAAACTGCGCGAGGGGTAGCGCGGCAACCGATCATAGCCTCCCGGCCATCCACCCCCACCCTTCCCCTCCCCCGCAAGCGGGGGAGGGATAAAGGGAGGGGGCTGTAAAGGCGTGGATGCCCGCGAACCAAGTGCGGGCATGACGGTGACGATGGTCGATGCGTGTGCTCCCGTTCAACGAGAGCAGATCATGCTTCAGTTTCAGCCGCGCCGGGCCGCCTCGATCTTGGCGACGTCGATCTTCTTCATGTCCATCATCGCCTCGAACGCGCGTTTGGCCTCGTTACCGCCGACCGCCATCGCCTCGGTCAGGACGCGCGGCGTGATCTGCCAGGAGATGCCCCACTTGTCCTTGCACCAGCCGCAGGCGCTTTCCTGCCCGCCATTGCCGACGATGGCGTTCCAGTAGCGGTCGGTCTCCTCTTGATCGTCGGTGGCGATCTGGAACGAGAAGGCTTCGTTGTGCTGGAACACAGGCCCGCCGTTGAGGCCGAGGCAGGGGATGCCGAAGACCGTGAACTCGACCGTCAGCACGTCGCCCGCCTTGCCGGACGGGTAGTCGCTCGGCGCGCGGTGGACGGCGCCCACTTTGCTGTCGGGAAAGGTCTCGGCGTAGAAGCGGGCCGCGGCCTCGGCGTCCTTGTCGTACCACAGACAGATGGTGTTCTTGGTAACTGCCATCGTTTCAGTCCCTTTGCTTCCGCCAGCACGGGCAAGACGACAGCAGAACGGTCCGGCAGTTTTATGACTACGGAGGCAAACGCTCACGCCACCGCGCGCTTCGGCGGCGGCGGGGCGGCGGCGTCCTCCGGCGGGTCGAACGCCTGGATCGGCGGCAGGTTGCCGGTGAAGCGCTCGACTTCAACCACGGTGAGCTGTCCACTGCATCCTTGCGCCAGGCTTGAGGTGCCAACATCGCGCGTCAGCACGTTCGGGTTGCCGTGGACGCACAGCGGCTTGTCCTCCTTCGGGTCCTCCGGGTCGTACCAGGCCCCGGTCGGCAACTGCACCACGCCCGGCCGCACATCGTCGCTGAGCCGCGCCGCGGCAAGGCAGGCGCCGCGCTCGTTCGACACTTTCACGATGTCGCCGTCCTCGATGCCGCGCGGGCCGGCGTCCTGCGGATTGATGCGCATCACCTCGCGGCCGCGATGCTTCATCTCGGTTGAGTAGGTGCCGAAGTCGAACTGGCTGTGCAGGCGGCTCGCCGGCTGGTTGGCGACCAGTTGCAGCGGTGCGCGCTCGCTGACCACGTCGGTCGGGGGTATCCATGCCGGATGGCCGAGGCAGTCGGCATACCCGAAGCTCGCGATACGCTCGGAGAAGATTTCGACCTTGCCGCTCGGCGTCGGCAGCGGTTGGCCATCCGGGTCGTCGCGGAAGGCGCGCAGCGGGCCGCCATCGTGCGGACGCTGCGGCAGGGTCAGTTCGCCGCGCTCCCAGAAGGTGTCGAAGTCCGGTGCTTCCAGCCCGAGCGCGGTCAGCGCGTCTTGTGTCGTCGCGTAGAGATGGCGCAGCCACTCTCCGACGCTGCGCCCCTCCGTGAAGGCTTCGCCGTGGCCGAGCCGCTCGGACAGTGCCGCGAAGATGGCGTAGTCGTCGCGTGCCTCGCCGTAAGGTTCGGCCATCTTGTGCATGGCGATCATCAGGGGATCGATCTGTGTGCCGCCGATGTCGTCGCGTTCCAGCGTCATAGTGACGGGCAGCACGATGTCGGCGTGGCGCGCGGTCGCCGTCCAGCCGATCTCGTGCACCACGAAGGTCTCGACGGCGGCCACCGCCTGGCGCAGCCGGTTGAGGTCCTGGTGATGGTGGAACGGGTTGCCGCCGGCCCAGTACACCAGCCGGATATCGGGATAGGTCAGTGTCTCGCCGTCATAGTCGAACGGCGCGCCGGGGTTGAGCAGCATGTCGGCGACGCGCGCCACCGGGATGAATTCCTTCACCGGGTTTCGCCCTTGCGGGAAAGCGGCGATCGGCACCGCGTTGAAGCGGCGGCCGTAATTGGCGATGGCGCCGAGCGCGTAGTTGAAGCCGCCGCCCGGCAGGCCGAGCTGGCCGAGCAGCGCCGCCAGCACCGTCGCCATCCACACCGGCTGCTCGCCGTGTTCGGCGCGCTGCAAGGAATGCGAAACGACCACCAGCACGCGCTTGCCCGGCAACAGGCTTGCTTGCCGCACGATCTCGCTGGCCTTGATGCCGCTGATCTCCGCCGCCCAGGCGGCGTCCTTGGCCACGCCGTCGCTGCGGCCCATCAGATAGTCCTCAAATTTGTCCCAGCCGACGCAATAGTGCGCGAGGAAGGCGCGGTCATGCCAGCCGTTGATCACGAGCGTATGGGCAATGCCGAGCATCAGGGCGGTGTCGGTGCCCGGCCGTAGTGCCAGCCACTCCGCCGCGATCTCCGGCGGCAGGTCGTCGCGGATCGGGCTGATAAGGACGAAGCGGCCGCCGCGCGCATGAACGGCGCGCATGTGGTCTCGCTCGGTGTGGCGGCTGATGCCGCCGGAGGCGACCGAGGAATTTTTCAGCGCCATGCCGCCGAAGGCCAGCACTACGTCGGTATGGGTTTCGATGTCGTCCCAGCCGACGTTGCGGCGCGACATATCATCGTAGCGCCCGAGGATATGCGGCAGGATCACCGAGGCCGCGCCCGACGAGTAGGTGTTGACCGAGCGGATGTAGCCGCCGAGCGCGATGTTGAGGAAACGGTGCATCTGGCTCTGGGCGTGATGGAAGCGGCCGGCGCTGGCCCAGCCGTAGGAGCCGCCGTAGATCGCGCGCGGGCCGTGGGCGTCGCCGACGCGCTTCAGTTCCGCCGCGAGCCGGTCGAGCGCCTCGTCCCACGGCACGGCGACGAACTCGTCGCGGCCGCGCCGCGCATCCTTGCCGGGGCCGTCTTCGAGCCAGCCGCGGCGGATCATCGGCCGCGCCACGCGCGCCTTGTGGCGCACCGCGCCGGCAAAGTTCTGAATGATGCGGTTGGGGTGCGGGTCGTCCGGGTGCGGCGTGATGATCAGCTTGTCGTCGGCCCAGTGGCCGGAGAAAGCGCCGTAGTGCGAACTGTGCGAGCGAGCGGTTTTCGTGACGTCTGCCATGCCTGCCATTCCTGCGAATGCGCATCCGGTTCCCGCGCGCAGCGGGACCGGGGCCTTCCGTCATAGAGCATCGGCACGGCCAAATCCACGGCCTGACGCTCACCACATCGCGGTGGCCTTCATGGTCGGCGTGTCTGCGGCGTCGGCGGTCCACAGTTCCATGGTGCCGTCTGCGGCGTTGGCGTTGAGGCTGAACGCCGCGCCGTCGAACAACGGCTGCACGCCGCGATAGGCGAAGGTTTTCGGGGCGCGGCCGCCGTGGTGCTCGCTGGCGAATTCGGCAAGCAGCGCCGCCTGCAACGGGCCGTGCACGACAAGGCCGGGATAGCCTTCGATCCGGGTGACGTAGTCGCGATCGTAGTGGATGCGGTGGCCGTTGAAGGTCAGCGCGGAATAGCGGAACAGCAGCACCGGGTCGGCCAGGTGGCGGCGGCTGTGCGCGGCTGTAGGAGCGGCGGCCGACCGTGCGGGGACCGCCGCGGCGCCGACCGGCGGCGGCTCGCGATAGACGATGTCCTGCCGCTCGCGAACGGCAACGCCGCGCGGCGTCGTGAGGGTGTGCTCGACGGTGACGAAGCACAGCGTGCCGGTGCTGCCCTGCTTCTCGGTGACGTCACCGATGCGCGAGGTGCGCGTCACCTCGTCACCGACGCGCATCGCGTCGATGAATTCCAGCTGCCCGCCGGCCCACATGCGGCGCGGCAGCGGCACTGGCGGCAGGAAGCCGCCGCGCGCCGGGTGGCCGTCGGGGCC
>JBARWE010000285.1:0-5056 GCA_049646625.1 Xanthobacteraceae bacterium
ACCTGCGCCAGCGCCAGCGCGGCCAGCGCCAGGTCGGCGCCGGCCAGCTGCACCGCCGCCAGCACCGCCAGCGAGTTGACCGCCATGTGGCGGCCAGGCAGGCCGAGCTTGTAGGTGATGTCGTGATCGAGGACGCGCGCATGCACCGCCGAGCCGGCCGGGTGCAGCGCCAGATCGATGAGGCGCGCATCGGCGCGCGGCGCCGCGCCGAAGGCGACGACGCGGGCCGCACCGGCCGCCAGCGCCTTCTTCTTCAGGCGGGCGAACTGGCCATTGTCGCGGTTGAGGATGGCGACGCCGCCCGGCTCCAGCCCGAGAAAGATTTCGGCCTTGGCATCGGCGATCGCCTCGACCGTGCCGAAGAATTCCAGATGCACCGGCTCCACCGTGGTGACGATGGCGATGTGCGGACGCACCATCTTCACCAGTGGCGTGATCTCGCCGGCGTGGTTCATGCCGATCTCGAACACCGCATAGGCGGCATCGCGCGGGCAGCGCGCCAGCGACAGCGGCACGCCCCAGTGGTTGTTGAACGAGGCGGCCGACGCATGGGTCGGCCCTTGCGCCGCAAGGACGTGACGCAGCATTTCCTTGGTCGAGGTTTTGCCGACCGAGCCGGTAACGGCGATCACCCGGCCGTTGAGGCGGGCGCGTGCGGCGACCGCCAGCGCACGCAAGGCATCGAGCACGTCGGGCACGATCAACAGCGGCGTATCGGCAGAAAACCGCGCGGCATGCGCTTCATCCACCACCGCGAGCGCGGCGCCGGCCATCAGCGCGGCGGCAACGAAATCGTGGCCGTCGTGGACCTCGCCCCGAATCGCAAAATACGCTTCGCCCGGCTGCACCGTGCGGCTGTCGATGGAGAGACCCGTCACAGCCGGCGATGGCACCCCGCGCCGCGCCGCGCGCATCGCGGCCGCCATCTCGTCCACCGTCCACAACGGCTCTGTCATGGTTGTCTCATCTCCAGTGCCGCCCGCGCGGCCTCGCGGTCGTCGAACGGCAGGACGCGCTCACCGACGATCTGCCCGGTCTCATGGCCCTTGCCGGCGATCAGCAACACGTCGCCCGCCTGCAAGCCTGCGATCGCGGCGCGGATCGCCTCAAGGCGATCGCCGATCTCGCGCGCATCGGGCGCAGCAGCCAGAATGGCGGCGCGGATCGCAGCCGCATCCTCGCTGCGCGGATTGTCGTCGGTGACGATAACAGTGTCGGCGTGCTCGGCGGCAATCGCCCCCATCAGCGGCCGCTTGCCGGGGTCGCGGTCGCCGCCGGCGCCGAACACCACGACAAGGCGGCGGCGCGTGTAGGGCCTGAGCGCCGCGAGCGCCTTGGCGAGCGCGTCGGGCTTGTGCGCGTAATCGACGAACACCGGAGCGCGACGGCACACGCCAACCAGTTCCAGCCGGCCCGGCACGCCGTCAAGTTGTTCGAGCGCGACCAGTGTCCTGTCCGCATCGCCCCCGGTAGCGATGACGAGACCGGCCGCGACCAGCGCATTCTCGATCTGGAAGTCGCCGACCAGCGGCAGCCGCAGATGATGGGTCTTTCCATCATGCACGAGGACAAGGCGTTGGGCGAAACCGTCGATCGCCGCCTCGGCGAGGCGGATATCGCGCCCCTGCCGCCCGACCGTCAGCACCCGCAGGCCGCGCGCCCGCGCCGCCTCGATGACACGGACCGCGTGCGGATGGTCGGCGGCGACCACCGCCGCGCCGCCGGCCGCCACGATCTCGCTGAACAGCCGGAGCTTGGTCGCGAGATAATGTTCCTCGGTGGGGTGGTAATCCATATGGTCGCGCGACAGGTTGGTGAAAGCCCCGGCGGTGACGCGCACGCCGTCGAGACGGCGCTGGTCGAGGCCGTGCGAGGACGCCTCCAGCGCGAGATGCGTGACGCCCTCGCCGGCCAGTTCATCCAGCGCGCGATGCAGCGCGATCGGGTCGGGCGTCGTCAGCGTGCCGTAAGTGCTGCGGGTCGGCGCCACCACGCCGATGGTGCCGAGGCTCGCCGCGGCATGGCCGAGCCGCTGCCAGATCTGGCGGACGAACACCGCCACCGAGGTCTTGCCGCTGGTGCCGGTGACGGCCACGATGGTTTCGGGCTGACGCGGATAGAGCCGCGCCGCAGCGCGCGCCAGCGCGGTGCGCGGCTCGGTGAGCCGCACAAACGGCACGGCGAGACCGGGCGGCGCCTCATAGCCGGCCACCGCCACGGCGCCCGCGGCAACCGCTTGCGCGATGAATTTTGCCCCGTCGATCTTGCTGCCGGCCAGCGCCACGAACACCTCGCCGGGGCGAACGCTGCGGCTGTCGATGGCAAGCCCGGATACCGGCAATGCCGCCGCCCGCGCCTCGATCGCGCCGTCGTCCCCAAACAGCTCGCGCAAATTCATGGTGTCAAATGTCCGGTAGCGGTGACGGCGCGATCACCGCGGCTCCCGCGATGCCGCAAGAATAAGGCGATCCGCAGGCGGCAGGTCCATGCGCGGCTCAAGCCCCAAAAGCGGCGCGATGCGGGCGATCACCTTGCCGGCGGTCGGCGCGGCATTCCAGCCCGAGGTGATGAAGCCGTGCGTCTCCGGCAGGCCCTTCGGCTCGTCGATCATCACCAGCACCTGATATTTCGGATCGTCGGCCGGCAGGATCGCGGTGAACGAGTTGAGCACCCGCTTCTTGGCATAACGGCCGTTGATGACCTTCTCCGAGGTGCCGGTCTTGCCGCCGATATAGTAGCCCTTGACGTCGGCCTTGCGCGCGGTGCCGACCTCGGCGTTGAGCCGCATCAGAAAGCGCATCTTGTCGCTGGTCTCCTGCCGGATGACGCGCTTGGCCAGCGTCTTCGCCTCCTCCTCGGTGCGGCGCAGGAAGGTCGGCGGAATGAGGTAGCCGCCGTTGACCAGCGCGTTGATACCCATCACCGCCTGCAACGGCGCGACCGACAGGCCATGACCGAACGAAATGGTCACGGTGTTGAGTTCGCCCCAGCGCCGCGGCACCAGCGGCGCGGTGCTCTCCGGCAGTTCGGTGCGCAACCGGTCAAGCTGTCCCATCTTTTTCAGGAACGCCCTGTGCGCCTCCACGCCCATCGACAACGCAATGCGCGCCGCGCCGATGTTGGAGGAATAGGTGAACACCTCCTTGGTGGTCAGCGCCCGGCCCATCGGGTGGTCGTCGTGGATCTTGAAGCGGCCGTAACGCAGCGGCCCGCGCGCATCCCACAGCGAGTTGAGCGTCGCCTTGCCGGAATCCAGCGCCATCGCCAGCGTGAACGCCTTGAAGGTCGATCCCATCTCGTAGACGCCTGTGGTCAGGCGGTTGATGCGGTCGGGGTCGTGGGCTTCCTTCGGATTGTTGGGGTCGAAGTCGGGCAGCGACACCATGGCGACGATCTCGCCGGTGCGCACGTCGCTGACGAGGCCGGAGGCGCCCTTGGCCATGAATTTTTCCTTGGCCTTGAGAAGTTCGTCGCGCAAAGCGTGCGTCACCCGCAGGTCGATCGCCAGTTCGACCGGCTTCTGCAACCGGTCGGTGGCGAAGCCGGCGCGATGCAGGTCGGCCAGGCCGTTGGTATCCAGCCACTTCTCGATGCCGGCAATGCCGGCATTGTCGATGTTGACCAAGCCGATCATGTGCGCGACCTCGGCGCCGCTCGGATAGACGCGCTTGTTCTCGCGCAAAAAGCCGATGCCGGGAATGCCCATGCGGCGGATGTCGTGCTGCTGCCGGGCGGTGATGTCGCGCTTCAGCCAGGCAAAGCCGCGCTTGGTCGAAAGCCGCTCGCGCGTCTCGCGGGCATCGAGGTCGGGCAGCGCCGCGGTCAATAGTTCGACCGCCTCGTCGACATCGATCAGGCGGCGCGGCTCGGCGAACAGCGACGGCGCCTTGACGTCGGTTGCAAGAATCGCACCGTTGCGATCGACGATATCGGGGCGCGCGGTGGCGATGGCGTCGCGCGTGGCGCGGCGGTTGCCGGCGCCATCATCGCCGACCGCATACATCACCAGCCGGCCGCCGATCACGGCATAGACCAGCGCGAAGGCGATGATGGCGATGCCGACGCGGGCGCGCGCCTTCTCGGCACGGTTGACATTGCGGCCGTAGAGCAGCGTGCGGATCATGCGCTGCCGCCACGGCTCGGCGGCCGCGGCGATGGCGCGGGGCGAATCGCTCATGGCCGCCCCCCTCGCGCGGCCGGCACCGCGCCCGTCACCACGTCGCGATCAACGTCGTCGATGGTCTCGATCATGGTGGCGATCGGATCGGGATCGTTCGGCTTGACCAGTTGCGGCGGCCGCTCCGGCAGGTTCTTCAGATGCTCGTACTGCGTCGCCTCAAGCGGTTTCAGCGTCAGGTGGCGCTCGACCAGCCCTTGCAGGCGGCCGGGCGATTCGAGCCGCGCCCATTCGGCCCGCAGCGCCGCGATGGTGTTGCGGCTCTCGCGAATGTCGTGGCGCAACTTCATGACCTGCTCGGTGCGCACCGTCGATTCCATCTTGACGCGGTAGACATAAGCGGCGGCGAACACCAGCGCGCAGATGACGAGGAGATGCAGGAGGCGCATCGTCAATGCCCTCCCGTCATGACGTCGGCCAGCGTCGGCCATGGCGCCGGTTCGGTGACAAGAGGCGGCGCATCGGTGCGTTCGGCGGCGCGCAGCTTGGCCGAACGTGCGCGCGGATTAGCCGCGATTTCCGCTTCGCTGGCGACGACCGGGCGCCGCGTCAGCAGGCGGAAGCTGGCCGGCACCGACGGCACATCCGGCAGATGGCGCGAGCCGGCGCCGCTCTTGGCGCGCGCGGCAAGAAATGTCTTGACGATACGGTCTTCCAGCGAATGGAACGACACCACGGCGAGCCGTCCGCCCGGTTTCAGCACCTGTTCGGCGCCGCGCAACGCCGCCTCCAGTTCGATCAGTTCCTCGTTGACGAGAATGCGCAGCGCCTGAAAGGTGCGCGTCGCCGGATGGATATCGTTCGGCTTCGAACGCACCACGCGCGCCACCAGATCGGCCAGTTGCCGCGTCGTGGTGATCGCGCCGTCGCGGCGCGCCG
>JBARWE010000286.1:0-4903 GCA_049646625.1 Xanthobacteraceae bacterium
GGAAAACCCGTTGCGCCGGCGGTCGCGGAGCGGGTATATCTCACGCGGCGCCATTGGGCGCTGCTGGGCTTTCCGGGGATTCGCTTCGCTCGGGATGTGGGCGCTTCCACCAGCCAATCGACCGCAAGGCTTAATTCATGAATGTTTCGACGAGGTCGCCGACGTTGCGGGCCGAGACGGCCGCAATTCTTGAGCGCATTGATCAGCGTGCCTATCGGGTCGGCATTGTCGGTCTCGGCTATGTCGGCATCCCCCTGATGCTGGCGGCCGCGCGCGCCGGTTTTTCGGTGATCGGGTTCGATATCGACGCCGAGCGGGTGGCGCAGCTCGGCAATGGCGTCTCCTCGATCAAGCATATCCCCAGTGCGGCGATTGCCGAGGCCCTCAAAAGCGGGCGGTTTGAACCGACTGTCGATTTCGGCCGTATCGCCGAAGTCGATGCAATCATCATCTGCGTGCCGACGCCGCTGACGCGCAATCGCGAGCCGGACCTGTCGTTCGTGGAGAATACCGCGCGGGCGATCGCGCCGCAGCTCCGCAAAGGCCACCTGGTCTCGCTGGAATCGACGACCTATCCCGGCACCACCGACGAGGTGCTCAAGCCTATTTTCGAAGCGACCGGTCTGACAAGCGGCGAGGACTTTTTCTTGGCGTTCTCGCCGGAGCGCGAGGACCCTGGCAACCAGGATTTCGGCACCACCGCGATCCCGAAGGTGGTCGGCGCTGACGGTGCCGATGCACTGGCGATCGCCAATGCGCTCTATAGCCGTCTGGTGGTCAAGACCGTGCCGGTATCGTCGTCGGCAACCGCCGAGGCGGTCAAGCTGACCGAGAACATCTTCCGCTCGGTGAATATCGCCCTCGTCAACGAACTGAAGGTGATCTACGGCGCGATGGGCATCGACATCTGGGAGGTGATCGACGCCGCCAAGACCAAGCCGTTCGGCTTCATGCCGTTCTATCCCGGCCCCGGCCTCGGCGGGCACTGCATCCCGATCGATCCGTTCTATCTGTCGTGGAAGGCACGGGAATACGAGATCAACACCCGCTTCATCGAGCTGGCCGGCGAGATCAACAGTTCGATGCCGCGCCTGGTCGTCGAGCGGCTGGCGGAGGCGCTCGACCGGCGCGCCAACCGTGGCCTGAACGGCGCGCGGGTGTTGTTGATCGGCCTCGCCTACAAGAAGAACGTCGATGACATCCGCGAAAGCCCGTCGCTGCGTCTTGTCGAGATGATCGAGCAGCGCGGTGCCGTGGTCGATTACCACGATCCGTATGTGCCGGTGCTGCCGAAAACGCGCGAGCACGCCGCGCTTGCCGGCCGCAAATCGGTGCCGCTGGAGACCGACCGCATCGCCGGTTACGATGCGGTGCTGATCGCCACCGATCATGACGGCATCGATTATCGGGCGCTGGTATCCGCGGCGAAACTGGTGGTCGATTCGCGCAATGCCTGCGTGCGGCACGGCGCTTTCGCCGAAAACGTCGTCAAGGTGTGATGGACGGCCGCGCGACGCGGCGGGAGGTTTTGCGACATCATGACCAAGTTTGCCCTGATCGGTGCTGCCGGCTACATCGCCCCGCGTCATATGGGAGCGATCAAAGCGGTGGACGGCGATTTGCTGGTGGCGTTCGATCCCAACGATTCCGTTGGCATCATCGACAGCCATTTTCCGCAGGCGGAGTTCTTCACCGAGTTCGAGCAGTTCGACCGCCATGTCGACATACTGCGCCGGAGCGGCGAGCGGATCGACTACATGGCGATCTGTTCGCCCAACTATCTGCATGACGCCCATTGCCGTTTCGCGCTGCGCTCAGGCGCTGATGCGATCTGCGAGAAGCCGCTGGTGCTCAGCCCGAAGGACATCGATGGGCTGGCGGCGATCGAGGGCGATACCGGACGCAAAATCTCGACCATCCTGCAATTGCGGCTGCACCCGGCGATCAAGGCGCTGAAGGAAAAGTTCGCCGCCGCCAATACCCGCCAGTCCGTCGACCTGACCTACATCACCTCGCGTGGCCGCTGGTATCACGCCTCGTGGAAGGGCGACGAGCACAAGTCCGGCGGCGTCGCCACCAATATCGGCATCCATTTCTTCGACATGCTCGGCCATGTGTTCGGCCCGGTGCGCTCCTCGGTTGCGCATTTGCGTGAGGAGTCGCGCGCCGCCGGTTTCCTGAGCTACGAGA
This sequence comes from Xanthobacteraceae bacterium, assembly GCA_049646625.1. GTDB lineage: Bacteria > Pseudomonadota > Alphaproteobacteria > Rhizobiales > Xanthobacteraceae > PRO6. Next base: position 2,191 of record JBARWE010000286.1, read on the forward strand.
AGGCCGATGTGCGCTGGTTCCTTTCGGTGGACAGCAACGACCTGCCCGACGCGGTGAAGGGCAAGAAGACCACCTATCGCTCGCTCACGGTCGGCGGCGACGAGGTGGAATTCTCCGATGGCTTCACCGAATTGCACAAGGATAGCTACCGGGAAATTCTCGCCGGACGTGGGTTCTCGCTGAACGACGTGCGGCCTTGTGTCGAGATCGTCTCCGCCTTCCGCACCGCGCCGATCGTCACGAGCGGCGAGCGTCACCCCCTGGTGGCGCGCTACAAGGTCGCCTGATCGTGGCGAGCGAGATGCGGCAGGATCCGCGCTTCCCCGGCGTCACCATTCATGAATCGGCTTATGTCGATGACCCGGTGACGATCGGCGAAGGCTCAAAACTGTGGCACTTCGTGCATGTGCTGCCGCGGGTTGCGATTGGCCGCGACTGTATCCTCGGGCAGAACGTCATGGTCGGCCCGGATGTTCGGATCGGCGACGGCTGCAAGGTGCAGAACAATGTCGCGCTCTATGCCGGGGTGGAGCTGGAGGAGGGGGTGTTTTGCGGCCCGTCCTGCGTCTTTACCAACGTCAATAATCCGCGTGCCTTCGTCAGCCGCAAGGACGAGTTTCGCAAAACCCTGGTGAAAAAAGGCGCGAGCATTGGCGCCAATGCCACGATCGTCTGCGGCCATACGCTCGGCGCTTACTGCTTCATCGCCGCCGGCGCGGTGGTCACCTCCGACGTGCCGGACTTCGCGTTGATGGCTGGGGTGCCGGCGCGGCGCATCGGCTGGATGAGCCGCGAGGGCGAGAAGCTCGGCTCCGATCTGACCTGCCCGCGCACCGGCGAGCGCTACCGCGAAGCGGCGGAAGGCAGGCTGGAGGCGATAGCTGACACCGCGCGCGAGGAGCGTTAGCCGGCTATCGTTTGAGCTGTTTGTTGGCCTCCATGTCCATCCACATGGAGAAGAACAGGCTGTTGAGCGAGAAGCCGACCGTAAAGAGAAACGCCAGTGTGCTCAGGATCGGAGCTTCGCCCATCGCGGCCCACTTGACGAGAACGCTGATGAAAAACACGGCGGACAGGATGGCGGTGAATATGCCGAAGAAAAAGAAGAAAATCAGCGGATTGAAATCATAGATCACATATTTCAGGAACAGCCGCTCCAGCCCGCGCTTTACCAGAATCCTTGAGATCGTAAACACGACGCGCTTGATCTTGATGCCGCTCACCTCGCCGACGCCATAGATCGGGCGGACCGGAACATCCTTGACGGTGAAGTTCTGGATATTCAGCGAAATGAGCAGATCGTTTGGCTGGCCATACCGGCTGTACATTTTCTGCCAGTCGATCAGCTTCAAGACCTGCTTGTCGGCAACCGTATAGCCGCACTGGCTGTCGCTGACATGCCAGTAACCGGAGGCAAATTTGGTCAGCAGCGAAAGCGCCGAATTGCCAAAGAACCGGATGCCTGGAATGATATGGCGCGATTGCTGATAGACCAGCCGGTTGCCTTTGACATAGTTCACGCCGTCCCGCAGGCACGGGGCGAGCAAGGCCGGAAGCTCGGCGGGGTCCATCTGCGCGTCGCCGGCCATGACCACGGCGGCGTCCATGTCGTTGTCGCGTGCCCATTCGTATCCGCTGGCGATGGCGCCGCCGACGCCCTTGTTCACCTCGTGCCGGATGACGACGACGCGCGGATCGGCCTCGCGCTCGCGCTCGGCGACAGCGACGGTCTGGTCGGTGCTAAGATCATCAACCACGACGATTGCCGAACAGTAATCCGGGATGGTCCGAATGACCGTGGGGAGATTGCGCTCTTCGTTGTGGCAGGGCACGACGATGCAAATCTTGGACGCCCTGAACAGCTGCAAAAGATCTGGATCGACATCCGAATCCTGAGGTTTCGATATGTGCATAGATCTTCTCCGCTGATCGGTGGCTCGGCTATACGGGTAGCAGTGTGCTGCCGCAGCGAGGTGCGGCAGCATCGGCTCTGTCAGTTGTTATTGAAGATAAAGCTTCGGGATTCTGTCGATCGTTCGGACTGTTTCGCCGAAATCAATGTTGATGAGGTTGCAGTATTCCCGGATCGACTTCCAGCGCGGCTGGTTATCGCGCTGAATTAGCGCCAACCCTTGGTCGCGTGCGAGCTTGCCATCCCTGATCTGGTTCGAGCGAAAGGTATCGTGCTCGGTGAAGCCGGCAACCGAGTAATAGATGTAATTGTAGAAGGCGGCTGTGCCGTCACCGATCCGCCACGAACTCTCTGTGTCCTCTGCCAATTCCCAATCGTATTCGCCGATCAGAACCTTATCGATTTCGGATTCGTTCCAATCCATATAGTCGAAAAGATAGAGATGGTCCTGATTGATGGCGTAATAAGATACGAAGGCCCAAAGCGTATCGCCGATCGAGGGGTTGAAGTACCGCGGGTTGCCGGCGAAACGCTTGCCGTATTGATAGATGAGTTGGAATTTCTCGCTTCCGCCTTTCGCAGAAGGCGTATTGAATCGGCTATTGGTCGGAGGGACGTTCAGGAATCCTGTCTTGAAGTCGGTCTTCTCGTATCGGTTGGTACAGAACACCACAAGCGGAATGCCGGATTTCTTGATCATTGCATTGGCGTACCAGAAGAACTGTTTGTCGCCTGCCATGAACAGGGGAATGATGCCGAGGTCGGGCTTCTTCAGCCATGCGAGTACGTTGCGCCGGATAT
>JBARWE010000287.1:0-6760 GCA_049646625.1 Xanthobacteraceae bacterium
GGCGGCCCCGACCATCCCGAGGGCGGGGCCTGCCGGCACCCGCCGCGGGCCTTTCCGCCGCGCGAGGCGGCAGAAGCACATCGTCTGCCCGCCGTATGCTGGCCCTTCGCAGATTCATTCCTTGCGCCAGCGCAAAGAACCAATCCCTTTATACTTTAAGAAACCAATTGCCGCGCAGCCAGCGCTGCGTCACCATCGCCGCTGCGGTCGATAGTGACCCGCGGTCAACGACGATGGTACTGCGATGACATATGTCACCCCAGGCCCCAAGGCCGTGCCCCTGACGCCCCTCCAGGACGAGAGCTTTCCGACATGATCGCGCAACTCACCCGGAACGAGCGGCAAACCGCTCTCCTGATCCTGCTTACCGTCGCCATCGGCGGGCTTGCGATGGCCATCGGCGGCCGCGACAACCTGCTCGGCGTGCACGGCGCGATCGCTTCGGTGCTGGCGATCCTGATGATGTTCGTGGTGATCGGCGGCTACTATGCGCCGGAGCCGACCGAGGACCGGACAGCGAGCTATTATGACGACCCGACGAAGGTCGGCATCGTCGTCGCGATGCTGTGGGCGGTGGTCGGGATGGCCGTCGGCGACTGGGTAGCGTGGCTGCTCGTGTTCCCCGACATGACCTTCGACGCCGGCTGGGCGAGCTTCGGCCGGCTGCGGCCGATCCACACCTCGGGCGTGATCTTCGGCTTCGGCGGCAACGCGCTGATCGCCACCTCGTTCTACGTCATGCAGCGCACCTCGCGCGCGCGCATGCCCGACCAGGTGACGCCGTGGTTCGTGCTGCTCGGCTACAACCTGTTCTGCATCATCGCCGCCAGCGGCTATCTGATGGGCGTGACACAGTCGCGCGAATACGCCGAGCCGGAGTGGTACGCCGACATCTGGCTGGTGATCGTGTGGGTTGCCTATTTCGTGCTCTACCTGCGCACGCTGGCGCGGCGCAAGGAGCCGCACATCTACGTCGCCAACTGGTACTACCTGGCCTTCATCCTGGTGGTGGCGATGCTGCACATCGTCAACAACCTCGCGGTGCCGATCTCGCTGACGCAGGCCAAGAGCTATTCGCTGTTCTCCGGCGTGCAGGACGCGATGACGCAGTGGTGGTACGGCCATAACGCGGTGGCGTTCTTCCTCACGTCCGGCTTCCTCGGCATGATGTACTACTTCATGCCCAAGCGTGCCGGCCGGCCGATCTATTCCTACCGCCTGTCGATCATCTCGTTCTGGGGCATCACCTTTTTCTATATGTGGGCCGGCTCGCACCACCTGCACTACACCGCGCTGCCGCACTGGGTGCAGACGCTCGGCATGACCTTCTCGGTGATGCTGCTGGTGCCGTCGTGGGCCTCGGCCGGCAACGCGCTGATGACGCTGAACGGCGCCTGGCACAAGGTGCGCGACGACGCCACGCTGCGCTTCATGATGGTGGCGGCGGTGTTCTACGGCCTGACCACCTTCGAAGGCTCGTTCATGGCGATCCGCCCGGTCAACGCGCTGTCGCACTACACCGACTGGACCGTCGGCCACGTCCACGCCGGCGCGCTCGGCTGGGTGGCGATGATCACCTTCGGCGCCATCTACGCCTCCGTGCCGTGGCTGTGGAAGCGCGAGGCGATGTGGTCGCCACGCCTCGTCGAGGTCCACTTCTGGCTCGCGCTGGCCGGCACCATCATCTATGTGTTCGCGATGTGGAACTCCGGCATCATCCAGGGGCTGATGTGGCGGACCTACGGCGAGGGCGGCACGCTGGCCTATTCCTTCGTCGATTCGCTGATCGCGATGCGGCCTTACTACATCGCCCGCGCCGTCGGCGGCCTGTTCTTCCTGATCGGCGCCGCGATCGGCTTCTACAATATCTGGATGACCATCCGCGCCACGCCGGAAGCCGCCTACGACATGACGCCGGACGAGCCGGTGGTCGCCGGCATGCCGGCCCTGCAGCCGGGGGAGTAAAGCACCATGTCGTTCTTCGGGTTTCACTATCGGCTGGAGCGTAAGACGATCCCGTTCGTGCTGGCGATCGTCGGGGTGGCGTCGATCGGCGGCATCGTCGAGATTGCGCCCTTGTTCACCATCCACCAGACGGTCGAGGCCGCGCCCGACATGCGTGTCTATACCCCGCTGGAGCTGGCCGGCCGCAACATCTACATCCGCGAGGGCTGCTACGCCTGCCATTCGCAGATGATCCGCACGCTGCGCGACGAGGTCGAGCGCTACGGACCCTATTCGCTGGCAGTCGAATCGAAATACGATCATCCGCATCTGTGGGGGTCCAAGCGGACCGGCCCCGATCTCGCCCGCCTCGGCGGCAAGTATTCCGACGAGTGGCACGTCGCGCATCTCTACAATCCGCGCGACGTGATGCCCGAATCGGTGATGCCGGCCTACCGCTGGCTCAAGCGCAACACGCTCGACACCTCGACCTTGAGCCTCGACCTCAAGGCGCAGCGCACCGTCGGCGTGCCCTATAGCGACGACATGATCGCCAACGCGGCGGCCGACGCCTATGGCCAGGCCTCGCCGGATTCGGCGCAAGCCGACGGCGTCAAGGCGCGCTACGGCGAGGCCACCAACGTGCGCGCCTTCGACGGCGTGCAGGGCCAGCCGACCGAGATGGACGCGCTCGTCGCCTACCTGCAGATCCTCGGCAAGCTGACCGACGTGGCGCATACGCCGGTCAAGCAGGCGAGCACGGAGGCCGGAAAATGACCCACGATTTTCTCGTCGGCTTCTCGAAATCGTTCGGGCTGTTCTACCTGATCGCGCTGTCGATCGGTGTCCTGATCTACACCTACTGGCCGTCGAACAAGAAGCGTTTCGACTATGCCGCCAAGTCCGTATTGAGCGAGGATGACAAGCCATGGGCGTGATCGAGCGCGATCCCCACACCGGGCAGATCACCACCGGTCATGAGTGGAACGGCATCAAGGAGCTGAACTCCCCGGTGCCGCGGGTCATCTATCTGTTCCTCACCGCCACCGTGCTGTTCGCCGTGACCTGGTGGGTGCTGATGCCGACCTGGCCGCTCGGCACCACCTACACGCGCGGGCTGCTCGGCGTCGATCAGCGCGACATCGTCACCGAGAAGGTCAAGGCGGCCGCCGCCGGCCGCGACCCCTGGACGACGCAGATCGCGGCGAAGGACTTCAAGGACATTCTCGCCGACGCCAGCCTGATGCGTACGGTGCGCGCCACCGGCCACACTTTGTTCGGCGACAATTGCGCCGCCTGCCACGGGCTGAGCGCCAGGGGCGGCAAGGGCTTTCCCAACCTGACCACCGATTCGTGGCTGTGGGGCGGCTCGCCCGAAGCAATCTATGAGACCATCCGCGTCGGCATCAATGCCGCGCACGCAGAGACGCGCACCGGGCAGATGCCGGCATTCGGCCGCGACCAGATGCTGCCGCGCGCCGACATCGACAAGGTGATCACCTACGTCCAGAGCCTGTCCGATCCGGCCGCGCAGCTTGCCGCAACACCCGATGCTCTGGCCGCCGGCAAAGAGCTGTTCGCCGCCAACTGCGCCTCCTGCCACGGCGACGAGGGCAAGGGCAATCAGGAGCTTGGCGCGCCCGACCTGACCGACCGGCTGTGGATCTACGGCGGCGACCGCCAGACCCTGCTCGATACCCTGTGGGCCGGCCGGCAGGGCCATATGCCGACCTGGGAATCCCGCCTTTCCGAGGTGGATCGCAAGATCCTCGCTCTTTACCTGTTCGACAAGCGAGCCAAGCCATGACCGACACAATGAGCGACACAGCCATCGCCCGTCCCGGCAAGGTCAGATACCTCGTCTGGAGCGCCGTCGGCGCCGGACTGTTGCTGGTGGCGGCTGCCAACTATCATCTGGTCTATGTCGCGATCGCCTCGCAGCCCGACTGCGTCGAGCATGTTCGCGCCGGACAGGGCGCGGGCGAACGCGGGCTGTTCGCCGCGGCCAAATCGTCCTGCAGCTTCAAGTAAGCGGATCCCTTACCAGCGAGACCGACCATGACGACGATCCCCGCCATTGTTCCGCCGCTGCCGCGCGAGGAGCGCTGGAAACGCAACATCGCCCCCGCCGCCGCCTTCACCTGGCTGAAGCAGGGCTGGGACGACCTCCAGGCCCAGCCGGGGCCGAGCATCGCCTACGGCATCATGGTGTTTCTGGTGTCGTCGGCGATCGTGTTCGGGCTGTTCGCCTTCGAACTGGACTACATCCTGTTTCCGGCCTTTGCCGGCTTCATGGTGGTCGGCCCGCTGATCGCCGTCGGCCTTTATGAGAAAAGCCGGCGGCTCGCGGCCGGCAAGCGCGTGACGCTGTCGCGCATGATCTTCGTGCGGCCGGCCTCCGGCGGCCAGCTAATGTTCACCGGCGTGCTGTTGTGCCTGCTGATGCTATTGTGGATGCGCGCCGCCGTCATCATCTACGCGCTGTTCTTCGGGCTGACGCCGTTCCCCGGTCTCAATCACGTCGCCGACATGCTGTTCACCACGCCGGTCGGCTGGGCCATGCTGCTGGTCGGCACCGCCGTCGGCGGGCTGTTCGCTGCGTTCTCCTTCGCCATCAGCGTGGTGTCGATTCCGATGCTGCTCGACAAGCCGGTCGATGCGCTGACCGCGATGGGCCGCAGCCTGGCGCTGGTGTGGCACAACCTGCCGGTGATGCTGGTGTGGGGCGCCATCGTGCTGGCGCTGTTCATCGTCAGCATCGCCACCGGCCTGCTCGGGCTGATTGTCGTCTACCCGCTGCTCGGCCACGGCACCTGGCACGTCTACCGCACACTGTGGACGGAATAATGTGAACGGCCGCGGCGGCGCGGGCCGCGGCGGAGGTTTGGCGCCATGAGTTGCTGCGCGCCCGGCGCCGAATTCGCCGTGCAGGCTGTCGATCCCGAGACCGCCCGCGAGGAGGTCCGGCTCGCCAGCCATGCCGTCGGCGAGGGCTTGCGCCAGACCGACCTGTCGGTGCCCGGCGTGCATTGCGGCGCCTGCATCCGCACGGTCGAGACCGCGCTGGCGCAACTGCCCGGCGTGGTGCAGGCCCGCGTCAATCTCTCGACCCGCCGCGTCACCATCCGCTGGCGCGACGACGCGCCGCCGGCGCCGTTCATCGCCACCCTCAACGCGGCCGGTTACGACGCCCACCTGTTCGAGGCTGGCGGCGCGGACAATGACGAGGGGCAGAGCGAACTGGTGCGCGCGCTGGCGGTGGCCGGCTTCGGCGCCAGCAACATCATGCTGCTGTCGGTGTCGGTGTGGTCGGGCGCGGAGCCGGCGACGCGCGACCTGTTCCACTGGATCTCGGCGCTGATTGCGCTGCCGACGGTGGCCTATGCCGGGCGCGTGTTCTTCCGCTCGGCGTGGCGCGCGCTCAGCCACGGCCGCACCAACATGGACGTGCCGATCTCGATCGGCGTGCTGCTCGCCATCGGCCTCAGTCTCTACGAGACGTTTCACAGCGGCGCGCACGCCTATTTCGACGCCTCGGTGACGCTGTTGTTCTTCCTGCTGATCGGGCGCACGCTCGACCACATCATGCGCGAGCGCGCCCGCACCGCCGTCAAAGGGCTGGCGCGGCTTGCCGCGCGCGGCGCCCTGGTGCTGCGCGCCGACGGCAGCCGCGACTATCTGCCGATCGACGACATCGCGCCCGGCATGCGCATCCTGCTGGCGGCCGGCGAGCGGGTGCCGGTCGATGCCCACGTCATCGCCGGGCAATCCGAACTCGATTGCGCGCTGGTCTCCGGCGAGAGCCTGCCGCAACCGGCCGCGCCCGGCACCGCACTACAGGCCGGCACGCTCAACCTCACCGGGCCGCTGACCATCGAGGCGACCGCGGCGGCGAAGGACTCCTTCCTCGCCGAGATGATGCGGATGATGGAAGCGGCCGAGGGCGGCCGCTCGGCCTACCGCCGCATCAGCGACCGCGCCGCGCAACTCTATGCGCCGGTGGTGCATCTCACCGCGCTTCTCACTTGCATCGGCTGGGTCCTCGTGAGCGGCGACTGGCACCGCGCGCTGACCATCGCCATTGCCGTGCTGATCATCACCTGCCCGTGCGCGCTCGGGCTGGCGGTGCCGATGGTGCAGGTGGTGGCGGCGCGGCGGCTGTTCGAGGCCGGCGTCATGGTGCGCGACGGCACCGCGCTGGAGCGCCTCGCGACGATCGATGGCGTGGTGTTCGACAAGACCGGCACGTTGACGCTGGGCCAGCCGCGCCTGGTCAACTCCGGCGACGTGCCGCCGCGGACGCTGGCGATTGCCTCGGCGCTGGCGGCGCATTCGCGCCATCCCTATTCGCGAGCGCTGGTGGCGGCAGGCGGACCGGCGGCGGACATCGCGTTCGAGGCCGTCACCGAACAGCCCGGCCTCGGGCTGGAAGCCCGTAGTGGCGACGCGATTTATCGCCTCGGCCGCGCCGGCTGGGCGCTGGGCAAGCCGGCCGACGGCGACAGCGGCACGGTGCTGGCGCGCAACGGCGACCTCTTGGCCCGCTTCGATTTCGAGGACCGGCTGCGGCCCGGCGCGGAGGCCGCGGTCGCCACGCTGAAAGCGCAGGGATTGGCGGTCGAGATCCTGTCCGGCGACCGCGATGCCGCGGTGCGCGCGCTGGCCGAACACCTCGGCGTCAGCTATCGCGCCGATGTTCGCCCCGGCGACAAAACGGCCCGCATCGCCGCGCTGAAGCACGATGGCGGCAAGCCGCTGATGGTTGGCGACGGCCTCAACGACGCCCCGGCGCTGGCCGCCGCCCACGCCTCGATGG
>JBARWE010000288.1:0-19019 GCA_049646625.1 Xanthobacteraceae bacterium
GATGATAGCGGTGGGAATGCTAGCCGCGATCAACGGAGGGCGGAGCGATGAGTAAAACAATGGAGATTACAATGCCCGATTTTACCATGATCGAGAGCGACGGAGATCGCATCACGTCACCGATGCCGGTCGATGAGTCTGTTGTGATCGTGAAACTTGACGATGGCACTGAGCGGCGAGCCTGGTTCGGCTGCAATATCATGGATGCCGGCGACTTTGATTTTGTACCGCTCGATGATGGCTCCGATGAGCCGGGAGACGCTGACAGCATCGCTGATAGGGTCGTTGCATGGCGGCCGTTGCCATGACTGACGATCTTGTCGCGCGGTTGCGCGCAGTCGATCACATGAGCGTTGAAGATTGCTTCGCCGCCATCCGCAAGCTGGCGCAGGAGGTAGGACATGAAGCTAAGTGAAGCGCAGCGAAAGGCACTTCTCGAACTAGAGCGGTTTACCAAATACGGCGGAAAGTATTGGTGGAAACAAGCAACAATGCGTAAGCTTGAATCCTTTCATCTCACAGAGCGATGGCATCCGTCCGGTCATGTTACAAACACTCCGGCTTGGCGTATCACTGCCGCCGGCCGCGCCGCGCTGGCGCAGGAGGTGAAGCATGAAGCTGAGTAAGGCACAGCACCAATCGATACTTGATAAGCAACAACGCGATTGGCCCAAGCACCTTGCCGGCGCTCGTCAGGGCAACCCTTGGGCGACACTATGCCCGCATTGCTACGGCCGGCATCCGCCTCCGCATAGCGAGATTTGTCCACACGACCCGCCCGGCAGGGACCCCGTTGCAGACCAATTGGACCGGCGCACATGACCCCCACACCCCAAGCAATTGAGAACGCGGCGCGGAAGGTGGAACCGCTTGAACATCTAATTCGCAAGTGGATTTCTTACGACCCTGACACCGGAATCCTGACGTGGAATTACCGTGAACGCGAGGACTTCGTGGACACGCAAGGCTGGTCACGATGGAACAACCTTCACGCCGGTAAGCCGGCTGGGTGGCTATGCGATGACGGCTACATAGCCATCAAGCTCAAGAGACGTGATTTCCGAGGCCATCGGGTGGCATGGTTTCTCCACCATGGGCAATGGCCGGAAAGACACATTGACCACATCAATGGCGACAAGGCTGATAATAGAATTGGCAACCTTCGAGTTGTTTCTCCGCAAGAGAACAATTTCAATCGCCGCATGAACAAAAACAATAGATCGGGGCAGATGGGCGTATTCTATCGCCACCATACTAACCGATGGCACGCTCAAATATCTTGGCGGCGAAAGAAAATTGATCTCGGGTCGTTTGACACATTTGAAGAGGCAAAACAGGCACGACTTGCTGCCGAAAAACGATATGGTTTTCACAAAAACCATGGATCGGCACCATCTCAATCAGCCATGCCTGTGCTTTCGATGCACGATGAGATCGTGCGTCGCACCGCTTGCGCGATGTTAAAATCTGGAGAGGCGCATATCTCGCAGGGCGATGCGATGAGATTAGCTGAGATTGCGGTCCGGGAGGTTGAGGGCCGCGCCATGATCGCAGCGGCGGAGGGTGAGTGAGATGGAAATCACAGCAACTAAGACAGTCAAGGTTCAGGCGAAAACACTCAAGATTCACCTGAAAGTCAGAGACGAGTTTTGCGCCTCGCTAACTGATCAGGATGGCGAAGAAATATTCGCGCAAGAAGATGGCTATGTGCCTTCCTTCATGCCGGGTGATCACTTCGGTGATTACGTCATCCTAGATATCGACATGGATACCGGCCAAGTCGTCAATTGGGAAAAGCCAGACGCAGAAGAAATTGAGAAGTGGATCAAGCCCGATGCAGATCACTAACGAGATGATAACGGATGCCAACAAAGCTTATACTGATATCGACCCTCTTGGTGGGCCTCTTGACCGTGCAGCACTTCAAGCCGCCCTCACCGCCGCGCTTGCGAAGGCGTGGCGGCCGGTTGAGATCGCTCCGCACGGGCGCCGCGTTCTTCTCGGCTGGCGCGATTGGCGAGACGGCGCTTGGTGCATGGAGGTAGGATGCGCATCGCATGGTCGCCGCACCGAAGCGGGCAGCAGCGTCAGCAGTCATGGCAGTGCGACAGACTGGATGCCTCTCCCCGAGCCACCGGAGGACGGGGTGAGTAACGATTCAAGCGACCCCTACGAGGCGTTCGCCTATTTTGTCGGGAAGTGCGCCGAGGGGTTTGGCATCGAACTGATGCATGGCGGCAAAACGGACACTCAAGCACGAAACACGATTATCGGGTGCCTTTTAGCCTTTGCGGCTGGAGAAGCATGTCGCATTGCGAGGCGCGAAGGCAGAGATCCCGATCCGACTAGGTGGGCGAAGGCGACAACGGATGCGTTCGACAGAGCCGTCAAGCGCACCGCAAGGACGCCACCAGCCACCAAGGAGGCCGGAGATCGATGACCAGGGCGCTGCCGCGCATCGAGCCTCGTTGCCTGTCTCGTGAGGACGCGGCGGCCTATGCCGGCTGCGATAGCCTATCGACGTTCTCGGATTGGGTGCGGCGCGGCATTCTACCCGGCCCGATCCCCGGCACGCACCGCTGGGACCGGAAAGCGATTGACGCGGCGCTTGACCGGGCATCCGGCCTTGTCGATGCTAAGCCGCTGGACGATTACGAGCGGTGGAAGCAGGAATATGCCGGCGGTCAGGCTTAAAGGCATCAACACGGTCCGCAAGCGGCTGGCAGATGGGACCGTCGCCACCTACTACTACCACCGCCGCACCGGGAAACGGCTCCGCGGTGAGCCGGGGAGCGGCGAGTTCTCGGTATCGCTGGCAGAGGCCGAGAAGTCCATCCCGGACCGGCTCGCCGGCACCGTTGCCGGCCTGATTAAAGCTTTCCGCACATCGAAAAAATGGGACAAGTACCGCGCCAGCACCCGCGAGATCATGTCTTTCAATCTTGACGCAGTGGAGCGCAAGTTTGGCGCCGTTCCGCTCGACCTGATCGACCGAGACGGTTTTTACCGCGATGTGGCCGACTGGCGCGACAAATTGTCCGCCAAGACGCCGCGCGCCGCCGATGCCAAGGTTTCGGCCATGAAAACCGTATTCTCGTGGGGCGCGGCGAATCGGAAGATCAAGGCAAACCCTATCGCCAACATGGAGCGGGTCTATTCGGCCGATCGCTCCGATATCATCTGGCTCCCGGAGCATGTCGAGGCTTTCGAACGGCGAGCGCCGGTCGAGCTTCGGAATCTGCTGACGGTCGCCCTTCACACCGGCCAGAGGCGCGGGGATATCTTTGCACTGACCTGGGGCCAGTACGACGGCCATGCGATCACGCTCCGCCAATCCAAGACGCGAGCACGGGTCTACCTGCCATGCACAGAGGCGCTACGAAGCCTGCTGGATGGCCTCCCGCGCAAGCAGGCCACCATCCTGCTCGACGCGCAAAACAAGCCGTGGACGCCCGCCACGTTCCGCACGGCGTGGGATAAGGCGATGGTCGGTCTACCGGCACTGGCGCATCTGCACTTCCACGATGCACGAGGCACTGCGGTCACGATGCTGTCTGAAGCAGGTTGCACCCCACAGGAAATCGCGGCGATCACCGGCCATACGCTCGCTGGCGTCGAGCGGATCCTCGAGTCCTATCTGGCTCGCACAAGACCGCTGGCGGAAAGCGCTATCCGCAAGCTGGAAGAACACAGAAGAAACAAAAGCTGCAAACCAAGCTGCAAACCGGAGGGGTCAAAAACCAGCTAAGTGCTGGTCGGAGCGGCGGGATTTGAACCCACGACCCCTAGTCCCCCAGACTAGTGCGCTAACCGGGCTGCGCCACGCTCCGATAAAGTCTGCGGCAAACCATGTCCGGCAACAGCCCGACATGCAATCGCACCGCGACCACGCCGCGCAGACACCTGCGCCGCTCGCAGACGCTATAGGGAAATTCTTCGCACCGCGCAAGGTACGGGTGCGAACTCCCCGGATAAGCATCGGGATGAGGTTTTCCCGGCTCCACCGCATCGCGATCCGACCGGGAGCCGGCCTTGACGGATGGCCTCCCCGCGTCTGCAAACGCGAGGATGCCACCGTGACGGCGCTGCGATCAGCGCCGCGTGTCGAGTGAAACGCCGAGCTTGAAGGCCTTCGCAGCGGTCGCTCCCGGCGTACGCTTCAGCGCCTTGGCAATCTTGGCGACCGGCGTGCGCTGCCGAGCAAGCGACTTCAGCTCACGGACATCGTCCTTCGTCCACTCGCGGCGGGTGATCTTCCGCGTCTTCTTCGCGGCTCTCGGCGCCGCACTCGCAGCGGATTTGCGGGACTTTGCAGCACGGCCCGACGTCGAGGTCTTTCTTGCCGCCGTTGCACGACCGGTCCGGGTCGCTTTCTTTGCCGTCTTGCTCTTTGCCGTCTTGGCCATCTCGGCTCCTTTTCGATTGAAAGCTAGCTTCTAACACACCTGATTCATTTCACAACCGCTGCATCGATCATTGCATGTCACATAATCGCGCGCATCATGACACGATGCCGGCACGACACGCCGCAGCGGCGACACGACCAAGAAAGCACGAAGCAAGAAATTAGTTCATCATGCTCGACGCCAGTTCCGATACAAGCAATCGGTCGCGACATGCTCCGACGCATGAGCCGCTCTGACCGATGGCGCAAAGCCCGCCGGGCGCTGCCCCTCCCCCACTACATGCGTTTATCGCTTGAGATCGACGAGATTTATCGCTTATCCTTCCTCGAACGATAAACGGCTGCCGACTGGCAGCCTATAGAATGGGGAGGACCAAACGTGAACATACGCATGACATCGCTGTGCCTTGTCGCCGGCGTCACCTGCGCATTGGCTATGCCATCCCATGCCGAGCAGCTTAAGATGATGACCGGCCCGCAGGGCGGATCGTGGATTCCGCTTGGCGGCCAGCTCAAGGATATGTGGGAGAAAGCCATCCCCGGCCTGTCGGTGCAGGCCGCGCCCGGCGCCGGCATCGCCAATGTCCGTGGCGTGGACGAAGGCAAGGCCGACGTCGGCTTTGGCAATTCCATCTCGACGGTGGACGGTCTTGCCGGGCGCGCCCCGTTCCCCAAGGCGACCACCAATGTCTGCAATCTCGCGACGCTCTATCCGCAGTATTTCCAGCTCGTCGCCAACGCCGATTCCGGCATCAGCAAGGTTGCCGACATCAAGGGCAAGGCCATCACCACCCAACAGCGCGGCAATACGGGCGAGTTGATCACGCGGCAGATGCTGGAGGTCAACGGCATCACCTATAACGACGTCAAGGTGAGCTTCGTCGGCTATACCGACAGCGTCAACCAGATGAAGGACGGCCACGCCCAGGCGTTCGCACTCGGCACGCAGATCCCGGCCGGCTCGATCATGGACCTCGCCGCCGCGCGCGACATCAAAATGATCGATCAGTCCGACAGCTACGAGAAGATGCGCAAGCTTAATCCGGGCTACACGCTGATGACCATTCCGAAGGGCACCTATCCCAAGCAGAACAGCGACGTGAAGGTGATCGGGTATGCGACCCATCTGGTGGTGTCGTGCAAGCTGCCGGCGGATCAGGTCTACACCATGGTGAAGACGATCGCCGCCAACACCAAGACGCTGGCGACCGTCGCCAAGCCGATCGAGACGCTCGATGCCAAGGGCATGGCCGAAGACATCGGGGTGCCGTTCCATCCCGGCGCCGCGAAGTTCTACAAGGAAGCCGGCATCACGGTGAAGACGCCCGGCGGCTAGGCCGCCGCTCGCGGACACGGCAGCCCACGCGAGCTAGCCGTTCCCGCCGGACCATTCCGGCGCCGCCGCAACCCGGCGCCGGACAGTACTGCGCTCCGCCCGAGAAGCCGGAATCGGCCGTGCAATGGCGTCACGCCGTCAGGGGAGACCACCGATGATCAGCAAGCTCGACCTGAGCTACAGCGGCATCGTCAAGCTGTCGATCACTGTCATCAGCGTTGCAATGGTATTTTACCACGTCTGGGCCATCGCCTTCGGCTCCCCCGAGGCGGTCTGGTATCGCGGCACCCACCTGTTGTTCGCGATGCTTCTGATCTTCCTGCTGCACCGCAAGTCGGGGGCGGTCGAGGGCCTGCCCGGCCCGCTCGATCTCATCATGCTGGTGCTGGCGATCGGACCGATCCTCTATCTGTTCATCAACTACGACTACATCGTCAACCGCATCTTCTATATCGACGAACTGACGCCGCTCGACATCGTCATGGGCACGTTGATGACGGTGATGGTGCTGGAAGCGACGCGGCGCGTCATCGGCCTGTCGCTGCCGATCACCGCGCTGGTGTTTCTCGGTTACGGGCTGTTCATTGCCAACCTCGCGCCGACACAGTTGCTCGATCAGCTTTACATGACCACCGAAGGCATTTTCGGCATCCCGCTGTCGGTGTCGGCGGCCTATGTGTTGATCTTCGTCCTGTTCGGCAGCTTCATGGAGCGCACCGGCACCGGGCAACTGTTCATGGATTTCGCCATGAGCCTGACCGGCCATACCGCCGGCGGACCGGGCAAGGTGTCGTGCGTCAGTTCTTCGCTGTTCGGCACCATTTCCGGCAGCGCCGTCGCCAACGTGATGGTGGATGGCCCGATCACCATTCCGCTGATGAAGCGCTCGGGCTTTCCCAAGCATTTCGCCGCCGGCGTCGAAGCCGTTGCCTCCACCGGCGGGCAGATCATGCCGCCGATCATGGGTGCCGCTGCCTTCGTCATGGCCGAGTTCATCGGCGTGCCCTACAGCCAGGTGATCATCTGGGCGGCGATTCCGGCGGTGCTGTACTACGTCGCCTGCTTCGCGGCGGTGCATTTCGAAGCCAAGCGGCGCGGCCTGGTCGGCGTGCCGCGCGAGGAATTGCCGCGCATGCGCGATGTGATGGCGCAGCGCGGCCATATGTTCCTGCCGGTGCTCACCATCCTGGTCGTAATGTATCTCGGCTACAGCGCGCCGATGGCGGCGCTGGCCGGCGTGCTGGCCTGTTTCCCGGTCGCGGCGCTCAATAAATCGACGCGCCACTACGTCACATGGCCGAATTTCGTCGGCGCCTGCGTCGATGGCGCGCAGAACTCGCTCGCGGTGGCACTGGCCTGCGCCGCCGCCGGCGTCATCATCGCCGTCGTGACGCTGTCGGGCCTCGGCATCGTGTTCACGCAGTTCGTCATCGACCTCGCGTCGAACTATCTGCTGATCGCGCTGATCCTCACCATGATCGCCGGCATCGTGCTTGGCATGGGCATGCCGACGACGCCGGCCTATATCATCATGACGGCATTGCTGGTGCCGGCGATCATCAAGTTCGGCGTCATCACGCCCGCGGCCCACCTGTTCGCGCTGTACTTCGCGGTGCTATCGGCGATCACGCCGCCGGTGGCGCTGGCCATCTTCGCCGCCGCCGGCATCGCCCGCTCCGGCATCTGGGAGACCGGCGTCGCCGCCATCCGTATCGCCGCCACCAGCTTCATCATCCCGTTCATGTTCGTCTACGAGCCGGCGCTGTTGATGATCGGCGACTGGCCAACCATCCTGTGGCGTAGCCTGTCGGCCGCGCTCGGCATCCTGCTGTTCGCCGCCGGCATGCACGGTTATTTCCTGACCCATTCGCGGCTGTGGCAGAGCGTGCTGCTGGTGATCGGCGGCCTGCTGCTGATCGATCCGGGGGTCATGACGGATATGATCGGGGCTGCGATCGCGATCTGCGTGTTCGCCGTGCAGTACACCGCCCGTCGCACGCTGCAACTCAAGCCGGCTCCGGCCGCCGACACCCCGGCGGCCTGATGAGGCACGGCAAAATGCAACTGCACTGGTCCGCGTGAGGCGCCGATTCCGCCTGACCGAAGCCCGCTCTAATCCGGCAACGGCTTGCCGGGGTGCTCCTTGAGCACCTGGTCGAGAACGGCGTGGCAAGCCACCAGATCGTCGAGCACCGCCTGCAACCGGGCGCAAGCGGCGGCATCGAGTTGCCGCACCGCCGCAATATCCACGCGCGGATACGGGCCGCGCACCTCGCGCGCCTGCCCACCGGCGGGAGCCTCAGTGGCGACATCCTCGCCGCTGTCCTCATCGGCGGCATCGTCATCACGATCGGCGGCGGCGTCGATCTCGTCGGCATCGGCCGCGGCGCGCCCGCCTTCATCCGCCCGATGCGTGGCCGCCTCCCGCAGCGCCGGCGACAGCGGCGCGCCGTCGGCGAACGCCTGCACCGCCTTGACGCCGTGCTCCTTGAGAATCCGCTGTACGCCGCGGATGGTGTAACCCTCGCCGTAGAGAAGCCGGCGAATGCCGCGCAGCAGATCGACATCGTCGGGGCGATAGTAGCGGCGGCCGCCGCTACGCTTCATCGGCCTGATCTGCGCAAAGCGCGTTTCCCAGAAACGCAGCACATGCTGGGGCACATCGAGATCGTCGGCGACCTCGCTGATGGTGCGGAAGGCATCCGGCGCCTTGTCCAAATGCAGCCTCCTTCTCCGTTACGCCCCGCCTCGCCTCCGCCGCGGACCACGACAAACGCAACGTCGTCGACGCCGCCTCAGCCCGCCTTGCCGTTGACGTTGATACGTTCCTTGAGGATGGCGGACGGCTTGAACACCATCACCCGGCGCGGCGAGATCGGCACCTCGGTGCCGGTCTTCGGGTTACGGCCGATGCGCTGGCCCTTCTGACGCACGACGAACGAGCCGAACGACGACAGCTTGACCGTTTCGCCCCGCTCCAGGCAATCGGTGATTTCCTTGAGAACCAGTTCGACGAACGCTGCGGACTCGGTCCGCGACAAGCCGACCTTCTGGTAGACGGCCTCGCAGAGATCCACCCGCGTCACGGTTTTTCCGGTTCCTGTCATCGCCCTTGCCCCAACTCCGGCGAACAAATTCGCGCCGAAACTTAAGAGGTTAACGCCGCAGGGTCAACAGCGGCGGGGCAGCCGGCGCGCCCGACCGCAGGCGCCTCACCAGCGCAGCAGGGCGGACCCCCAGGTGAAGCCGCCGCCCATCGCCTCAAGCAGCACGAGGTCGCCCTGCTTGATCCGGCCGTCGCCGACCGCCACCGCCAGCGCCAGCGGAATCGACGCCGCCGAGGTATTGCCGTGGCGGTCGACCGTCAGCACCACCTTCTCCGGCGCGATATGCAGCTTGTGCGCCGAGGCATCGATGATTCGCTTGTTGGCCTGATGCGGGACGAACCAGTCGATGTCCTCCGCCGTGGTGCCGGTTGCCGCGAAGGCATCGACGATCACGTCGGTAATCATGCCGACGGCGTGGCGGAAGACCTCGCGGCCCTCCATCCGCAGGTGGCCGGTGGTCTGGGTCGAGGACGGGCCGCCGTCGACATAGAGCTTTTTCATGTGGCGCCCGTCGGAGCGCAGATGCGTGGTCAGTACCCCGCGGTCGGTATTGGCACCCGGCTGCGGCTGCGCCTCCAGCACCACCGCGCCGGCGCCGTCGCCGAACAGCACGCAGGTGCCGCGATCGCTCCAGTCGAGGATGCGCGAGAAGGTTTCCGCGCCGATCACCAGCGCGCGCTTGAAGGCGCCACTGCGCAGATACTGGTCGGCGGTCGCCAGCGCGAAGATGAAACCGGAACAAACGGCCTGAAGATCGAACGCGGCGCCATGATGGATGCCAAGCGCGCTCTGGATCGTCACCGCGGTCGCCGGGAACGTGTTGTCGGGGGTCGAGGTGGCCAGCACAATGAGATCGATCGTCTGTGCCTCGACGCCAGCCTGGGCAAGCGCGGCCCTGGCCGCCGCGATGCCGAGATCGGAGGTCAGTTCGCCATCCGCCGCGATACGCCGCTCGCGGATACCGGTCCGCTGCACGATCCATTCATCGGAGGTGTCGACACGGGTCGCAAGCTCCGCGTTGGTCATGACACGTTCGGGCAGATAGGCACCGCACCCCAACACCACCGAACGGGTCACTGTCACGAGAGAGCCTCCTGCTCGGCGATCATCTGCACGCGCCGGTCGTGCTCGCGATTGAGCGTCTGGTTGATCTTGGTCAGCAAATCGTCACGCACCGTGTCGTAGCCGACATCGACGGCCGAGGCGAAGCCTTCCGCGTCGGTGCCGCCGTGGCTTTTGACGACGATGCCGTTAAGGCCGAGGAACACCCCGCCGTTGGACTTGCGCGGGTCCATTTTCTCGCGCAGCGCGGTGAAGGCCGGCCGCGCCAGCAGGTAGCCGAGCTGCGAAAGCCAGCGCTGCTTGATGGCGCCGCGCAACACCTCGGTCAACTGCCGTGCGGTGCCTTCGGCCGCTTTCAGCGCGATGTTGCCGCTGAACCCCTCGGTGACGATCACGTCGGCGGCGCCGCGGCCGATGCCGTCGCCCTCGACGAAGCCAATGAATTCGAGTTGCGGCAAATCGGCCTTGCGCAGCAGGTCGGCCGCCGCCCGCACCTCCTCGACGCCCTTGACTTCCTCGACGCCGATGTTGAGCAGCCCGACGGTCGGCCGCTCAAGGTCGAACAGCACCCGCGCCATCGCGCTGCCCATCACCGCCAGCGCCACCAGATGATCGGCGTCTCCGCCGATCGAGGCGCCGACATCGAGCACCACCGATTCGCCGCGCAGCGTCGGCCACACCGCCGCGATCGCCGGCCGGTCGATGCCCGGCAGCATGTGCAGATGGAAACGGGCCATCGCCATCAGCGCGCCGGTGTTGCCGGCCGAAACCGCGGCGTCCGCCTCGCCGGTCTTGACCGCATCGATGGCGCGCCACATCGAGGACACCTTGCGGCCGCGCCGCAGCGCCTGGCTCGGCTTCTCGCTCATGCTGACGGCGACATCGGTATGGATGACGCGGGAGACCGCCTTGAGCGCCGGATGCGCCGCCAGCTCGCGCTCGATCACGGCGCTGTCGCCATACAGCAGAAATTCGGTGTCAGGGTGCCGCGCCAACGACATCGCCGCGCCGGCAACGACAACGGCGGCGCCGTCGTCGCCCCCCATGGCGTCCAGCGCGATTCGGACCTTTTGCGGCATCAGTGACAGGAACCCCGATCTGCGCGACACGACGGTGCGTCGCGACCCTGACAATATCCGCTGTCGCGGCGCCGGCGGATAGCGGAGTCCACCTGACCAGCCGGACAATAACGCGCGCGCCGCGCCGGAGACAATATCCGCGCCATCAGCCGGCCCTCAGTCCCCTTTGCGCGGCGGGCGGCCACGCCCCGGCTCCGCCCCCTCGGCGGCATCGGGCGCGGTCGGAGGTGCCTGCTGCTTCAGCGTCTTCAAGGCGGCAAAGGGGTGGTCCTCGGGAGCGGGGCGGGCTTCGACCGGGGCGAAGGTCGCGCCGGGTTTGCGCGGATAGGGGTCGATCCCGAGAAACAGGAAATCGGTTGCCAGGCTGCCGACATCGATCGAACCGCCCACGATGGTCTCGGGCGGGTCGTCGTCCTCCGCGGCCGGGGCCGGCACCGTCGCCCCCTCGGGAACGAACAGCACGGAAAACACTTCATCCACCCCATTTTCCACCGGCTCAAGCGTCACCACACAGATCTGGCCGACCCGCGCCCTGACCCGGCCCGACACCTGCACCTTGCCGCCGCTCAGCGGCGTGAGCGTGACCGTGGCGGTTGCGTCCGCCAATGTGCGCAACCCGCCGAGCGCCGCAAGCTGGGCCGAGGTCGCCGCGTCGGCGGCAATCTCAAGTCGCAGCCCCTGCTCGGGGATCTGCGCCACCGCCACCGGGACGCGCCAGGGCCGGGGCGCGGTCATCGGGCCGGCTCCGGGAACGGCAGGGCAGCGCGCTCGCACAGCGCGGCATCCTCCACCGCCTCCAGCGAAGCCAGCGCCTCGCCGACATAGCCCGCCAGCCGCTCGCCATGGAGGGCGGCCGGGTCGCCACAGACATTGCGTGCCAGGGCCGCCGCAAGCGCCGCCCCACTCTCCGCCAGCGCGGCATCATAGGCCCGCGCCCGGCCATAGAACGCCTCGCCAAAGGCGCGCATCCGCTTCGGCACCGCGAGATCGCCAACGCCCATTTCGCGCAGGTTGGCATCCATGTCGCTGCAAAAATGGTCGAACAGCATCTGCGCGGTCCGCTCCCCGTCCGGGCGCTGGCGCAGCCGGTGCAATACCATCCACAAATGCAACAGCACCATGTCGAAGCGCCCCTCCACCGTGTCGGGCACGCCGAACACTTCATAGAACACCGGCAGGCGTGCCTGCGCCACGATGGCGCCATAGATCGCCTCGATGGTCGCCGGCGACGGCGTTGCGGGGTCTCGGCGGCCAAGCGGCCAGCGAAAGAGCGACGACATAACGGTTCCGTAGGCCGGCCGCGCAGTGCGCGTGTTGCAATCGGATCGCCTGCCGGGTACGTCAATGCTCCGCGCGATGCAAGAGGAAGGGCGCGCCCGATAATGGCGATTGTGACCGCAACGAACCGATCCGCACCGCCGCGCCGCTGGCAACGCGGCCTGCATGGCGCCGGCCTGGCGCTGACACTGGCGCTGACCGCCGCGACCGTCTCGGGCTGCACCTCGGAACAGTTCCAGAAAGGCTACATCCTGCCCGAGGGGGCGCTGGAGCAAATCCCGATCGGCTCCAGCCAGGATCAGGTGCTGATCGTCATGGGCACCCCCTCGACGGTCGCAACCCTCGACGGCGAGGTATTTTACTACATCTCGCAGCGCTCCGAGCGCCCGGTGGCGTTCATGCCGCAGGAGGTCATCGACCAGCGGGTGATCGCGGTTTATTTCGACAAGAATCGCCAGGTGCGGCGGCTTGCGAACTACGGCCTCAAGGACGGCCGCATCTTCGACTTCATCAGCCGCACCACCCAGACCGGCGGCCAGGAGCTGAGCATTCTGGGGCCGCTGTTCCGGCTGGTCGGCGGCGGCAGCTAAGGCCGGCGGCGGCGGACCAACGATGCTTGCACGCCGCGCAAATCATCGCCTGACCGATCCCCCGACGTAAAAAACCCGCAAGCACCGCTTGCGGGTTTTTCTGTTGTGAAGGCGTTTTGCTGCCGAAGACGAAGGACAGACTGTCCGCAGCAGCAAAATTTGCTTTAGTGGGCGAGGACCGCCAGCAAGAGCAGCGCCACGATGTTGGTGATCTTGATCATCGGGTTGACCGCCGGGCCGGCCGTATCCTTGTACGGGTCGCCGACGGTATCGCCGGTCACCGCCGCCTTGTGGGCGTCCGACCCCTTGCCGCCGTGATGACCGTCCTCGATGTACTTCTTGGCGTTGTCCCAGGCGCCGCCACCCGAGGTCATCGAGATCGCGACAAACAGGCCGGTGACGATGACGCCGAGCAGCATCGCGCCAACCGCCGAGAACGCCGCCGACTTGCCGGCCGCGCCGCCGCCGGCGATGGCGTAGATCACGAAGTAGACGACGATCGGCGAGAGCACCGGCAGCAGCGAGGGGATGATCATCTCCTTGATCGCGGCCTTGGTGAGCAGGTCCACGGCCTTGCCGTAGTCCGGCTTGTCGGTGCCCTTCATGATGCCGGGCTTCTCGCGGAACTGGCGACGCACCTCCTCGACGATGGCGCTGGCGGCACGTCCCACCGCCGTCATGCCCATCGCGCCGAACAGATACGGCAGCAGACCACCGAACAGGAGGCCGACCACGACGTAGGGGTTGTTCAGCGAGAAGTTGGGCGCGACGTCCTGGAAGTACGGATTCTGTGCGGAGTTGGCGATGAAGAACTTGAGGTCTTCGTTATAGGCCGCAAACAGCACCAGCGCGCCGAGACCGGCGGAGCCGATCGCGTAGCCCTTGGTCACCGCCTTGGTGGTGTTGCCGACCGCGTCGAGCGCGTCGGTGGACTTGCGCACTTCCTTCGGCAGGCCGGCCATTTCGGCGATGCCGCCGGCATTGTCCGTCACCGGGCCGAACGCATCGAGCGCCACGATCATGCCGGCCAGCGCCAGCATCGTCGTGGTCGCGATGGCGATGCCGAACAGGCCGGCAAGGCTATAGGTGACGAGGATGCCGGCAATGATGACGATGGCCGGCAGCGCGGTCGCTTCCATCGAAATCGCAAGGCCCTGGATCACGTTGGTGCCGTGCCCCGTCACCGAGGCCTGCGCGATCGACTTCACCGGGCGGTAGTCGGTGCCGGTGTAGTATTCGGTGATCCAGATGATCAGGCCGGTGACGACCAGACCGACGACGCCGCACTCGAACAGCGCCATGCCAGTGTAGGACACGCCGTCGATCGGGCCAAAGCCGATCAGGTAGTGGATCACCGCGGCGATGCCGACGAGCGACAACACGCCGGTGGCGATCAAGCCCTTGTACAGCGCACCCATGATCGACTGCGAGGCGCCGAGCTTGACGAAGAACGTGCCGATGATCGAGGTGACGATGCAGATGCCGCCGATGGCGAGCGGCAGCGTCATCACGCTGGTCAGCGCCGCCGACTTGGCGAAGAAGATCGCCGCCAGCACCATGGTCGCGACCGCCGTGACCGCGTAGGTCTCGAACAGGTCGGCCGCCATACCGGCGCAGTCGCCGACGTTGTCGCCGACGTTGTCGGCGATGGTCGCCGGGTTGCGCGGATCGTCCTCGGGGATGCCGGCCTCGACCTTACCGACCAGGTCGCCGCCGACATCCGCACCCTTGGTGAAGATGCCGCCGCCGAGACGGGCGAAGATCGAGATCAGCGAGGCGCCGAAACCAAGCGCCACCAGTGCGTCGATCACCGTCCGGCTGTTCGCGGACAGTCCCTGGAACTGGATCAGGTAGATGAAGTAGAGCGTGACGCCAAGCAGCGCCAGGCCCGCGACCAGAAGGCCGGTGATGGCGCCGGCCTTGAAGGCCAGCTCAAGCCCGCCGGCCAGTGACTTGGTCGCCGCCTGCGCGGTGCGGACGTTGGCGCGCACCGAGACGTTCATGCCGATGAAGCCGGCCGCGCCCGACAGGATCGCGCCGATCGCAAAGCCCACCGCGACGAGACCGCCAAGGAAGAAGGCGAGCAGTGCGAAGATGACGATGCCGACGATGCCGATGGTCAGGTACTGCCGGCGCAGATAGGCCTGCGCTCCTTCACGCACGGCGCCGGCGATTTCCTGCATGCGGGCATTGCCCGCGTCCGCGCCCAGTACCGACGATGTCGCCCAGATGGCGTAAACGATCGAGAGCGCCCCGCAGAGCACGATCAACCACAATGCTGTCATTGGATTTGCCTCAGATTTGACTTGCCCCGGCGCGCGCCCGGCGAATGCGGGCAGACGCGCGAAAAGAGTCCGCTCCGCCCCCCAAAGGCAACAGCAGCCTCGAATTCGCGCCGGACCATGCCAAAATCGTCATCCGGGCGCAACGTCGCGAAAGTAGAGTTTAAGGGTTTTTCTCTGGAATCGGCCGTAATCGGCGCAAGCCCGCGGCGGGAACACGGCCGCCACCGGGTTTGGATGGCTCAGAAATGGCTGAACGAACGGCGCGGCAGGGCCATCTCCTGCCCCCGCCCATCGAGAAACCGTGGTGGCGCCCGGCCCGCGGCGACAATACCGAGGTCGGCCACCGCCACCCCCGCCTCGGCCGCCTGCCGGACGAAGCCGGCCCAGCGCTCCGGCGGAACCGTGCAGACCACCTCGTAATCGTCGCCGCCGGCGATCAGGGCTTCGAGGCTGCCTACGCCGGCGGTGAGCGCCGCACGGGCGGCCTCAGATAGCGGGATACGATCCGCCGCAACGGTCGCGGTGACGCCCGAGGCCGCGCATAGCTTGCCGAGATCGCCGGCCAGACCGTCGGAGACATCCATCGCCGCGCTGGCAGCATTGCGCAACGCCGCCGCAAGCGGCAGCCGCGGCTGCGGCTCGCGGTAACGCGCGACGAGGAAGCCACGCGCCGCGGGCGACAGGCCGTCTCCGCCAGCGCCCTTGAGCAGGCGCAATCCGAGCGCGGCGTCACCGATGCTGCCGGACACCGCGATGCGATCGCCCGGCTGCGCGCCGGACCGCCGCACCATCGTCCCGGTCGGCACGCGGCCGAACGCCGTGATCGAGACCATGACCGGGCCGGGAGTCGACACCGTGTCGCCGCCGAGCAGCGGACAGCGATAGGCGGCGATATCCTCGCCGAGCGCGCGCGCGAACGGGCCGAGCCATGCCTCGTCGGCGCGCGGCAGCGCCAGCGTCAGCACGAAGCCGGCCGGCACCGCCCCCTTGGCGGCAAGATCGGACAGGTTGACCCGCAGCGCCTTGCGCGCCACCGCCTCGGGCGGATCGTCGGGCAGGAAATGCACGCCGGCGACAATGGCATCGGTGGTGACGACGATATCGTCGCCGCGCCCTTCAAGCACGGCAGCATCGTCGATCAGGCCGAATGCGCCGGGATTGTTGGCAAGCGGGCGAAAGTAGCGCGCGATCAGATCGTCTTCACCGGACCCGGAAGCGCGCGGCGCGCTCACCGCTTGCGCTCCGCAGCAGTGAATTCGTCGACGCGAAACTGCCGCGCGATCTGGTCGAGCACCGCGTTGACCATGCCGGTTTCGCTGCGATCGACAAAGGCGTTGGCGATATCGACATATTCCGAAACAACGACGCGGCCGGGCACGTCCTTGCGGTGCTCCAGTTCATAAGCGCCGGCCCGCATCACCGCGCGCAGGATGGCGTCGATCCGCGTCAGCGGCCAGCCCTTGCGCAGCTCGGTGTCGATCACCGGATCGAGCCGCGCCTGATCGCGCACCACGCCGGATACGACATCGCGGAAGAACGCGGCCTCCGCCGGCAGATAGGTGTCGCCTTCCACCTCATGGCCGAGCCAGTGGCTCTCGAACTCGGCAAAGATGTCGTTGATGCCGGCGCCGGCGATATCCATCTGGTAAAGCGCCTGCACCGCCGCAAGTCGTGCCGCGCCGCGCCGGTTGGCTTTCTTCGCGGGCGGTTTCTTGACGACATCGGCCATCGGATCAAGCCTTCGCCAGACGGCGCTTGAGGCGCAGCATCGCCAGCGCCGCGCGCGCCGCGTCGCCGCCCTTGTCCATTTTCGCGGGGCGCGCGCGCTCCATCGCCTGCGCATCGGTCTCGACGGTCAGAATGCCGTTGCCGAGCGGCAGGCGGCGGGCAACCGACAGCGACATCAGCGCGCCAGCGGATTCGTTCGAGACTATCTCGAAATGAATGGTGTCGCCGCGCACCACGCAGCCAAGCGCAACCACCGCGTCGTAAGGCGCACCCCGTTCCTCCGCGGCGTCCAGCGCGATGGCGATCGCCGCCGGAATTTCCAGCGCAC
Organism: Xanthobacteraceae bacterium; assembly: GCA_049646625.1. Taxonomy (GTDB): domain Bacteria; phylum Pseudomonadota; class Alphaproteobacteria; order Rhizobiales; family Xanthobacteraceae; genus PRO6. The sequence goes on from JBARWE010000288.1 coordinate 17,199, forward strand.
CCGGCACCGTCACCAGGTCATGATCGACGCCGGCCTTGGCCAGTTCCGCCCGCGCGCCGTCCAGCAGCGCATCCTGAATATCGTCGTAGAAGCGCGCCTCGACGATCAGCACGCGCGCATCGCGTATGTCGGTCTGATCCTGCGGCAGCGCGCGGCGGGCTTCGGCCATCGAAAGCAGTCCTTACTTCGGAAACCACACTGGTGTGCGCCGTGCCTTGTAATCGTGCGGCGCAGCAATGCCAAGCGCCATGCGCCGCATGGCCGCTATCGCGTCTCGGCGAGGCGGGCAGCGTAACGCGCCATCAGGTCCACTTCCAGATTGATCCGGCCGCCCGCCTGCCAGCCGCCGAGCGTAGTCACGGCAAGGGTGTGAGGGATGATCAGCACGGAGAAATCGTCACCCGCCACGGTATTGACCGTCAGCGAGACGCCATCGAGCGTCACCGACCCCTTGGCGGCAATGAAGCGCGCCAGTTCGCGCGGCGCCCGCAAGCCGATCCGAGCCATGTCCGGCAGATCGTCGCGCGACAGGATGTCGGCGACGCCATCGACATGACCGGCGACGATATGGCCGCCAAGCTCGTCGCCGATCTTCAAGGCACGTTCGAGATTGAGCCGGGTGCCGGCCCGCCAGTCGCACGCCGTGGTCAGCGCCAGCGTCTCGGCGGCGGCATCGACATCGAACCAGGTGCGGCCGTCCGCGACGCCGGACGCTACCACCGTGAGGCACACGCCGTTGCAGGCGATCGAGGCGCCATCGGCGATGGTGGCGCGGTCATAGTCGCAGGCGATGCGCAGGCGGTGCAACTGCCCCTGCACGGCCGGCGTCAGGCTGACGATGGTTCCGATGTCGCTGATGATGCCGGTGAACATGGATTAGCGCCGTTGGTAAATGGTCAATCGATCGTCGCCGATCCGCTCGGTGCCGCTCTTTGCAAACATTGCCGACGCTGTGATCGCGGTCAACGGCTGCCCCTCCAGCGCGTCGACACCGCCGGCGCCGATCGTCGCTTCGGTGTGAAGCAATTGCACCTCGTCGACCAGTCCGCGCGACACAAGCTGGCCGGCAAGACGCGCGCCGCCTTCGACCATCAGCCGCGTGATGCCGCGCCGCGCCAGTTCGCGCAAGACCTCCGGCAGATCAAGCCGGTCGGCATGTACCGCGACCTGCACCACCTCGACGCCCAGCGCCGCGAGCGCCGCCGCCTGCGGCGCATCGGCTGGCTTTGCGGTGAACAGCCACAGCGGCACCTCGCGCGCGCTCTGCGCGAGCCGGCTCGCCGGCGGCAGCCGCAATTGGCTGTCGAGCACCACCCGCACCGGCGACCACGCGGCCATGCCCGGCAGGCGGCAGGTCAATAGCGGATCGTCGGCCAGCGCCGTGCCGATGCCGATCATGATGGCGTCGCTGTGCGCGCGCATCAGGTGGACGCGGGCACCCGCCGCCTCGCCGGTCAGCGCCACCGGCTTACGTCCGGCGAGGCCGATCTTGCCGTCCGCCGATACGGCGAGCTTGAGCATGACATGGGGACGGCCATCGCCAATGCGGCGCAGATGGCCGGCATGCGCCCGCGCCGCCTCCGCCGCGCCGGGGCCGATATCGACAGTAACGCCGGCGGCGCGCAGCCGGGCATGGCCCTGCCCGGCGACCTCGGGGTTGGGATCCTCTATCGCCGACACCACGCGCGCCACGCCGGCCGCGATGATCGCGTCCGCGCAAGGCGGCGAGCGGCCGTGATGCGAGCATGGCTCCAGCGTGACATAAAGCGTCGCGCCGCGCGCCGCTTCACCGGCCTGCGCCAGCGCCTGCGGCTCGGCGTG
>JBARWE010000289.1:0-23735 GCA_049646625.1 Xanthobacteraceae bacterium
GCGGTGAGGCGGACACTGACGCGGCGGCGGTCGCCGGGCATGACGCGGCGGCGCACCAGGCCGTCGCGCTCCATGCGGTCAAGCACCTTGGTGATCCGCGGCTGCTTCATCAACGCCATCGCCGCGAGGTGGCCGACCGTCAGCCCTTCGCTGTCCATCAGGCAGGCCAGCACCCGCCATTCCGGTACCGACAAATCCCATTGCGGCAGCGCGGCGTGAAACTCCGCCGAGACGATGAAGCTGGCGCGGGCCAGCAGATAGGCCAGATATCCGCCGGCGAACCCCGGCGGCGCCTCATCCGCCGCCTGCTGCGGCGCGGCGATCGCTCCGGCACGGGCTGCCCGCTTGCGATTGGCCATGCGCCACGCCTGTCCTTCAATTCTAAAAGTATTCCTTTTCATATAACACGCTGCCGCCTATGCTCCAAACCGATCGTGGCGAGTGCGGAGAAGGCGATGCTGGCCGACCGGATCGAGGCGAAGTGGATCGATGCGTTCTGCGAGGTGTTCGCGCGCTGCGCGGTCAAACCCGGCGACACCGCCGCGATCCTGTCGGAAACCCAGTCGCGCGCCCTCAACGTGCATCTGGCCGAACTGGCGCTGACCCGGCTTGGCGCGCGCGCCTTCCATCTTGTGGTGCCGACGCCGCGCAACCGCCACAGCGTGCCGGTGCGCTCGACCGGCGCCAGCGAAGCGATCGGCGGGCTGCGGCCCGTGATCGGCGCGCTGACGCAGGCCGGCTTCATCGTCGATTGCACCATCGAAGGACTGATGCACGCCCCGGAGACGCCGGAGATTCTGAAAAGCGGCGCGCGCATCCTTGTCGTCTCCAACGAGCACCCGGAGGCGCTGGAGCGCATGGTGCCGGATCCGGCGCTGGAGCAGCGCGTGCGCGCGGCGGCCAAAATGCTGCGCGGGGCGAAGCGGATGACGGTGACGTCAAAGGCCGGCACCGACCTCGACGTCAACATGGAGGGCGCGCCGACCGTCGGCATCTGGGGCTGGACCGAGAAGCCGGGCACGCTGGCGCACTGGCCGGGCGGCATCGTCGTCTCGTTCCCGAAAGCGGGCAGCGTCAACGGCCGGCTGGTGATGGCAGCCGGCGACGTCAACCTCACCTTCAAGCGCTACCTCGCCTCTGCGGTGACGATGACGCTCAAGGACGATTACGTCGTCGCGCTCGACGGCGACGGCGCCGACGCCGAGATGATGCGGCGCTACCTCGCCGCCTGGGGCGACCGCGAGGCTTACGCGGTGTCGCATGTCGGCTTCGGCATGAACCCGAATGCGCGCTATGAGGCGCTTTCGATGTACGACCAGCGCGACACCAACGGCACCGAGATCCGCGCGGTCGCCGGCAACTTCCTGTTCTCGACCGGCGCCAACGAATTCGCCGGCCGCTACACCGCAGGGCACTTCGACCTGCCGATGATGGGCACCACGATCACCGTGGACGGCACGACCGTGATCCGCGACGGCGAATTGCAGGACGTGTTCGGCTAACCAAAACTCACCACGAACGTGCGCCACGGCGCAGCACAAAATGTTGCACCTTGCCGAGCGCGGTGCGTGGCAGTTCGTCGACGAACACAAATTCACGCGGCACCTTGAAACGGGCAAGCTCGCGCGCGACATGCGCCTTCAGCACGTCGGCATCGCCGCTACAGCCCGGCCGCAGCATGACATAGGCGACCGCGACCTCCTGCCACTTTGGATCGGGCCGGCCGACCACGCCGGCGTCGGCAACATCGGGATGCTCCAGCAGCACGCGCTCGACCTCGGCGGGATAGATGTTCTCGCCACCGGAAATGATCATGTTGGTCTTGCGATCGCGCACCGTGAAGTAACCGTCGGCGCTGCGGCTGGCGAGGTCGCCGGTACGGAACCAGCCGTCATGCAGCGCCGCGCGCGTCGCTTCCGCGTTGCCCCAGTACTCGAAGAACACGTTCGGGCCGCGCACCGCGATCTCACCGATGACATCGGGTGGCGCCTCGCGGCCGTCCTCGCCGATCACTTTCGCCTCGCAGGCAAGGCCGGCAAGGCCCGTCGATTCGGGGCGCGACAGGTCGCCGCCAAGTCGGGTGTAGATTGTAATCGGGCAGGTCTCGGTCGCGCCATAAACCTGCAGCACCGGCACGCCGCGATCGCTGATGCGCGCCATCAGAGGCGGCGGCACCACGCTGGAGCCGGTCGAGACAGCTTTCAGTGAACTCAAGTCTGTCGTGCGCCACAACGGATGTTCGGTCACGGCCTGAATGGTCGCCGGCACCAGCACGGTCAGCGTCGGCCGCTCGCGCGCGATCGCCTCAAGCACCGCATCGGGCGCGAACCGCGCATGCAGCGTCACCGTGGCGCCGTGGTGCAGCGCCGGCGTGGTCTGGATGTTGAGGCCGCCGACATGAAACAGCGGCAGCACGGTCAGCACATGATCGTCGGAGGTCAGCGCATGCATGTGCTGGCTCATCACGCCGTTCCACAATAGCGCCTCCTGCCGCAGCACCGCGCCTTTCGGCCGCCCTGTGGTGCCGGAGGTGTAGACGATCAACAACGGCGCGGCGAGATCGACATGCGGGTTGCGGCCGTCGCCCGCGCCGTGCTCAAGCGCCGCCTCGATCGACAGGCCGCCGGGCGGGGCAAAGTCGAGGCCGATCGCCTGCGCCTGCGGCAACGCTTCCGCCAGTTGCGGCAGCACCGCGGCAAACGCTTCCTCCAGCAGCAGGACTTTGATCGCGGCGTCGGTGAGGATGAAGCGCTGTTCGGCCACCGCCAGCCGCCAGTTGAGCGGCACCAGCATCGCCCCTAATCGGGCGCAGGCGTAGAGCGCGACCAGATAGTCGGGCCGGTTGAGGCTGAGGATGGCGACGCGATCGCCGCGCGCCACGCCATAGCGCGCCTTCAGCGCCCGCGCCAGCGCGATGATGCGCGCATCGAACGCCGCATAGCTCAAGCTCGCGCCGGCGAAATGCAACGCCGGCTTGTCCGGCGTGAATGCCGCATTGCGCGCGATGAGGTCGGAGAGGTCCACGGCCGTTACCTGACGTCAGGCCCGCTTCATTCGTCGCTCTCGCCCGGCTCGTACAGCGCCTCGCGGCCGGTACGGTCGAGGCAGAGTTCGGCGGTCCACGGCAGCATCAGCGAGCCGCAGCGGCTGTCGCGGTAGATGCGCTCCAGCGGCAGCGACTTCAGCATCGCCTGACCGCCGCAGGTGCGGATCGCCAGCGTGGCGATCTCGTTGGCGCCCTCCATCACCGAATACTGCGCGGCATAGGCGCGCAGCACCTGCGCCTTGCTCGGGTTGGCGCAGGCTTCCGTCACCGCCTGAAACCACAGCGCCTTGATCTGCTCCAGCTTGACGTGCATCCCCGCCACCGCGATCTGCTTGGTCGGATACATCCGCCGCTTGACCGGCGGCATGCCGGGCACCTCGCCGCGCAGATACTTGACGGTGAAGTCGTAGGCCGCCTGCGCCAGCCCCATGTAGGTCGGCGACAGCGTGAGGAACATGTGCGGCCAGCGCAGCGCGGCCTGAAAGTAGACGCCGCGCGGCATCAGGGCGGCATCCTCCGGCACGAACACATCCTTGAAGATCAACGTACGCGATACGGTGCCGCGCATGCCGAGCGGGTCCCAGTCGCCGACCACCGAGACGCCCTCGGCCTTGGCGGGGATCGCGAGATAGAGCGTGTTGCGGCGCGAGGCTTTCCCGCCTTCGGCCACCTCGGTGCACAGCACGCCGTAATAGTCGGCATGGCCGGAGAGCGAGGCAAAGATCTTTTTGCCGCTGACGCGCCAGCCGCCTTCGACCGGATGCGCCTCGGTGCCGAAGGCAACGCCACCGGCCGCAGCCGCGCCGCCTTCGGAGAACGGCTGCGAATAGATCGCGCCGTCCTCGACGATGCGGCGATAATGGATGGCGCGGCGGCGCTCGTGCTCGGCGCGGGTGGCCGCGTCCATGTCAAGATCGTCGGCGAGCGGCCCCGACCATAAGGTCGAGCAGACATGCATGTTCCAGGTCAGCGCGGTGGCGCCGCAATAACGGCCGATCTCGGCGGCGGCCAGCGCATAGGTCTGGTAGTCGGCGCCAAGCCCGCCATGCGCTTTCGGGATCGCGATGCCGAGCAGGCCGGCGCGGTGCAGATCGCGGTAGTTCTCGCTCGGAAAGGCCGCATCGCGGTCGTAGCCGGCGGCACGGGCGGCAAACACGCTCTCGCCGAGGTGGCGGGCGCGGGCAATGATCTCGTCCTGCGCGCCATTCAGGCGAAACGCTTTTGCATCGAAGATCGGCGCGTCGGGGGCAAGCGCGGCGGGAGCATTCATGAGGCGGGCCTTCCGAATGAGGATGTCGCAAGAAAATCATCGAGCGCGGCGTTGAACGCGGCCGGCTGCTCCAGATTGACCAGATGGCCGGCGCCGGCAATCTCGACGTAGCGCGCACCGGGAATGTAGCTCGCCATCTTCGCCATCATCGGCGCCGGCGCGTTGGTGTCCCGGCTGCCGGACAGCACCAGCGTCGGCACATCGATGCGCTTCAGCGCGGCGCGCTGGTCGAAGCCGACGAGGGCATGCACCATGGCGCGGTAGGTCACATCCGGCACCGCCGCCATCGAGGCGCGGGCGGCATCGAGGCCACGCGGATCGGGCGCCTCGCCGACCAGATCGTCGACCATGCCGGCGGCAAGATCGCGCATCGTCGCGCCGCGGTCGAGCGGATCGAGCCGGGCGGCGACGAACGCCTTCTGCCAGTCGCCGTCGGGCTTGCCGAAGGCCGGGCTGGTCTCAGCCAGCACCGCGCCGCCGGCAATGCCGGGGTGGTCGACGAGAAACTGCTGCACGATCATGCCGCCGATCGAGTGGCCGACCAGCACCGGGCGACGGGCTTCGAGCGCGATCAGAAAGCGCGTCAGCGCCGCCGCCAGCGTGGCGATGGTGGCCTGCGCCAGCGGCACGGAGCCGCCATAGCCCGGCATGTCCCAGGCGATGGCATGATAGCGGTCGCCGAAAAAGCCGAGCTGGTCGCGCCAGGCCCGGGCGCTGCCGCCGATGCCATGCAGAAATACCAGCGGCGTATGATGCCGGCTGCCGGCGGCCTCGAAGGTGAACTGGCTATCGGACGTAACCGATGCGGCAATGGGGGCGGACATGGGCGGCGCTCCGGGTGGCCGATCCTACCAAAGGCAAAATATATGAAAAGGGATAATTTTACAGTTGAAGCATCTAGGCGGAGCGATAAGCGCTCGCGTTGCACGAGGACGCAAAAATCGCCTCGCCAACGGGCCAACCGATAATCCCGGCCTTGCCAGCCACCGCCGTGGTGCCGCGCCCCGCCGCGCGAGCGCCGCGTCAGCCGCCACGGGCGCGGCGGCTCTCGTAGGCTTTCAGATGCAGATAGGCGAGGTCGAGCCGGCCCTGGATGGCTGGCATGAGGCCGGCCGTGTCGCGCCGCGCAATCAGGTCGCCAAGCACATGATCGGCCTCGACCGGAAACCCGTTCTCCATGTCGCGGAACATCGAGGCGGTGAACGGCGAGCCGGCCGCCGTCAGCATGGCGCGGGTGCGGGTCAACGCGGCCTCGCGCGGCCGGTGGCCGTTGGCCTCAGCAATCGCCACGCAATCGTCGACCAGCCCGTTGAGGAAAGCGAGGCCGCCGGGGCCGGCAACGATGTCGCCGACGGCGGCGCGCATCAGGCAACTGGCCGCCGCAAGCGAACTCAGCAGCACCCACTTCTCCCACATCTCGCCGACGATGCGCTCGCTCAGGCGGGCAACAAAACCGGCGCCGCTCAAGGTTGCCTCGATCTCCCCGATGCGATCCGGCGCCATTCCGTCACGCGCGCCGAACACCAGATCGTGGGACTCGTTGAGGTGGCGGATGGCGCCGTCCTCCCCCAGCGTCGCCGCGATGATGCACAGCCCGCCCAGCACCCGCCCGGCGCCGAACCGCGCTTCGAGCCTGTCGAGATGGCGCATGCCGTTGAGCAGCGGCAGGATCATGGTCCGCTCACCGACCGCCGGGGCAAAAGCCTCAATGGCGCCGTCGAGATCGTAAGCCTTGCAGCTCAGGATGATCAGGTCGAACGGCGCGTGCAGCGCGTCCTGCATCACTGTCGGCGGATCGGCCACCGCCCCATTGCCCGTCGCGCTTCTGATGGCGAGGCCGGTGCGGCGCAGTTTCTCCGCCCGTGCCGGCCGCACCAGAAACGTCACGTCGCGCCCCGCCGCGAGCAGCCGGCCGCCAAAATAGCCGCCGACCGCGCCGGCGCCCACAACCAGAATACGCATGTCCTGAAATCCCTTGCTTTGCGAACTTTGAAAAGCGCCCCGGCGTCACTCCGCCGCCAGATCGAGCGGGCCGGCGCGCGGCAGCACGATCTCGATCCGCGTGCCCTCGCCCGGCGCCGATTCCAGGCTGAGCCGGCCACCGAGCCGGCCGGTGACGAGCGAATGCACGATATGCAGGCCCAGCCCGGTGCCGCCCTGGTCGCGCCGCGTGGTGTAGAACGGATCGAACGCATGGCGGCGCACATCGACGCTCATGCCGCAGCCGTTGTCGGCAAAGGTCAGTTCGACCTCATCCGCGCCATGGCCGCGCACCCGGATGTCGATCTGTCCCGGCCGGCCCTCGGGAAAGGCATGGGCCACCGCGTTCAGGAACAGGTTGGTCAGCACCTGGCCGTAGGAGCCGGGGTAGCTGTTCATCTCGATGCCCGGCTCGCATTCGACGGTGAGCGCGAGATTGTGCTTGCGCGAGCCGGGCCGCAGGCTGGTCACGAGTTGCTCGGTCAGGTCGCCGACATCGAAGCTGCGCCGATGCGAGAAGCTGCGATCGACCGCCACCTGCTTGAACGACTGGATCAGTTCGGCGGCGCGATTGAGGTTGGCGACGAGCTGGCCGGCGGCGTCGCGGTTGGCGGCGATGAACTCGGTCAAATGCGAGCGGCGCAGTTCGCCCTTGGCGACCTCGGCTTCGAACAGCGCGCAACGCCGCTCCAGCGACGAGGCGACGGTGAGGCCGATGCCGACCGGATTGTTGACCTCGTGGGCGACGCCGGCAACAAGGCGGCCAAGCGCCGCCAGCTTCTCGGTCTCGATCAGCGAATTCTGCGTCGCGCGCAGGTTCACCAGCGCCGTCTCGGCGGCGTCGCGCGCCTCGCGCATGTCCTGCTCGACCCGTTTGCGTTCGCCGATATCGAGCGCCACGGTGACGATCGACTGCACGGTGCCGTCGGCGCCGCGCAGCGGCACCTTGTTGACCATCCATTGCCGCAGGGTGCCGGCGGCGTCGAGATACTCCTCCTCGTAGAATCCAAGCTCCTCGCCGGTGGCCAAAAGCCGGCGATCGTTGTCGTCCGACTTGGCTGAGCCGTAACGCGCCATCAGTTCCGAGGTGGTGCGCCCGATCGCCGCCTCCGGCTCGATGCCGAACACACCGGCCATGTAGCGATTCATCAGGATATAGCGCAGGCTGGTATCCTTGACGTTGATCACGGCAGGAACGGTATCGATGACCTGCTGCAGATGATGGCGCGCTTCGTTGAGCGCGCGCTCCGTGTGCATCTGGTTGGTGATGTCGCGCACCGTGCCCTCGTAGCGCACGATGTCGCCGTTGGCATCGCGCACGGCGGTCGCGCTGTCGGACAGCCACACCACCCGGCCATCGCGCCCGCGCGCCCGATACTCGAACTCGCGCACCATGCCGTCGCGCGCCATGCGGCGCTGATATTCGGCCCGGTCGGCCGGATCGACATAGATGTCGCGGGCGACATCGGTGACGCCGTCGATCAGTTCACGCGGCGTCTCGAACCCCATCATCCGCGCCAGCGCACGATTGGCGTTGAGAATGGCGCCCCCGGCGGTGGTGACGTAAATGCCATCCACCGAGCCTTCGAACAGCTTCTGGTAATCCTGCCGCGCTGCCGCCTGCCGCTCCTCGGCAATCAGGCGCAGCGCCGCCTCGCGCGTTGCGTCGGCGGCGAGCGGCTGCACCTTGCGTCGCATCAGGAGCGTGGCCACAGCAAACCCCGCCGCGGCGCCACTGAGCGCCACCAGCACCAGCGATGCAAATTCGGGCAGACCCATCGCGGCCACCGTTTCCCCCGCGGCGAATGCCGGCGCCGCCGGCAGCACCGCGGCGGCCGTCATCCCTGCCAGCACGCGCATCCGATGCATCGCGATGAAGCCAACCATGACGCCCACGTTCGATATCCGGCGATTTTTATCATGCGCGACGCAGCGCACCAAGCGCAGGGTTCCGCCGGTGACAGGAGCGTGCCGGGCGCTATTCGGCGACGATCTTGACGCGCGCGCCCGGCTTGACCGTGTCGCGCGCGCCAAGCCCGTTCAGCGTGCGGAAGCGCTCGACGGGACGATCCAGGCCAGCCATGCGCTGCGCCAGCGACTCCACGGTGTCGCCCGGCCGCACCGTCACCACATGAATGCGCAAAGGATGCGTCGCATCGATCTCGGCGAGGCTGAGGCGGCGGAACGTATTAACGGTGTCGCGGAAGTCGCGGTCGTTCTCGCCGCCCTTGCGGCGGCTGGCGAAAATGAAGCGGTAGACGTCACTGCCGAAGCGCAGCGCGAACACGCGAAACTGCCACTGCTCGCCATGCGCCACGGCGGTGGCCGCGGGAAAGCCGTTGATGGTCAGCGCCTCGGCCGAAGCCGGATCAACCTTTTCCATCCAGCCGGAGGCGAGATAGTCGGTCAGCGGCTGATCGGCCGGCACCCGCACCACATCGAAGCGCATCGCCTGCTGGCCGCCGCTGCGCACGCCGATCACCGCCTGCGCGGTATTATCCAAGGTGTAGCCCTGCGGCGCCTGGAAGGTGAAACCAAGCTTGGGATGCAGGAAGCGCCGGCCGCGCACAAAACCTTCGCTGGGGTCTTCGCCATAGACCAGCTTGTCGATCGCGGCGAGGTAAGCGTCGCGCTCGCGGCCCTCCGCATCCGGTCCGGCGAACTGCCGGGCGACGGCCTGCGCGTTCTGAATGCGCTCGGGCGTGGCCGGATGCGACGACAGGAAATCCTGGCTGCGCGGATCGATCCCGGCCTGGCTCGCCTTCAGATCGGCATTGCGGCCCATCGCGGTGAGAAAGCGCGCCGCGCCGTAGGGATCGAAGCCGGCCTTGGCCGCCAGCCCGACGCCGATGCCGTCGGCCTCGAACTCCTGTCCGCGCGAAAAGCTCGCCATCGTCAGCTTGGTCTTGGCAAGCGCCAGCGCCGTGAGATCGGGGTCGGTGCCCATGTCGGCGACGACGCGCGTGACCACCGCGGCCTGCCGCGCCCGCTCCTCGCGGATCGAGGCGTGGCGCGCCAGCACATGGGCCATCTCATGCGCCAGCACCGACGACAGTTCGGACGTATCGTTGGCGAGCGCGAGCAGGCCACGGGTGACGTAGAGCTGGCCGGTCGGCAGCGCAAAGGCGTTGACCGCGCCGGAATTGAGAATCGTGACCTTGTACTGCGTCTCCGGCCGATCAGAGGCCGCAACCAGCCGCCCGACGGCACTGCCGATCAGCGCCTCCAGCCGCGCATCTTCGTAGACGCCGCCGTAGGAAGCGAGAATGCGCTGGTGCTCACGCTCGGTGGCGGAAAGCTGCGCCGACGCCGGCTTGACTGGCTTGGCCGGGGCGGTCGCGGCCGGAGGCGAAGCGACTTCGAAGCGGCTCATGTCGGCGCAGCCGCCAAGCGCCAGCGCCGCGGCGAGCACGATCACCGCCCACGGGACTCCTGTCCCGCCGGCGGGGCGATGGCCACGTCCAAGCCGCCTCGTCGCGATCACGGTCGCTCCCGTCATTTCGTCCCGCTGTTCGTCCCGCTGTGCCGCGTGACCTGCACCAACTCGATCTGTCCGGGCCGCACCGCCTCGATCCTTGGTCCGCCCCGGCGCCCGACAATGCCGCGTACCCGCACCCGCCGGCCGGTCAGCGCTGCCGGCGCAAGCCCCGCCGCCGTGAAGCCGGCCACCAGTCGCTCGGGGATCGTCACGGCGAAATCCCGGCTCCAGCGCCGGCCGAAATCGATATAGACCGTCGCGCCGGCGGACCGGACCGAGCGCACCTTGCCCTCGACAATAGCAAACTGCCCCAGCTTCGCCAAAATATCCTGCGGCTTTTCGGCATTTTTTATGACAGCGGCCTCCGACCAAACGCCACGGTCGGCGGTCCGCGCGGCAGCCTCGGCGGCAGCGAGTTCCGCAACGCATCCCGGTTCCGCCGCCAGCCCGGACGCCAGTGCGGCGCCCTCGGCAAGGAGCATCGCCTGGATCGACGCCGCCGCCTCGTCGGGAACCACGATCAGCGTCTGGCGGCCGTAGCGGTCGGGCGTGTCGCTGCCCAGCAGCCTGACGCGGCGGCCGGCGAAGCGGGCCAGCGCGGCCCAGTCGGCGTCAAACGGCGCAAGCCCGGCGAGCCGCACCTCACGCCCGTCGGCAAGGCGCAACGTGCGTCCGTCGATCGCCGCGACGACGTCGGCCACGCCGATTTCAACGCCGCCGCACGCGGCGGCAACCGGCGCGGACGGCAAGGCCGCAAGCGCGGCGGCAACCCCCGCGGCGATCCGCGCCGCGCTCGCCGCCCGACGAGCTTTGCGCGGCCCCACTCCGATGGCGACATCTGGCATTATCATAAGCCCCCGTTGCCGGCAGGTGAGCTACGCGGCATCGCCGGGGGTGTGGCGGAACGTAGCGCTCGCCCGGAACGCGCCGGGCGCTATTGCCGGGCGCTGGAATCGCGGATGACGCCGCGCGCTACCAGCCTGTTCCAGATGAACAATACCACGATCGCGCCGATCGTCGCGGTGATGAAGCCGGCGCCCTGATTGGGGCCGTAATGCCCGATCGCCTGGCCGATGAAGGTGGCGAAGAAAGCGCCGGCAATGCCGAGCACCGTGGTCAGGATGAAGCCGCTCGGATTGTTCGGCCCGCGCGAAACCAGCCGCGCGATGATGCCCGCGACGAATCCGACGATGATGATCCAGAGAATGCCGCCCATGGTGCTGGTCCTTCTAGAGCGTTTTCGAGCGAAGCGGGAACCGGTTCGCGTGAAGAAAACGCGTCAAAAATAAAACTCAGGAGCTTTGCTTTTGATTCCATCAAAAGCAAAAACAGCTCCAGGAATTGATCGAATGCGAGATGCGGCGCCGCACACGGCAGCGCCGTCTCGTAACGTTACAGCCAGCGCGACAGGTCGCGCTCGGAGGGGATATGGCCGTCCGGGGTGAACTGATCGACCGCTTCCGGCAGATACTGGCTCAGTTCGGACAGCAATTGATCACGCGACAGCCCGGTGCGCGAGGTCAATGCGTTGATCTGGTCGGCGCCCAGCGCATTGGCGAGATCATCGGGGGCGATCGTCTTGTTGTCGCCCTTGCCGACCCACGACTCGGCCGCATCGCCGTGGCCGCTCTGCTGCATCTGCTTGAGCAGATCGGCCAGCCCACCGCTCAAAATGCTGCCGGCAGCGCCACCGGCAAGCAGGCCGCCGAGGCCACCCTTCAGCAGGTCGCCAAGTCCACCACCAAGAGCGCCACCAAGCCCGCCGCCGGGCGCGGAGGCTTCCGTCGGCTCCGGGATGCGCGGCGCAGGTGCCGCCGTGCCGCCGCCCGCGGGGGCGGTCGACGTTTCGCTGCTTCCGCCGAAGTGCTTGATCGCTTTGTAAGCAAGGATCGCGAGGATCGCCATCGTCATCGGCGACATCCCCTCGCTTTTGCCTTCGCTGCCGCTCTGGTCCGCAGTGTCGGACGGCCCACGCGGACCGTTCTGCATGCCGTTGAGAATATCCAGCAAACCCATCGTCGTCTCCTGTGGCAGGCCCCGCCAATCGAATCATACCGACTGCCCGCAGTCCTTCACAAGAGACCGGCCGGCGCAGCGAGACGGAAACCGATACTGCCCGATTTGGTTCCATGACGGTAGCAGGGCGCGCGCCGTTCTGATATCGAGCGACCAAGATCGCGGGCTGTCATGACGGCGTCATCTCTCTCGGTGGGCATCGCAGGCGCAGGCAGCATCGGCTGCTTCGTCGGCGGCTGCCTTGCACACGGCGGCCACCGCGTGGCGCTGCTGGCACGGCCGCACATCTGCGACGCGATCACCGCTCACGGCTTGCGGTTGACCAGTTACGAGGGCATCGACGAGCGGATTCCGGCGGACCGGCTCGCGCTGTCGAGCGATCCGGCGATCCTGCACCAGGCCAATGTCGTGCTGGTGACGGTGAAAAGCGGCGATACCGCCGCGACCGCCGATCTCATCGCCACTCATGCGCGCCCCGACGCCATCGTCGTCAGCCTGCAAAACGGCGCCGACAATCTCGCACTGCTGCGCGACAGGCTGCCGGGCCACACCGTGCTCGGCGGCATGGTGCCGTTCAACGTGCAGGCGCAGGACGAGGGCCACTATCATCGCGCCACCTCCGGCGAGATCGTGCTGGAGGATGACCCCTCGGCACTCGCGGCACGGCTGTCGGCGCCGTTATTGAACATGCTGACGACCCGCGACATCGCCGGTGTGCAGTGGGGCAAGCTCATCATCAACCTCAACAACGCGCTCAACGCGCTGTCCGGCATTCCGCTCCGCGAGCAACTGGCAAGCCGCGCGTGGCGCCGGCTGCTCGCCGACCAGATGGCCGAGGCGCTGAAAGTCATGAAGGCCGCGCGCATCCGCATCGTACCGATGACGCAACTGCCGCCGGCCGTGACGCCCTATCTCCTGCGGCTGCCTGACGGGCCGTTTCACCTGCTGCTCGGGCGCATCCTGCAGATCGACCCAACAGCGCGCTCCTCGATGTGGGACGACCTCGCGCGGCGCCGCAGGACCGAGGTGGACCAGTTGCAAGGCGTTATTGTACGTTTGGCGCGCGACCATGGCTTGCGCGCGCCGCTGTCGGAGCGCGTCGTCACGCTGATCCACGCCGCCGAGGCCGAGGGCACAGGATCGCCCGGCCTGACGCCGCTTGAAATCAGGGCATGACATCCATTCAAGAGTAGAGGGAGGAACAAGACGTGTCGGCGACGATCAATGGTCCGCAGGGCAAGACATATCGCATCGCGGTGATTCCCGGCGACGGCATCGGCAAGGAAGTGATGCCGGAGGGCTTGCGCGTGCTCGAAGCGGCGGCCAGGCGGCACCGCATCCAATTGCAACTGGATCACTTCGATTTTGCCTCCTACGACTACTACGCCAAGCACGGCCAGATGATGCCGGACGACTGGAAGACGCAGATCGGCGCGCATGACGCGATCTATTTCGGCGCCGTCGGCCTGCCGGAGAAAATTCCCGACCACGTTTCGCTGTGGGGGTCGCTGATCCTGTTCCGGCGCGAGTTCGACCAGTACATCAACCTGCGGCCGGTCCGGCTGATGCCGGGCGTGCCGTCGCCGCTCGCCGGCCGCAAGCCGGGCGACATCGACTTCATGGTGGTGCGCGAGAACACCGAAGGCGAATATTCGTCGGTCGGCGGCCGCATGTTCGCCGGCACCGAGCGCGAATTCGTCACGCAGGAAACGGTGATGACGCGCATCGGCATCGACCGCGCGCTGAAATTCGCTTTTGAACTGGCACGCTCGCGGCCGAAGCGGCACCTGACCTCGGCGACCAAGTCGAACGGCATCTCGATCACCATGCCGTACTGGGACGAGCGCGTCGAGGCGATGGCCAAGCACTTTCCCGACGTGCGCTGGGACAAGTACCATATCGACATCCTGACCGCGCATTTCGTGCTGCACCCGGACTGGTTCGACGTCGTTGTCGGCTCGAACCTGTTCGGCGACATCCTGTCCGACCTCGGCCCCGCCTGCACCGGCACCATCGGCATCGCGCCATCCGGCAACATCAACCCGGACAACGCCTTTCCCTCGCTGTTCGAGCCGGTGCACGGCTCGGCGCCGGATATCGCCGGACAGGGCATCGCCAACCCGATCGGGCAGATCTGGTCGGCGGCGATGATGCTCGACCATCTCGGCGAGCGCGACGCCGCGGCGGAGATCGTCGCCGCGATCGAACGCACGCTGGCCGAGCGCACGCTGCGCACCCGCGATCTCGGCGGCAATGCCGACACCGTGACCTGCGGCAAGGCGGCGGCGGAGATGATCGGGTAAAGCATTTTCAAGCGAAGTGGAGACCGGCTCGCTTGAAGACGCTCAGGCGTCAGGCGCCTTTACCTGATCCTTTGCCGCCGCCTTTGCTCTTGCCCTTCTTTGCGGCCTTGTCGCTGCTCTTGTTGCTGTCCTTGCCGTTGCCGTTCGGCTTACGGTTGGTGAAGCGGGCATTGCCAAGCCCGGTGCCGATGGTCAACACGCCCCAGCGCCTGACGTCCTGCATGAACGGCACCTCGCTCAAGCCCTGCGCCACGCCGTCGTTGTGCATCAGCACGGTGGTGTCGTGACCGCCGATGGTCGGGATCGCCTGCATCAGGGTGTCGGGCAGGTTGAAGCGGCTGCTCTCCCAGTTGCCCGGCAGGTTCTGCGCGCCCTTTTCAATATTGCCGTCGGGGTCGATGGCGCCGGGGCACGACACGCCGATGAACGGCGCAAGCTTGAGACCCTCCTTGTCGGCGGCGGCGATCAGGCCCTTGAGCAGCTTGACGAGCTTCTTCACCGCGCCCTCGCGGGTCGGCTCGGCGTCGGCGTGGCGCCATAGTTCCGACGTCCACACCGCGGCCTTTGACAGGTCCTTTGCCTTCTTCCAGCGCGTCTTCACCACGCCGCAGCGGATGTTGGTGCCGCCGATATCGACAGCCAGAATGCTGTCATGCGCCTCGAAAATCCACGACGGTGCCAGATGCAGGCAGCCGATCAGCCCGGCCTCGTCGGGGTGGTGGCGGATCGGCACCATGCCGACCTTCAGCCCTTGCGCCTTCAGGATGATGTCAGCGCGGGCGATCGCCAGTTCGCCGATCCGGCTTTGCCGGAAACCGCCGCCGACCACGATCCGTTCGGTCCCGGCCCAGGCCTTGACCTTGAGGAACCGGTGGGTGACGTGAGCCAGTTCCTGGGCGAACTCCTCGATGGCACTATGCACCACCGCGGCCGCTTCGACATCGGCGCCGACCAAGATGCGGTCGAGGTCACTTTTGCCGATCTGTTCCGACGACTGCGCGCCGAACGGATCATCACCCTGTTTGCGCAGCGGCTTGCGCCAGCCGTCGAGAATTCTCTGGAACGCGCCTTTGCTGGCACGATCCCCGAGAAAGCCGTTTTCGTCTTTGAGTCCAAGATTATAGCTGTCTAGATCGACCGACGGCAGGCGGTTTGCGCCGTGCTTGCCGATCCCTGCCGTCGCCGGGGTGCCCTCCGCCATTCATCAGCCTCGCTTGCTGTTCGACCGAGGCACCAACGGCGCGGGAACCCGATGGTTGCACGGCAGCGCCCGCCGCAATGCCGGGATACGCCTGTCCGGGAAGCGTAAATCCTTCACGAAAGACGACTTTTCGCGCGTGGCCGGATTGACTCGCGCTGCCCCGTCGCGATATACGGCCGGCACCGGCGCGAGGCTTTCCCCGCGCCGCAACCGTCTGTATCGGCCGCGCCATTGCTGCCGCGCCAGACACCACCCCAACGACTGACCAAGAAGCCGGGCCGGAGCGATCCGAGCGCCGGAATCGAACACGAAGGACAACAACGATGTTCGCAGTCATCAAGACCGGCGGCCGGCAGTACCGCGTCGCCCCCGATGATGTGCTCGAAGTCGGCAAGATCGCCGGCGACGTCGGAACGATCGTGCAGCTCGGCGAAGTGCTGGTGCTGGGCGGCGACACCCCGACGCTTGGCGCCCCGACCGTGGCCGGCGCTTCCGTCGCCGCCGAGGTGCTGGACCACAAGCGCGGCCCGAAGGTGATCGCCTTCAAGAAGCGCCGCCGCAAGAATTCGCGCCGCAAGCGCGGCTATCGCGACGAGATCACGGTGCTGCGCATCACCGAAATTCTCGCCGACGGCAAGACACCTACGGTCGGACCGCGCCCCAAGCGCGTCAAGGCCGAGAAGCCCGCGGCAACCGAGGACAAGGGCGGCGACGCCGCTTCGGCCTGAACCCCGTCATTTGAGCGTTTCCAGCGTCGCTGACGCGGAAGCCGCAAAACGTGAAGTGATTTCGTCACGGAATCACGCTACACAGAACCCGGATTTGGAGACGAGCCATGGCTCACAAAAAAGCAGGCGGTTCCTCGCGCAACGGGCGCGACTCGAAGGGCCAGCGCCTTGGCGTCAAGGTGTTCGGCGGCGAGCGCGTGATCCCCGGCAACATCATCTGTCGTCAACGCGGCACCAAGTGGCATCCCGGCACCAATGTCGGGATGGGCACCGACCATACGCTGTTCGCCAAGATCGAAGGCCGCGTCGAGTTTCGCGCCAAAACCGGCGGCCGCACCTATGTATCGGTCCTTCCGATGATCGAGGCCGCGGCCGAATAGACGGTGGATCAATCGATGTCCGCCGGGCCTGTTGAACCGGCGGAGCATCTTACAGAGGCTCCAGAAGGGGAGACGGGAAACCGGCCTCCCCTTTAATTTTTTGCCGCAAAGACGGCGTATGGAGTCTCACCATGCTGCAGGAATTTTCCACCACAAGCGTTTCACCGGGGGCGAGTAGCGTCGTCCTCGAGACCGAGCGGCTGACGCTACGTCACCCGACGCTCGCGGACGTAAAAGCGATTGCGTGCCTCGCCGACGACGCCCGCATCGCCGAGACCACCCGCCGGCTGCCGCATCCGTTTACGCTGCGCGACGCCGAGACCATGATTGCGGCCGCCGCCTCGAACGGCACGTTCCTGATCGCGTTCGAGGGCACCCCCATCGGCATGGCCGGGCTGGATCGCAACGGCGCCCTGGCGCCCGACCTTAACCTTTGGCTCGGGGTCGATTTCTGGGGCCATGGCTTCGCTACGGAAGCCGCCCGCGCCGTGATCGATGACGCCTTCGAGAGCGGCGCGGCGACGCAGCTTGCCGCCGGCGCGCGCGTCATCCATCCACCCGCGCGCCGCGTGCTGGAGAAGTGCGGCTTCCAGTGGACCGGGGTCGAACTGCATCGCTTCGTCGCGCTCGGCTCATCGACGCCGGTCGACCGCTTTCGCCTCGACCGCACGGTATGGGCCTCGCTGCGGCGCTGGCGCAACGCGGTGCGGCGCGACAGCCCGCCGATCGCGGCATTCATGCCGGCGGCGGAGTAAGCCCCTCGCTGGCGCGGCCGAGCCGCTGCTCGCGCAGGAAGATGTAGAACCCGGCGCCGATGATGATCGCGGCGCCGGCCAGTGTGTGAGCCGCCGGCACGTCGCCGAACACCAGGTAGCCGAAGATCACCGCGTAGACGATCATGGTGTACTGGTAAGGTACCACGACGCTGGCCGGGGCCAGCCGCAGCGAGCGGTTGACGCTGAGCAGCGCGCCGATCGTGATGGCGCCGGCGGCGACGAACAGCGCCAGGCCCCCAAGGTCCGGCGTCACCCAGCCGAACGGCGCCAGAGCCGCGCCGAGGATCAGCGTGCCGGCGAACTGGCTCGACGCCAGCACCACGTCGGGGGCGCCGCGCAGCGAGCGCGTCACCACCATCAGCAGGGCGAAGCACAGGCTGCCGCCAAGCGCGATCAGCGCCGGCCAGGTCAGTGTTTCGGCGGAGGGCTGCAACGCGATCAGCACGCCGCAGAAGCCGACGCCGACCGCGCTCCAGCGCCGCCAGCCGACCGCTTCCTTGAGCACCAGCGCGGCGATCGCGGTGACGAAAATCGGCGTGGCAAGGTAATAGGTGATGACGTCGGCGAGCGGCAGATAGGTCACGGCGAGGAAGAACGCGGCGACCTCGGCGGTCGACAGCACCACCCGCAGGCCATGCAACCCGGGTTGCGACAGGCGGCGGAAGGCGGTCCGCTCGCGCCAGATGAACGGCGCCATCAGCACGATCGAGGTGATCGAGCGCAGCAACAGAAACTGGCCCAGCGTGTAGCTGGCGACGATCACCTTGCCGACCGCGTCGCCGAGCGAGAACAGGCCGATCCCGGTCAGCATCAGGGCGATGCCGGCAAGACGCGCGGAGCGTTGGTCGTTCGACGGCGACAAGCGTGAAAACAGGGTCATGGATTACCGGCAGGGCGGAACCGGAGCGGGCGCCTCACGCCTGCTTTAGGAATTGCCCGCGCCGCAGGCAACTGCCGCAAATGCGTGGCGGGACTGCGGCCCCGGAAGTGACGGGATTTCCGCCATCCGCCGGGAAATTTGTCATGCCGGCGGGCGAACTGTGATAGGTGAGCGCGATGAAATTTCTTGACGAGGCCAAGGTCTATCTCCGCTCCGGCGACGGCGGCAACGGCTGCGTGTCGTTCCGTCGCGAGAAGTTCATCGAGTTCGGCGGCCCCAACGGCGGCAACGGCGGACGCGGCGGCAACGTCGTGGTCGAGGCGGTCGAGGGCCTCAACACGCTGATCGATTACCGCTACCAGCAGCACTTCAAGGCCGAAAAGGGCACCCACGGCATGGGCAAGGACCGCCACGGCGCGGGCGGTCGCGACGTCGTGCTCAAGGTGCCGGTCGGCACGCAGATTTTCGACGAGGATCGCGAGACGCTGATCGCCGACCTGACGACGATCGGCGAGCGGGTGGTTCTGGCCAAGGGCGGCAACGGCGGCTTCGGCAATGCCCACTTCAAGAGTTCGACCAACCGCGCGCCGCGCCATGCCAATCCCGGTCAGCCCGGCGAGGAGCGCTGGGTCTGGCTGCGGCTCAAGCTGATCGCCGATGCCGGCCTGGTCGGGCTGCCGAACGCCGGCAAGTCCACGTTCCTGTCGGTGGTCAGCGCCGCGCGACCGAAGATCGCCGATTATCCTTTCACCACGCTGCACCCGCAGCTCGGCGTGGTGCGAAGTGGCGAGCATGAATTCGTGCTGGCCGACATTCCCGGTCTGATCGAGGGCGCGCACGAGGGCATCGGCCTCGGCGACCGCTTTCTCGGCCATATCGAGCGCTGCCGGGTGCTGCTGCATCTGGTCGACGCAACCACCGAACACGCCGGCAAAGCCTACAAGACCGTGCGGCGCGAACTGGAAGCCTACGACCCGGAACTTGCCGCCAAGCCGGAAATCGTCGCGCTGAACAAGATCGACGCGGTGTCGCCGGATGACCTGAAGGCGCAGAAGGACCGGCTCAGGCGCGCGGCGAAACAGCCCCCGCTCCTGATCTCCGGCGCCACCCGGCAAGGCATCGACGAGGCGGTGCAGCGGCTCGCCGCTGCGATCCGCGACGCCGATGCTCCCAACAACGAGGCGGCTCCGTTCGAGCATGATCCTGAAAAGTGGGAACCGGTGTTCGGACAAGATCGTGTTCCGCTAAGAAAATAGTGCCGCTGGCGTCGTCCACTTAAATCCCCTCCCCTGATCCGCCCGAAGCGCCGCAATGACCATCCCCGCCCTGAAAGATTTCCGCCGCATCGTCGTCAAGGTCGGCTCCTCGCTATTGATCGACCAGGCCGCCGGCGAGGTGAAGGAAGGCTGGCTCACCGCGCTGGCCGACGACATCGCGAGCCTGCACCGCGAGGGGCGCGAGGTGCTGGTGGTATCGTCCGGCTCGATCGCGCTCGGCCGCAGCCGGCTCAAGCTGCCGCGCCGACCGCTCAAGCTTGAGGAAAGCCAGGCCGCCGCCGCCGTCGGCCAGATCGCGCTGGCGCGCATCTGGGCCAAGGTGCTGGCCGGGCACGGCATCGATGCCGGGCAGATTCTGGTCACGCTGCAGGATACCGAGGAGCGCCGCCGCTACCTCAACGCGCGCTCGACCATCGCCAAGCTGCTGGAATGGCGCGCGGTGCCGGTGATCAACGAGAACGATACCGTCGCCACCAACGAAATCCGCTACGGCGACAACGATCGGCTTGCCGCGCGCGTCGCCACCATGGTCAGCGCCGACCTCGTGGTGCTGCTCTCCGATATCGACGGCCTCTATACCGCCCCGCCGGCGCTCGATCCCGATGCCCGGCTGATCCCGGTGGTCGAGGCGATCACCGACGAGATCGAGGCGATGGCCGGCGCCGCCGGCTCGGACCTGTCGCGCGGCGGCATGCGCACCAAGATCGAGGCGGCGAAGATCGCAACGCAAGCCGGCACCCATATGCTGATCGCCTCCGGCAAGATCGCCCATCCCCTGCGCGCCATCGCCGAAGGCGGGCGCTGCACCTGGTTTCTGACCCCGGCCAATCCGGTGACGGCGCGCAAGCGCTGGATCGCCGGCTCGCTGGAGCCGAAGGGGCGGCTCACCATCGATGCCGGCGCGGTCAGCGCTCTGCGCGCTGGCAAGAGCCTGTTGCCGGCCGGCATTACCCGGGTCGAAGGGCAGTTCGCACGCGGCGATGCGGTGATCGTCTGCGCCCCCGACGGCCACGACATCGGCCGCGGCCTGGTCGCCTACGACGCCGCAGACGCCGAACGGATCATGGGCCACTCCTCGCAGGAAGCGGCAAAAATCCTCGGCATGCACGGCCGCAAGGAAATGATTCACCGCGACGATCTGGTGGTCGAACGGCCGCCGCAGTGACAAAAACCCTGGATCGTCATTGCCGGGCTTGACCCGGCAATCTATCTTCCTTGGGATGATGCATGCCCGGATCAGGTCCGGGCATGACGACTGAATTGAGGACCATGACCGCACCTTTGAAAGCCGTTGACGCCCCCTCCGACCTGCCTCGCCTGATGCGCGACCTCGCCACGGCGGCGCGCGCAGCGGCGCGCATGCTGGCGGCGGCTCCGGCCGAGCAGAAGGACCGCGCACTGACGGCCATGGCGGCGGCCTTGCGCAATGCCACCGCCGACATTCTTGCTGCCAACGCCGAGGATGTCGCCGAGGCCAAGGCGAACGGCGCCGGCGCCGCTTTCGTCGACCGCCTGGCGCTCAACGAGGCGCGCGTTGCGGCGATGGCCGACGGCATCGACGTGGTGCGCGCCATTGCCGACCCGATCGGCGCCATCACCGAGCGCTGGCAGCGCCCCAACGGCATGGTGATCGAGCGGGTGCGGGTGCCGCTCGGGGTCATCGCCGTTATTTTCGAAAGCCGCCCCAATGTCGCCGCCGATGCCGGCGCGCTGTGCCTGAAGTCCGGCAACGCGGTGATCCTGCGCGGCGGTTCCGACAGTTTCCGCTCCTGCCGCGCCATCCATGCCTGCCTGACGCAAGGGTTGCGCGACGCGGGGCTGCCAGAGGCGGCGATCACGCTGGTGCCGACGCGCGACCGTGATGCGGTCGGATTATTACTCGGCGGCCTCGACGGCCTGATCGACGTCATCGTGCCGCGCGGCGGCAAGGGCCTCGTCGCCCGCGTCAGCAATGAGGCGCGGGTGCCGGTGTTTGCTCATCTCGACGGCAACAACCACGTCTATGTCGACGCCACCGCGAAACTCGACATGGCGAAAAGCGTGGTGCTCAACGCCAAAATGCGCCGGCCCGGCATCTGCGGCGCCGCCGAGACGCTGCTGATCGACCGCGCGGCGGTTGCGACCCATCTCAAGCCGCTGCTCTCGGCGCTGATCGAGGCCGGCTGCGAGGTGCGCGGCGACGCCGCGGTGCAGGCCACCGATGCGCGCGTCCGCCCGGTGTCCGACGAGGACTGGGACACCGAGTTCGAGGCGCCGATCATCGCGGCGAAAGTGGTCGACGGCGTCGACGACGCCATCCGCCACATCGAGCGCCACGGCTCGCGCCATACCGATGCGATCCTGTCCGAAGACGATGCCGCCGTGGAGAAATTCCTCAACGAGGTCGATTCAGCGATCGTCGCCCATAACGCCTCAACCCAGTTTGCCGACGGCGGCGAATTCGGCTTCGGCGCCGAGATCGGCATCGCCACCGGCAAATTCCACGCGCGCGGCCCGGTCGGCGCCGAGCAGCTCACCACCTTCAAGTATCGCATCCGCGGCAGCGGCCAAACGCGACCCTGAGCCGGCACGGCGGCCCGGCGCCGCCGGCAACCTTGCCTTCACGGGTGAAGCGGTTCATATCGGCTGATGGCGGGAACCCTCTGCGGCGGGTTCCGTTATCGTTTCCATACCCCCACTATCGCGGACTTCATGCCATGACCTTCAAGCTTCCCGATCTGCCTTATGCCTACGATGCGCTGGCACCGTATATGTCCAAGGAAACGCTGGAGTATCATCACGACAAGCATCATCAGGCCTACGTCACCAACGGCAACAACCTGCTCAAGGGCAGCGAATTCGAGGGCAAATCCCTCGAAGAGATCGTGAAGGGCGCATTCGGCAAGAACGCCGGATTGTTCAACAACGCCGGCCAGCACTACAACCACCTGCATTTCTGGAACTGGATGAAGCCCAACGGCGGCGGCGACAAGCTGCCCGGCAAGCTCGCCAAGAAAATCGACGCCGATCTCGGCGGCTACGCCAAGTTCAAGGACGACTTCATCGCCGCCGGCGGCAGCCAGTTCGGCTCCGGCTGGGCCTGGCTCGCGGTCAAGAACGGCAAACTTGAAGTGATGAAGACCCCCAACGGCGAGAATCCGCTGGTGCACGGCGCCACCCCGATCCTCGGCGTCGATGTCTGGGAGCACTCCTACTACATCGACTATCGCAACCGCCGCCCCGACTATCTCAAGGCGTTCGTCGAGAACCTGATCAACTGGGAGTATGTCGAGGAGCTGTTCACCAAGGCGACGTGATTTAAGGCGGCCTGACCGACCAGCGATCCGATCTC
This sequence comes from Xanthobacteraceae bacterium, assembly GCA_049646625.1. Taxonomy (GTDB): domain Bacteria; phylum Pseudomonadota; class Alphaproteobacteria; order Rhizobiales; family Xanthobacteraceae; genus PRO6. The sequence continues at coordinate 22,667 of JBARWE010000289.1, forward strand.
GGGACAACAACGGGGCCTTAAAGGCCCCGTTTTCTTTTCTTTTGCGGCGTGCCCCGCCGGTGCCGATGATGCTGGCCGGACCCCCTTGTCGGCGCCAGGATCGTTATATTATAACATTGCAAATAACCGCCCCGAAACCGGCCGCGCTGGCCACAAGGACCAACCCATGGACCACGCCCCGCACCCGCATCACGGGCACGGCCACCACCACGCGCCGGGCGCGCCACATCCCGCCGCCGCCCTGCCGCCGTCGCTGCTGCGACTGCCGGCGCTCGCCCGCCTGGCATGCGCCGCCGCCGTCTCCGCCCTGATGTGGGCCGCCGTCATGATCGCGATGCGCTGACATGGCCGCGCTGGTGCAATTCGACGACGTGACGCTCGGCTACGACCGCCATCCGGCGGTGCATCACCTTGGCGGCGCCATCGCGCCGGGCGCGCTGATCGCACTGGTCGGCCCCAACGGCGCCGGCAAATCGACGCTGTGCCGCGGCGTCGTCGGCCTCATCAAGCCGCTCGCCGGCACCATCCGCCGCAGCCTCGACGCGCACGACATCGCCTATCTGCCGCAATCGGCCGAGATCGACCGCACCTTTCCCATCTCGGTGTTCGATTTCGCCGCCACCGGCCTGTGGCGCCGCACCGGCCCGCTCGGCGGTATCGGCGCCGAGGGACGTCACGAGGTGGCGCGCGCGCTGGCCGCCGTCGGCCTCACCGGCTTCGAGAACCGCGCCATCGGCACACTGTCGGGCGGCCAGACGCAACGGCTCCTGTTCGCGCGGGTATTGCTGCAGGACGCCAGCCTGATCGTGCTCGACGAACCGCTCAACGCCGTCGATGTCAGCACCTCCGCCGATCTTCTCGACCTGATGCGGCGCTGGCACGCCGAGGGCCGCACGGTGCTCGCGGCGCTGCACGATTTCGACCTGGTACGGGCGCATTTCCCCGAAACGCTGCTGCTGGCGCGCGGCCTCGTGGCGTGGGGGCCGACCAGCCAGGTGATGACGGCGGATCACCTCGCCACGGCCCGCGCCATGTGCGAGGCGTTCGACGACACCGCGGCGGCCTGCAT
>JBARWE010000290.1:0-14444 GCA_049646625.1 Xanthobacteraceae bacterium
ACCACCGGCACGCCGCCCGGCGTCGGCATGGGCATGAAGCCGCCGGTCTATCTCAATGTCGGCGACGTCATGACGCTCGGCATCGAGGGGCTGGGCGAGCAGCGTCAGCAGGTGGTCGCGGCGTAAGCGGGGCAGAACCTCATGAAACTGACATTTTCGCCAACTTCGCCGTTCGCGCGCAAGGTGCGCATCGCTGCGATCGAACTCGGGCTGATCGACCGCATCGAACTGGTGACGACCTCCATGGTGCCGGGCCAGTTCAACGAGAGCTACTCCCGCGAGATCAATCCGCTGCGGAAACTGCCGGCGCTGATCCTCGACGACGGCACGACGCTGGTCGATTCCGAAATCATCGTCGAATATCTCGATGAACTGGCCGGCGGAAAGCTGTTCCCGGCGGCGGGCGCCGCGCGCTGGAAGGTCAAGGCCGAGCATGCGATGACGCAAGGCATGCTCGATGCCATGCTGCTGTGCCGTTATGAGAAGATGCTGCGGCCGAAGGAGTTTTACTGGTCGACCTGGTATGACGACCAGTGGGAGCGGGCGTGGCAGGGGTTGGCGTGGTTCGAGGCGCGGCCCGAGATCCTGACGCGGCCGCTCGACATCGTGCAGATCGCGCTGGTTTGCGTGCTCGGCTATGCTGATTTCCGCTTCCCCGATTGCGGCTGGCGCAAGGCGTTCCCCAGGCTCGCGGCGTTCGACGAGACGATGATGGCGCGCGAGTCGGTGAAGGTGTCCGCGCCGCCGGTGGGGTGAACTTGCCGTTCGACATGGCCGGCCCATAACCCTGGCCATGTCGATATCGTGAAAGCAAAGGCTGGCGTACGGATCGGCTGCGCCGAAACAAACGGGATGCTTATCCCATCTCCCGCACCAGCATGCGCTCCAGCGTCTCCAGCCGGTCGGCCTCGCGCGGCGGCTTGTCCCAGCGCAGCCGGTTGATGCGGGGAAAGCGCATCGCAACCCGCGACTTGTGCCGCGCCGAGCGCTGCAAGCCCTCGAACGCCACCTCCAGCACAAGGCCGTGGTTCGGCTCGTGCACGACATGGCGCACGGGGCCGAACTTCTCGGTGGTGTTGCGGCGGACGAAGCGGTCGATCTGTAACAGCTCTTCGTCGGTGAAGCCGAAATAAGCCTTGCCGACCGGCACCAGTTCGATGCCATCCGCGCCGTCGGTCCAGACGCCGAACGTATAGTCGGAATAATACGACGAGCGGCGGCCGTGGCCGCGCTGCGCATACATCAAGACCGCATCGATCAGGTGCGGATCGTGCTTCCACTTCCACCACGGCCCCTTGGCGCGGCCGGGCAGATAGGGCGAATCGAGGCGTTTCAACATCACGCCCTCGATCGCGTCGGCATCCGCGCCGGCACCAAAGGCGCGGGGATCGGCGCGCGCGGCGGCAAGCTCTTGCCAGGTCTCGAACGCAACCAGCGGCGACAGCGTGATGCGCGGATCGTCGAGCCGCGCGATGAAGCGCTCCAGCCGCGCGCGACGCTCGCCGAAGGCAAGCTCGCGCAAGTCCTCGCCATCCTCGCCGAGAAGATCGTAAGCGCGCAGGTGGATCGGAAATTCCTTGGTGAGTTTCGGCGTCACCGTCTTGCGGTTGAGCCGCTGCTGCAGCACATTGAAACTCTGCACTCGGTCCTCGCGCACCACCAGCAGTTCGCCGTCGAGCGCGGCGGGCAGGTGCAGCGACGGCGTGAGATCGGGAAAGCTTTTCGAGATGTCCTCGCCGGTGCGCGAATAGAGCCGGGCGACTGGCGTGCCTTGCGCGTCGCGCCCGCTCACCGCCTGCACGCGGATGCCGTCCCATTTCCATTCGGCGGCGAATTGGGCGGCATCGAGCGTGGCGAAGTCGGCATCCTCGATTGGCTGCGCCAGCATCACCGGGCGGAACGGCGCGGCATCGCGGTTGACCGGCCTGTCGCCGCGCCCTTCCAGCCAGGCGAACAGGTCGAGATAGGGTGGCGCGAGGCCCGGCCACAACAGTTCGATGTCGTGGACGTCCTTATCCCCGAGTGCGGCGGCGGCGGTCTTGGCAAGCCGCGCCGAGACACCGATGCGCAAGCTTCCAGTGACGAGCTTGAGGAGCGCCCAGCGGCCGGTCTCATCAAGCTCGTCGAGCCAGCGCGCGATCTGCGCCGGCATGTCGGCCTTGGCCAGCGTCTGCAACGCGCCGACCACCTCGGTCAGCGTGGGCGGCGGTTCATTGCGCCCGGTGCGCGCGGCGGGCCACATCAGCGCCACCGTCTCTGACAGGTCGCCGACATAGTCGTAGGACAGCGCGAACAGCACCGCATCGGTGCGCGCCGCGATCAGGTCGCGGATCAGGCCCGGCTTGGCGTGGCGAAACGACAGCGCGCCGGTCAGCGCCGCCAGCGCCATGCCGCGGTCGGGGTCCTCGACCTCGCGAAAGTAGTCCGTGATCAGCCGCAGCTTGGCGTTACGGCCAGGCTCATAGGCGAGGCGATCAAGCAGATGCGCGAAGCGGTTCATGCGACCGTCTCGCCTGCGCTCTCGTCTTCATCGCCGTAGCCGACCAGCGCCAGCGGGCGGGCGACCAACCCTTGCGTCGTGCACCAGTGCACCAGCGCGTCCTCCTCGCCATGCGTGACCCACACTTCGCCGGCGCCGGTGGCGCGGATGGTGTTTGTCAGGCCGTTCCAGTCGGCGTGATCGGAGATCACCAGCGGCAGCTCGACGCCGCGCTGGCGCGCCCGCGCCCGCACCCGCATCCAGCCGGAGGCGAAGGCGTTGACCGGATCGGGGAAGCGCCGCGTCCACACCTCGCTCAGCGCCAAGGGTGGTGCCAGCGTGATGCGGCCAGCGAGTTCGGACTTCGTGGCCTCGCGCGCGAGCCGCAAGTCGCCGAGCGCAATGCCGCTCGCTTGATAGTAGCGGGTGATCGCCTCCATCGCGCCATGCAGATAGATCGGTGCGTCGTATCCGGCCGCGCGGATCAGCGCGATGACGCGCTGTGCCTTGCCGAGCGAATAGGCGCCGACGATGTGGGCGCGCTCGGGAAACAGCCGCACAGATGCCAGCAATTTCGCGATCTCATCCGCCGCCTCGGGATGGCAAAACACCGGCAGGCCGAACGTCGCCTCGGTGATGAACACGTCGCAGGCGACGACCTCGAACGGCGCGCAGGTCGGGTCGGGCGCGTCCTTGTAGTCGCCGGAGGCTACGATGCGCAGGCCGTCGCATGTGACCGCGATCTGCGCCGACCCGAGCACATGGCCGGCGGGATGGAAGCTGACGCCGACGTCGCCGAGCGTGAGCCGCTCGCGGTAAGCGATCGCCTGCGTGGTGCCGGCGAAATTCTCGCCGTAGCGCAGCCGCATCAGGTCCAGCGTCTGCCGCGTCGCCAGCACCTCGCCGTGGCCGGGGCGGGCGTGATCGGAATGGCCGTGCGTGATCAGCGCCCGTTTGACCGGGCGTACCGGGTCGATGTGAAAGTCGCCGCGTGGACAGAAAAGACCGGCGGGTTCCGGCGCGAGCAGATTGTGCGAACGCATGGCGCACATATAAGACGTTGCCGCCGCCACGCGAGAGCCGCGCCGGCGCAAGCAAAAGCCCCGGCGGGATGGTCGCCGGGGCTTGTTCGATGCGATGGCTGGCGATCAGTAGTTCGCGACCAGCGGGGCATTGAAGTGATAGTTCAGCCCGGTGCGGAAGATGTGCTGCTCCACGCGGGACGAGAGCGTGCCCACCGCTCCAGCGAGCGTGACGGCGTTGGTGGTGGTGCCGAGATCGACATAGAGATACTCGGTCTTGGAGGTCCAGTTCGGGCCGAACAGGCCAAACAGCGTGAACGGCGTCTCGATACCGGCGCCGACCGTCCAGCCGGTGCGGGTCTGCGAGAACGACTCGCTCCCGATGCCCGTCAACTCAAGACTGGTCTTGACGCCGCCATAGGCGAGGCCGCCGGTGACATAGAACAGCGAGGGGCCGGTGGCATAGCCGAGGCGGCCGCGCACGGTGCCGAACCATGGCAGCTTGGAGTTGATGGCAAGCCCCGCCGCGCACTGAAAGCAGGTCTTGTTGTCTTCGAGCGAGGCGCCCTGAATGTCGGCTTCGAGGCCGAACACCGCATGGCCGGCCTGCCAGTTGTAGCCGGCCTGAACGCCGCCATTAAGGCCATCCGGCGCGAGATTGAGCCGGCTGGTTCCGGGGTCGACAAAGTCGATGGCGGTGGTGCGGTTGCGCGCCGTGCCGGAGCCGAAGTTGCCGCCGAGATAGAAGCCGTTCCAGTTGGCCGCGACCATCGGCGTGTAGGTGTTGTTGCCGCCGATACGGTAGTTCAGGCCGACGCGGAAGATCTGCTCGCGCAGCTCGGACCGAATCGCCTGCGCCCCGGCGTCGTACAGATGCGTGCGGTTGCCGAGATTGAGATACAGGTATTCGATCTTTCCGGTCCAATTGCCACCCAGCGCCGCCTCGACGCCGCTGCCCCAGGTCCAGCCGCTGCGGGTGCCGCCGAAAGTGAATGGAACGCCGTTGGTCACGCCAGCGGTGTTGACGTTGCCGTAGGCGTAGCCGCCGGTCACATAGCTCAGGGTCGGGCCGGTCACGAGGCCGATGCGGCCGCGCACCGTGCCGAACCAATCCAGCTTCTGGCTGTAAACGCTGTTGTCGATGTTGACGTAGCCGTCGCGCATGCCGGCACCCTGGATGTCGGCTTCAATGCCGAGCACCAGTGGCCCCAGGACAGAATTGGTTTGCCAGTTGTAGCCGATCTGGCCGCCGCCAACCGCGCCGAGCGGCGACAGATAGAGCGAATCCTCACCGAGGCCATCGTAATGCTGGGTCCGGTCGCGTCCGAGACCGATGCCGGCGTTGACGCCGAGATAGAACCCGGTCCAGTCGTAAACCGCCGCGATCGGCGGCGCCTTGGCGTAGGGAGCCTTGATGGGCAGGTCGGCGGCCTGTGCCCCGACCGCGGTTCCGATCAGCGCCACACCGGCAAGTAGCTTTTTCATTATCGATCCCAGTCTTGCGGATGGCCGGAGCGAATCCCCTGCAATCCAGTCATGCGGGTAGCCGAAGTGTAACCTCGCAAAACGCGAACGTCTGTGGCTTTCCAGCCACACTTTCGTGGTTACCGGCCCAGGGTTGATGGAACCCTAACTCGGGTTCTCGTTCTGGAACGTCGATGCCGGCTCGACCGCGGTGGCTGGAGGGCTTACCTGTGGACGGTGCTGTCGGGTCCGCAGACGCCGTTGCCGGAGGTATTCGCGCGCTGGTTCGCCGCGCGCGGCTGGGTGCCGCGCGCGCATCAGCTTGCGCTGTTGGACACCGCGCGTGCCGGCCGTGCCGCGCTGCTCATTGCCCCGACCGGCGCCGGCAAGACGCTGGCCGGTTTCCTGCCGACGCTGACGGAACTCGCCGCTGCACGGCCGCGCATGGTGTCCACCGTGCGCGATGGGGCCGCCAGCGGCGGTCTGCATACGCTCTACATCTCGCCGCTCAAGGCGCTGGCGGTCGATATCGCCCGCAACCTCGAACGCCCCATCGCCGAGATGGCGCTGCCGATCCGCGTCGAGACCCGCACCGGCGACACGCCGCCCTCGCGCCGCCAGCGCCAGCGCCGTACCCCGCCGGACATTCTGCTGACCACGCCGGAGCAACTCGCACTGCTGCTTGCATCCGACGATGCGCCGTACCTGTTCTCAACGCTGAAGCGCATCGTGCTGGATGAGTTGCATGCGCTGGTCACCTCAAAGCGTGGCGATCTGTTGTCGCTCGGGCTTTCGCGGCTGTGGCGGCTCGCGCCGCGGGCGGTGGCGACTGGCCTGTCGGCGACGGTGGCCGAACCCGACGACCTGCGCCGCTTCCTCGTGCCGCAGGCGGCCGGCGAAACGCGCTTTGCCGATCTCGTGCTGGCGGAGGCTGGCGCCGCGCCGATCGTCGAGATGCTCGATACCAAAGAGCGGCTGCCGTGGGCCGGGCATTCGGCGCGCCACGCGCTCAATGAGATTTACGATCTGATCAAGGCCAACAAAACCACGCTGGTGTTTGTCAACACCCGCAGCCAGGCCGAGATGCTGTTTCAGGAGCTGTGGCGCATCAACGACGACGGCCTGGCGATTGCGCTGCATCACGGCTCGCTCGATGTCGCCCAGCGCCGCAAGGTCGAGGACGCGATGGCCGCAGGCCGGCTCAACGCGGTGGTCTGCACCTCGTCGCTCGATCTCGGCATCGATTGGGGTGACATCGATCTCGTCGTCAATGTCGGCGCGCCGAAGGGCGCCTCGCGCATGATGCAGCGCATCGGCCGCGCCAATCACCGGCTCGATGAACCGTCGCGCGCGGTGATGGTGCCGGCCAATCGCTTCGAGGTGCTGGAGTGCCGCGCCGCCATCGACGCCATCGCCGCCAATACGCAGGATACGCCGCCGCTCCGAACCGGCGCGCTCGATGTGCTGGCGCAGCATATTTTGGGTTGCGCCTGCGGCGCGCCGTTTCTTGTCGATGAGCTTTTTGATGAAGTGCGGAGCGCCGCGCCTTACGCTGATCTCGCACGCGACGATTTCGATGACGTGGTGGCGTTCGTCGCCACCGGCGGCTATGCGCTGAAAACCTATGAGCGCTTTGCCCGTATCCGGCAGGGCAAGGACAGCCGCTGGCGCGTTGCCAACCCGAAGGTGCGGCAGAGCTATCGGCTCAATGTCGGCACCATCGTCGAGGAACAGATGCTGAAGGTGCGCCTCGTGCGGGCGCGGCACGGCGCGAAGGGTGGGGTCACCGGGGCGATCGCGCGTGGCGGGCGGCTGCTCGGCCAGATCGAGGAATATTTCATCGAGGGGCTGTCGGCCGGCGATACCTTCGTGTTCGGCGGCGAGGTGGTGCGCTACGAGGCGCTTGTCCACGACGAGGTCTATGTCTCGCGCGCGCACGATACCGATGCGCGCGTGCCGTCCTACACGGGCGGCAAGTTTCCGCTCTCCACTTATCTGGCCGAGCGCGTGCGACTGTTGCTGGCCGATGAGGGGGCGTGGCGCGGCCTGCCCGATCAGGTGCGCGAGTGGCTGTCGCTGCAAAAAAAGCTGTCGCGCATTCCCGGCCCTCGCGAACTGATGGTCGAGACCTTTCCGCGGGCCGCCAAGCACTACCTCGTTTGCTATCCGTTCGAGGGTCGGCTCGCGCATCAGACGCTTGGCATGCTGCTGACGCGGCGGCTGGAGCGGATGCGGGCGCGTCCGCTCGGCTTCGTCGCCAACGAATATGCGCTCGCGGTGTGGGCGCTGGGCGATATGTCACTGATGATCCGGCAGGGCCGGCTCGATCTTAACGCACTGTTTGATCCCGACATGCTCGGCGACGACCTCGAGGCGTGGCTCGCCGAATCGGCTCTGATGAAGCGTACCTTCCGCAGTTGCGCCATGATCTCGGGGCTTATTCCCCGCCGCTTTCCCGGCCAGGATAAGAGCCGCCGCCAGATGCTGTTTTCGACCGATCTCGTCTACGACGTGCTGCGCCGGCATCAAGCGGACCATGTACTGCTGCGCGCGGCCCGCACTGAGGCCGCCACCGGGCTTCTGGACCTGCGCCGGCTTGGCGATATGCTGTCGCGCATTCATGGGCGAATCACCCATCGCGCGCTGGACAAGATCTCGCCGCTGGCGGTGCCGGTGATGCTGGAAATCGGCCGCGAGGCGATCGATGGCGAGGCCTCCGACGCGCTGCTTGCCGAGGCGGCTGCGGGCCTCGTGAAAGAGGCGATGGAATAGGCGTGAACGCTCACTCTCCCTTTGCGCATCGAACGCCGACGCCGTTGACCATCGCCGGCGTGGACCTCGTTGCCGATCTGTCCGGCGCGCTGGTGTGGCGCGAGGAGCGCCTGCTGGTCGTCTCCGACCTGCATCTGGAAAAAGGATCGAGCTTCGCCGGGCGCGGCGTGCTGCTGCCGCCTTACGACAGCGCGGCGACGCTGGCGCGGCTTGCGGCGGTGATCGCGCAGCACAACCCGCGCACGGTGATCGCGCTCGGCGACAGTTTTCACGATGGCGAGGCGCATCGACGGCTGCCCGACGCCGAACGGGATGCACTCGCCGCCTTGCGCCGCAGCCGCGACTGGATCTGGATCGCCGGCAATCACGATCCGACGCTGCCGCGCGACCTCGGCGGTACCGTCGCCGGCTCCATCGCCGTCGGGCCGCTGACGTTCCGCCACGAGCCGACCGGCGCCAGGGGCGAGATCGCCGGCCACCTGCATCCCAAGGCCCGCGTGGCGGCGCGCGGGCGCGCGGTGGAGCGGCGCTGCTTCGCCGCCGACAGCGACCGCGCGGTGATGCCGGCCTTCGGCGCCTATGCCGGGGGCCTCAGCATCCGCCACAGCGCCTTCGCCCGCATCTTCCGCGGGCTTCCATTCGTCGCCCATGTGCTCGGCGACCGCGGCATCCACGCCATCTCCGCCGCGCGCTGCCGCTGAGTGGGAGCGCGACGCGCCGCCGCATGACCCGCGCCGCGCGGCATCTTGCGTGAACCCCCTTGCCATCCCCATGTTTCGGGTGCCGGAACTCGCCGGTATGACGAGGAGATGACGACACCGATGAGCTATTTCAAGACCGCCATCCTGCTGGCCGGCCTCGCCGGCCTTTTCATGGGGGTTGGCTATCTCTTGGGCGGCGCGAGCGGCGCCACCATCGCGCTTGTCATTGCCGCCGCCATGAACCTGTTCGCCTACTGGAACTCCGACCGCATGGTGCTGTCGATGCACGGCGCGCAGGAGGTCGATGCACGCTCGGCGCCCGATCTGGTGCGGCTCGTCGGCGACCTGGCCGGCCGCGCCGGGCTGCCGATGCCGCGTGTGTTCGTGATGGACAATCCGCAGCCGAATGCGTTCGCCACCGGCCGCAATCCGCAGAACGCGGCGGTGGCGGTGACCACCGGGCTGATGGGATCGCTCACGCGCGAGGAACTGGCCGGTGTCATTGCCCACGAGTTGGCGCACATCAAGAACCACGACACGCTGCTGATGACCATCACCGCGACGATTGCCGGCGCGATCTCGATGCTGGCGCAGTTCGGCATGTTCTTCGGCGGCAACCGCAACAATGGTCCGGGTATCATCGGCACGCTGGCGATGATGATCCTGGCGCCGCTTGGTGCCATGCTGGTGCAGATGGCGATCAGCCGCACCCGCGAGTACGCCGCCGACGACCTTGGCGCGCGCATCGTCGGCCAGCCGATGTGGCTTGCCTCGGCGCTGTCGAAGATCGCAGGAAGCGCGCAGCGCATTGAGAACCCGAGCGCCGAGCACAATCCCGCGACGGCGCACCTGTTCATCATCAATCCCCTTTCGGGCCACGGCGTCGATAACCTGTTCGCCACCCACCCGGCGACCGAGAACCGCATCCGCGCGTTGCAGGAGCTGTCGCGGCAGTTCGGCGGCGCCGGCATGACGATGAGCGCCACGCCCGCACGCAACGCGCCCTCGGGCGGTGCTCCGCGCGGTCCGTGGGGTGGCGCCGCGCCCCGCCGGCGCGGACCGTGGGGCTGATGGACTCTTCGCTTACGCGGCGCCCGTCAGAAACGGATTGCTCTGGCGCTCGTGGCCGATGGTGCTGCCGGGGCCGTGGCCGCAGATGAACTGCACCTCGTCGCCGAGAGGCAGCAGCTTTGTCGTGATCGAATCGATCAGCGTGGCGTGGCTGCCGCCGGGCAGGTCGGTGCGGCCGACCGAGCCGTTGAACAGCACGTCGCCAACCAGCGCGAAGCGCAATGGTGCGTTGACATAGACCACGCTGCCCGGCGAGTGGCCGGGGCAGTGCAGGATGTCGAACACGGCGTCGTCGAGGCTCACCGTGTCGCCTTCCTCAAGCCAGCGGTCGGGCGCGAAATTGCGCACGCCGGTGATGCCGAAACTGGCGCCGCTGGCCACCACGTTGTCGAGCAGAAACTTGTCGGCGATATGCGGGCCGACGATCGGCACCTTCAGCGCGTCGCGCAACTCGGCGGCGCCGCCGACATGGTCGATGTGGCCGTGGGTCAGCCAGATTTCGCCGACGCTGACGCCGGCCTCGGCAATCGCTGCCTCGATCTGCGGCACGTCGCCGCCGGGATCGACCACGACGGCGTGTTTCGTGGCCTCGTTCCACAACAGCGTGCAATTCTGCTGGAACAGGGTGACGGGAACAATCATCGCCCCGAGACGGGGTGTGGCTTTGTCGGTCATGGCCGAGACATGGCCGATTTTGCCGGCAGCGCCAAGGTCTTTCTGCGCAACCCCGGTGCCTGACGGCGCGACCGGGGCGTGGTAAATTGACCGACATGGAATCGCCTGTCCTGATCCCCGATGGCCGCCAGTCGGCGACCGCCGCCCTGGTGGCACGCGGAACGGCGCGCCTCCTGCGCGGCATGGGATTCGCCTGCGTCGCCGAACTGCCGCTGCCGTCCGGCCGCCGCGCCGACCTGGTGGCGCTCAATGCGCGCGGCGAGGTGTGGATCGTCGAGATCAAGTCGTCGGTCGCCGATCTGCGCGCCGACCACAAATGGCACGACTATCGCGCTCATTGCGACCGGCTGTTCTTTGCCTTCACCCGCGATCTGCCATGCGAGATTTTCCCGACCGACACCGGGCTGATCGTCGCCGACGCCTATGGCGCGCACCTGCATTGCGATGCGCCCGAGCATCGGCTGCCGGCCGCCACCCGCAAGGTGATGCTGCTGCGGTTCGCGCTGGCCGCCGCCGACCGCCTCAACCGCCTGGCCGACCCGCAGGCGGAGGCGATGGAATTTTAGCTGCCCGGTTCCGGCTCGGCCGCCATTCTGCGACGCCGCAGCACGCCGTGGCCCGGCGCGAACAAAAACGCGGCGGCGAAGAACGCCGCCTGCGTCAGCACGATACAGGCGCCGGTCGCGCCATCGATATGGAAGCTGACGATGGTGCCGAGCGCCGCCGAGACGACCGCCATGGCGGTGGCGATCGCCAGCATCCGCTCAAAGCTGTTGGTCAGAAGATAAGCGGTGGCGCCGGGCGCGATCAGCATGGCGATCACCAGGATGATGCCGACCGCCTTCAGCGCGGACACGATGGTCAGCGCCAGCAGCACCAAGAGGCCATAGTGCAACAGCCCGACCGGCAGGCCGATGGCGCGGGCGTGATTGACGTCGAAGCAGTAGAGCAGCAGGTCGCGGCGGCGCAGCAGCACGACGATGAGCGTGCCGCCGGCCACCAGCGCCGTCTCGGCGAGGTCGCGCGGCGTGACGCCGAGCACGTTGCCGAACAGGATGTGCATCAGGTGCTGGTCGGTCTCGATCCGCGTGAACAGCACCAGGCCAAGCCCGAACATGCCGGAGAACACGATGCCCATCACCGTGTCCTCCTTCACCCGGCTGTGGGCCTTGAGATAGCCGGTAAACAGCGCGCAGCTAAGCCCGGCGGCGAAGGCGCCGACCGCCAGCGGCAGGTTGACGACGTAGGCGACGACGATGCCCGGCAGCACCGCATGCGAGATGGCGTCGCCCATCAACGACCAGCCCTTGAGCACGAGATAGCAGGACAATACCGCGCACACCGCCGCCACCATCACCGAGACGATCAGCGCCCGCTGCATGAACGGGTAGGTGAGCGGCACCGTCAGCCAGTCGATCAGGAGGCCGGTCATGCGGCGACCTCCGTGGCGATGCGGCGGCGCCGTGTCGCGAGCATGCCGTGCTTCGGGGCGAACACGAACGCCAGAAGAAACACCAGCGTCTGCAGCGTGACGATGACGCCGCCGGTGGCGCCGTCGAGGAAGTAGCTGAGATAGGCGCCGACAAAACTGGTGGCGGCGCCGAGCGCCACGCTGATGACGATCAGGCGGCCGAAGCGGTCGGTGAGCAGATAGGCGGTGGCGCCCGGCGTCACCACCATGGCGATGACGAGACAGGCGCCGACCGTCTGCAGCGCCGCCACCGTGCAGGCGGCGAGCAGCGTGAAGAAGGTGATCTTCAGTGCCCGCGTGTTGAGGCCGATCGAGCGGGCGTGGGTCTCGTCGAAGAAGGTCGCCATCAGATCCTTCCACTTCAGCACCAGCACGGCGAGCGAGACGGCGGCGATGATGACGACCTGCACCACGTCCTCGTCGGAAATGGCGAGGATGTTGCCGAGCACGATGGTCTGCACGCTGACCGAGGTCGGCCAGATCGAGGCCATCAGCAGGCCGAGCGCGAACAGCGTGGTGAACACCAGGCCGATCACGGCGTCCTCGCGCAGCCGCGACTTGAGCCGGATCACCTGCATGGCGGCGGCGGCGAGGATGCCGGCGAGAAAAGCACCGATTGCGAACGGCGCGCCGAGGATGGCAGCGGCGGCGACGCCCGGCACGATCGAATGGCCGAGTGCGTCGCCCATCAAGGACCAGCCCTTGAGGGTGAGATAGGCGGAGAGGAAGGCGCAGACGCCGCCGACCAGCGCGCTGACCCACATCGCCTTGAGCATGTAGCCGTAGGCGAACGGCACCATCAGTTCATTGGCGAGCGCGCTCATGCCCGCTCCTACCGCCGAAGACATGTTCGAGATTGGCGTGCGTGAACACCTCGGCGGTCGGCCCCGCCGCCAGCACCGTGCGGTTGATCAGCACCACGCGGTCGCAGAACTCGGGCACGCTGCCGAGATCGTGGGTCGAAATCAGGATCAGATGGCCGCTGCTGCGCAATTCGCGCAGCAGCGCAATGATGGCGGCCTCGGTGTTGACGTCGACGCCGGTGAACGGCTCGTCGAGGAGGATGATGCGCGCCTCCTGTGCCAGCGCGCGGGCGAGGAACACGCGCTTCCTCTGGCCGCCGCTCAGTTCGCCGATCTGGCGGTGGCGGAAGGCGCTCATGCCGACGCGCCCCAGCGCCTCGTCCACCTTTGCGCGATCGGTGCGCGAGGGGATGCGCAGAAAGTTCATGTGGCCGTAGCGGCCCATCGTCACCACGGTCTCGACCAGCACCGGAAAATTCCAGTCGACCTCCTCGCTCTGCGGCACATAGGCGACGAGGTTTTGCTTCAGCGCCTGTTCGACCGGAAGACCCATCAGCCGCACCTCGCCGGCAGAGGGTTCGACGAACCCCATGATGGCCTTGAACACGGTGGACTTGCCCGAGCCGTTGGGGCCGACCAGTGCGCAGATGGTGCCGGCGTCGAGCGCGAAGCTGGCATTGCTGACCGCGGTGAAGCCGTTCGGATATGTGACGGTGAGGTTGCTGACCAGAATGCCGTCGCCGGCCGCAGGCGGCAGCGCTTTAGGCGCGGTGTCGGCGGCCGGCAGGGCGAGGTTCATTGCCCGAAACCCTTTGCGATGGTCTCCACCGTCACCTTGATGAGGTCGAGATAGGTCGGCACCGGCCCGCCCTCGGCGCTGAGCGAATCGACGTAGAGCACGCCGCCATAGCGCGCGCCAGTCTCGCGCGCGACCTGTTTGGCGGCGCGGTCGGAGATGGTGCTCTCGCTGAACACCACCGGAATCTGGTGCTGACGCACCAGATCGATGACTTTGCGCACCTGCCGCGGCGTGCCCTGCTCATCGGCATTGATCGGCCAAAGGTAGGCTTCCTTCAGGCCGTAGTCACGCGCCAGATAGCTGAAGGCGCCCTCGCTCGACACCAGCCAGCGCTGCGCCTCGGGAATGGCTGCAAGGCGCGCGCGCAACGGCGCGTCGAGCGCCTTGATCTTCGCGGCGTAGGCGGCGGCGTTGCGGCCGTAGGTCTCGGCGTTGGCGGGATCGTAGGTGGCGAGCGCCTTGCGGATATTCTCCACATAGATCAAGGCGTTGCCCGGCGACATCCAGGCGTGCGGGTTGGGCTTGTCGGTGTAGGGGCCTTCGGTGATCCCGATCGGCACGATGCCGTCGCTGACCACGACACCCGGCACGTCCTTGACGGACTGGAAGAACCGCTCGAACCAGCGCTCAAGGTTGAGACCGTTCCACAGCACCAGATCGGCCTTCTGGGCGCGCACGATGTCGAGCGGCGTCGGCTGGTAATCGTGGATTTCCGCGCCGGGCTTGGTGATCGATTCGACGATTCCCCGGTCGCCGGCGACATTCTGGGCGATGTCGCGGATGACGGTGAAAGTGGTGACCACGCGGAACGGTTTTGCCCCGGCGGCGTCGGCCGATGCGGCGCGCGGCGCCGCCATGCCCGCAAGCAATGCTGCCAGCACGAGCATGGCGGCCCGCCAACCTGTCGCCGTCCGTATCGCTGCCATCCGTCCTCCATCCGCGCCGATGCTGCGTGGTTCCATATCACGGTATTGCAAATTAGTTGCAGTAAGCTGGTTGGTCCGATAGAAGATGTCAAGTCACTTGCAATCGATTTGCATAAGCAGGAAGCAGTCATGAGCAAGACGGGAGGTTCGGGCAGGGTCGGAAGAGCCGGCAGCGCTCGGATGTGGCGGCGGGTGGCGGTGGGACGGGCGCGGGGAATTGCTGGCGCGGTGCTATTGGCCGGGCCGATCGGGCCTGCGCTG
>JBARWE010000291.1:0-9552 GCA_049646625.1 Xanthobacteraceae bacterium
TGCCCGGCGTCACCAGGCTCATGCGGTCGCCGGCAATGGCGCGCAGCGCTTCGGCCTCCGCGGCCGAGCACACCAGGCCGTCGATGCCGAGATCGCGGGCCTGCCGGGCGCGCAGGCCGACGAGGTCGGCAACGCCGAGGCGGTAGCCGGCCTCGGCGAGGTCGGCCTCGTCATAGGAGGTCAGCACGGTCACGGCGAGAATCTTCAGCGAGGTGCCTGTCGCCGCCTCGGCGGCCGCCTGCATGGTCTGCGGATAGGCGTGCACGGTGAGGAAGGTGGCGCCGAGCCGGGCGATACTGTCCACGCCGCGCGCGACCGTGTTGCCGATATCGTGCAGCTTGAGGTCGATGAAGACCTGCTTGCCTGCGCGGGCGAGGTCCGCCGCCAGCGAAAGCCCGCCGGCAAAGCCAAGCTGATAGCCGATCTTGTAGAAGCTCACGCTGTCGTCGAGCCGGCCGATCAGGGTCTCGGCGGCGTCGAGGTCGGGGACGTCGAGTGCGACGATCAGGCGGTCGCGCGCGTCTCGGGGAGCGGTCGGCATGGTCACATCATCCGCTGCGCGACGTCGATCAACTGGCGCACCATGCCGGTCAGCATCGCGGCATCGCGCGGGTCTTTCAGGCGGTCGTTGTCGTCGTAGGCGTGGCTGGCGGCGGACAGCGCCATCTGCTTCGGAATCACCTGCGCGCCGCAGCCGATCTCCAGCACCTGGCGCAGGCCGAACAGCATCCGCATGCCGCCGAACTTGCCGTCGGAGGCTGCCGCGATGGCGAACACGCGCTCGCGGAACACCTGTCCCAGCGTCTCGTCGCGCTCGCGCACCCGCGTCACCCAGTCGATGGTATTCTTCACCAGCGGCGGGATCGAGGAATTGTATTCCGGCGAGACGATCACCACGCCCTGGTGGCGGCCGATCTGGCGCTTGAGCTTGAGCGCGTTGTCCGGCACGCCGGAGGTGGCCTCAAGGTCGCCGTCGTAGATCGGCAGGGGATAGTCGGCGAGCGAAATCTGCGTGACGTCGATGCCGGCCAGCGCGATCTCGCGGGCGATGACGCCGGCCAGCCGCGCGTTCAGCGAGCCGGTGCGCAGCGAGCCGGGGATGACGAGAACTTTTAACACGGACATGACTTCAGGGCGCCCCCTTGCGGCCGAAGCGGGGACGGCCCCGTCACATCGGCGATGACATTCAGCCCTTGCGATAGACCCAGACACGCGCCGGCGGAAGGTTCATCCAGATGCGTTCCGAAGCCTGGGTGTGGACGCCGTGCAACGATTTCGGAATCGGCGGCACCACCGAATAGGTGAATTGAATGAACGGCGCGCCGGGGGCGAGTGCGGCAAAGGCGTCGCGGATCAGCCGCAGGCGGGTAATCATCGGCTTGGTGACGAGCGGCAGGCCGGATACCACCGCGGCGGCCGGCCCGGCCATGATGCCCTGCAGCGAGGAGCGCAGCGTATAGGCGTCGCCCTGCACCACCTGGGCTTGCGGATAGCGCTCGCGCAGCAGTGCGCAGAAGCCGGGATTGTATTCGACCAGCACCAGCCGGTGCTCGGCGATGCCGTGGTCGATCAGCGCTTCGGTGATAGCGCCGGTGCCGGGGCCAAGCTCGATCACCGGGCCGGAGAAGCGCTCGTCGACATACTGCGCCATGGTGCGGGCGAGGATGCGCCCCGACGGCATCACCGCGCCCATGTGCAGCGGCTTTTCGATCCACGACCGGATGAAGCGGACTTCGTCGTCGAGCCGTGCGATTTTCTTCGGCGTGCGCAGCGGCGCAGGAAGCGACATTTCGTTACCTGGTGGAAAGGCTGCGGGCCGGTCCGCCTTCAGGGCGCCCGCATCGTCGCCCGGCTTCTGGAGCATGGTCACGTCCGTAGACCGATATCCGCCTTTCGGGATCATGCTCGCGGCTGAAAGCTGTTCTTGTTGGTCAAGAGGTATAGGGTGGCATCGATACGGTCAAGCGGCGCTTTCAGGCCGTGCTGGCGCGGCTGCCGAAGAAATCCTTGACCTTGGCGAAGAAGCCCGCCGCCTCCGGCTGGGTCGCGCCCGACGACAGCTTCTCGAACTCGGCCAGCAATTCCTGCTGCTTTTTGGTGAGGTTCTGCGGGGTTTCCACCATCACCTGCACATACATATCGCCGGTCTGGCGCGAGCGCAGCACCGGCATGCCCTTGCCGCCGATGCGGAATCGGCGGCCGGACTGGGTTCCCGGTGGAATCTTGATGCGGCTCTTGCCCTTGTCGATGGTTGGCACCTCGAATTCGCCGCCAAGGGCGGCCGCGACCATCGAGACCGGCACGCGGCAATGAAGGTCGGCGCCGTCGCGCTGGAAGAACGGGTGGGGTTCCAGCGTCAGGAAAATATAGAGGTCGCCGGGCGGGCCGCCGCGCAGGCCGGCCTCGCCCTCGCCGGCCAGCCGGATGCGGGTACCGTCCTCGACGCCGGGCGGGATGTTGACCGACAGCGTGCGCTCGCGCGTCACCCGGCCGGCGCCGCTGCAGGTCGGGCACGGATCCTCGATGACCTGGCCGCGCCCCTGGCAGGCCGGGCAGGTCCGTTCCATGGTGAAGAAGCCCTGCGCGTGGCGGACGCGGCCGGCACCGCCGCAGGTGGCGCAGGCCTTCGGCTTGGTGCCGGCCTTGGCGCCGGTGCCGGAGCAGGCTTCGCAGGTGACGGAGACCGGGATGCTGATCTGCGCGGTCTTGCCGTTGAAGGCGTCCTCCAGCGTGATGTCCATGTTGTAGCGCAGGTCCGCGCCACGCTCGCGGCCGCCGCGGCCGCGCTGGCTGGCCATGCCGAACAGGTCTTCGAAAATGTCGGAGAACGACGAGGCGAAGCCGGCGCCGAAGCCGGCCGCGCCGCCGCCCATGCCCTGCTCGAAGGCCGCATGGCCGAAGCGGTCATAGGCCGCGCGCTTGTCCTCGTCCTTGAGGACTTCATAGGCTTCGTTGATTTCCTTGAAGCGCAGTTCGCTGGTCTTGTCGCCGGGGTTGCGGTCGGGGTGCCACTTCATCGCAAGCTTGCGGAAGGCGGCCTTCAGGCCGGCGGCATCGACGGTGCGTTCGACTTCGAGCGTTTCGTAGTAGCAGCGTTTGGCGGACATTCACTGGACCTGTCGAGCGCAGACGTTCTCTCTCCGCTTGCCGGAGAGGGCGCCGAAGAAGTACCGGCTTGCGCGGTGCACGAGCGGCGATAGGCTCGGCTGGCCGGTCACGATCATCGATCTCCCCCTCACCCGATCCTTCGCTTCGCTCAGGATCACCCTCTCCCGCGCGGGGAGAGGGTTGGAGCGTCCGGTCAAGCCGACTTCTTGTTGCCCTTGTCGTCGTCCACCTCGGTGAACTCGGCATCGACGACATCGTCCTTGGCGGCATCGCCGGCAGCACCCGCGCCGCCGGCCTCCGCCGCGCCGGCGTCGGCCTGCTGCTTGTACATCGCCTCGCCGAGCTTCATCGAAGCTTGCGCGACGGTGTTGGCCTTGGCCTTGATCGCCTCCGCGTCGTCGCCCTTCAGCGCCTCCTTGAGGTCGCCGACGGCATCCTCGATGGCGCGGCGATCGGCCTCGGCAAGATTGGCGCCATGCTCGGCCAGCGCCTTCTCGGTGGAGTGCACCAGCGCGTCGGCATGGTTCTTCGCCTCGACCGCCTCTTTCCGCTTCTTGTCCTCGGCGGCATGCGCCTCGGCGTCCTTGACCATCTTGTCGATGTCGGCGTCGGACAGTCCGCCCGAAGCCTGGATGCGGATCTGCTGCTCCTTGCCGGTCGCCTTGTCCTTGGCCGAGACGTTGACGATGCCGTTGGCGTCGATGTCGAACGTCACCTCGATCTGCGGCATGCCGCGCGGCGCCGGCGGGATGCCCATCAGATCGAACTGGCCGAGCGGCTTGTTGTCGGCCGCCATCTCGCGCTCGCCCTGGAACACCCGAATGGTGACGGCGTTCTGGTTGTCCTCGGCGGTCGAGAACACCTGGCTCTTCTTGGTCGGGATCGTGGTGTTGCGGTCGATGATGCGGGTGAATACGCCGCCCAGCGTCTCGATGCCGAGCGACAGCGGCGTGACGTCGAGCAGCAGCACGTCCTTGACGTCGCCCTGCAGCACGCCGGCCTGCACCGCCGCGCCGATCGCCACCACCTCGTCGGGGTTGACGCCCTTGTGCGGCTCCTTGCCGAAGAACTGCTTCACCACTTCCTGGATCTTCGGCATGCGCGTCATGCCGCCGACCAGCACCACCTCGCCGATCTCGCCGGCGGACAGGCCGGCGTCCTTGAGCGCCTTGCGGCACGGCTCGATGGTTTTCTCCACGAGGTCGTTGACCAGCGCCTCGAACTTGGCGCGCGTCAGCTTCATGGTCAGGTGTTTCGGTCCCGACGCATCGGCGGTGATGAACGGCAGGTTCACCTCGGTCTGCGTGGTCGAGGACAGTTCGATCTTGGCCTTCTCGGCCGCCTCTTTCAGGCGCTGCAGCGCAAGCTTGTCGTTGCGCAGGTTGATGCCCTGCTCCTTCTGGAACTCGTCGGCCAGATAGTTGACGAGCCGCATGTCGAAGTCTTCGCCGCCGAGGAAGGTGTCGCCGTTGGTCGACTTCACCTCGAACACGCCGTCGCCGATCTCCAGGATCGAAATATCGAAGGTGCCGCCGCCGAGGTCGTAGACGGCGATGGTGCCGGCCTTCGACTTGTCGAGGCCGTAGGCCAGCGCCGCCGCGGTCGGCTCGTTGATGATGCGCAGCACTTCAAGGCCGGCGATCTTGCCGGCGTCCTTGGTGGCCTGGCGCTGGGCGTCGTTGAAGTAGGCAGGCACGGTGATCACCGCCTGCTCGACCTTCTGGCCGAGATGGGCCTCGGCCGTCTCCTTCATCTTCTGCAGGATGAAGGCGGAAATCTGCGAGGGCGAATAGGTCTTGCCGTCGGCCTCGACCCAGGCGTCGCCGTTGCCGGCCTTGACGATCTTGTAGGGGACGAGGTCCTTGTCCTTGGCCACCATCGGGTCGTCGTAGCGGCGGCCGATCAGGCGCTTGACCGCGAAGAAGGTCCGTTCGGGGTTGGTCACCGCCTGGCGCTTGGCCGGCTGGCCGACGAGACGCTCGCCGTCGTCGCTGAAAGCGACGATCGAGGGCGTGGTGCGTGTCCCTTCGGAGTTTTCGATGACCTTCGGCGTCTTGCCGTCCATCACGGCAACGCACGAATTGGTGGTGCCGAGATCGATCCCGATGACCTTACCCATGGTCCTTGTACCTCTCCTTTGCGGCAGGCTGGCCGGACCCTGACGGCGTCCCGATCCAAACCCCCAAGAAAAACATGAAAGATGCGCCGTGGTGCGACGTTGAGCCTCATATAGGAGGGGGGTGGAAGGCCGCAAGGACCGAGATTGTCATGACTTGACGAAAACGCCCGCGAACGGGGGCTGGAGGGCGGGTGGCGGTCCGCGTAGCATACGCCCCCGGACCATCGAACCGCCGCATTGCAACATCACGATCGGAGCGTCATGATCCGCAGTCTGTCGCGCTTACTGCCGCTTGCCGTCGCGCTCATGCTGGCGCCCGTGCCGGCGCTTGCCGCCGACGCCGTTTTCCCGCCCGGCGCCCGCGTCGGACTGGTGCCGCTGCCGGGACTTGCCGCCGCCAAGACTTTTCCGGGGTTTGAGGCGGCTGACCGCGGCGTCAAGGTGATCATGACCGAATTGCCGGCCGAGGCGTTTGGCGAGGTCGAGGCCGCGGTCAAGGCCGGCACCGTGCCGGGTCCGGTCAGGCCGCAGGGCATCGAGACCGCCGCCGGCACGGCGTATTTCACCGCCGAAACCGGGCAGGACGACGGGGTCGCGGTGCGCCGCTATTCGATGATCCTGAACGGCGGGCAGTTCTCCGGCTACATCGCGATGCAGGTGCCGGACGCCGTGGCCGAGGTCTCCGAGGCCGCGGTCAAGGCGATGTTCGCGACCGCCACGGTCCGCAACGATGTGCCGCTCGACGAGCAGCTTGCGCTGTTGCCGTTCAAGATCGCCGATCTGGCCGGGTTCAGGCATGTGCGCTCACTGGCGCCCGGCGCGGTGATCCTGTTGGCCGATGACGACGGCAGCAACGGCATCGAAGCCTCGCCCTTCATGGTGATCGGACTTATTCCGGCCAAGCTTGCGAGCGCCGACGATCGCGGCCGCCTCGCCCAGCAGGCGGCGCGCACCATTCCCGGCCTGCGCGAGGCCCGCATCACCATGTCCGAGCCGATGCGCATCGACGGCGCGCCCGGCTTCGAGACCCGCATCGATGCGGTCAGCGGCAAGAACGACACCCCGGTCACGGTGGTGCAGTGGCTGCGCTTCGGAGCCGGTGACATGGCGCTGCGTGTCATCGGCAGCGCCTCGCGCGAGGCCTGGCCGGCCGCTTTCCCGCGCTTCCGTGCGGTGCGCGACGGCATCGCGCCGCGCTGAGGCGCCGTTTGCGGGGTCAGTCCTGTCCTGCGGCGGCGGCGACCTTGGGGCCGCCCTTGGCGACGCCGACCATGGCCGGGCGCAGCACCCGCTCGCCGATCATGTAGCCGGCCTGGATCACCTGTACCACGGTGCCGGCCGGCACCGAGGCGTCCGGCACCTCGTACATCGCCTGCTGTACGTTGGGGTCGAACTTTTCGCCCTTCGGATCGAATTTTTTGACGCCGTTCTTCTCCAGCGCCTGGTGCAGCGAGCGCTCCGTCAGTTCGACACCCTCGATGAGGGCCGTCAGGCCGGGATCGGCGGCGGCGCGCGCCTCGGCCGGCACCGCGTCGAGCGCGCGTTGCAGGTTGTCGGCGATCTCCAGCACGTCGCGGGCGAACGCCGCGATGCCGTAGCTGCGTGCGTCGGCGACCTCGCGCGCGGTGCGCTTGCGCAGGTTCTCCATCTCCGCCAGCGTGCGCAGCAGGCGATCGCGGGTCTCGGTCAGTTCCTTGCCGGCGTCGGCCTCGGCCGGCTCCGGGTCGTCGGGCATCACATAGGGTTTTGACACCCTGGGCGTTGCGGCGTGTGGTTCCGTGCTGTGCGACTCGGCGTGGGCGGCGTCGGCGGAAGGATTTTGCCTGGTCGGCTCGGTCATCATGCACCCTGTCGGCGGAGTTTAACGGTCTGGTGCCGATATCATGGCTCTGCCGGTAAAAATCAACCCGAAGCGACGGGGTCAGCCGCCGAGCATCTGGCTGACGATGCGCGCGGTGTAGTCGACCATCGGGATGACGCGGGCATAGTTGAGCCGGGTCGGGCCGATCACGCCGATCACGCCGACGATATGCCCGGCGCCGTCGCGATAGGGCGAGATGATCGTCGAGGAACCTGACAGCGAGAACAGCTTGTTTTCCGAGCCGATGAAGATGCGCACGCCGTCGGCCTGCTCGGCGCGGCCCAACAGGTCGATGACGCCGCGCTTGGCTTCGAGGTCGTCGAACAGCAGCCGCACCCGTTCGAGGTCGTCCAGGGCGTGCAGGTCTTCCAGCAGGTTGGCCTGGCCGCGCACGATCAGCCGGCGCTCGTCGCTGTCGCCGCCCGACCAGCTTGCCAGTCCGGCCGCGATCACCTTCTGCGTCAACTGGTCGAGTTCGGCGCGGCTTGCCGCCATCGCCTGTTCCAGCTCGGCGCGGACCTCGGCCAGCGTGCGGCCGCGGATGCGGGCATTGAGGAAATTGGTGGCTTCGTTGAGCGCCGAGACCGGCACGCCGGGCGGCAGCGGCAGCACGCGGTTTTCGACCTGGCCATCCTCGGCGACCAGCACCACCAGCGCCTTTCCCGGTTCGAGCTGGACGAACTCGATATGCTTGAGCCGGACGTTGGCCTTGGCGGTCAGCACCACCGCGGCGGCGCGGCTCAAGCCCGACAGCCGGGTCAGCGCCTCGCCGAGCGCGGCCTCGACCGTCTCGGCGCGGCCGACGGCGGCGAGTTGCGCCTGGATCGACTGCCGTTCCTCCTCCGACAGGTCGCTGACCTGCATCAGGGCATCGACGAAGAAGCGCAGGCCGATTTCGGTCGGCAGCCGCCCGGCCGAGGTGTGCGGCGCATAGATCAGGCCAAGCTGTTCGAGGTCCGACATCACGTTGCGGACCGAGGCCGGCGACAGCGGCATCGAGATCAGCTTCGAGATGTTGCGCGAGCCGACCGGTTCGCCGGTCGCCAGATAGCTCTCGACGATCTGCCGGAAAATGTCGCGCGAGCGCTCGTTGAGCTGGGCAAGCCCGGCCGACGGCGTGATCAGGCCCGACGCCGGGCCGCCATGCAGGGCGCTCGCTTCGGACGGGGGCGCGGCGGGGTTCTTCGACATTCCTCCTCAACTTCCGGCAAGTCGCGGGTGGACCGCAACAATTGTCCATTCACAGGGCATTGTGCAAGTGCTGCGGTAAGGACACGCCTGAACGTTTCCCTTTGGCCTGGCGATGCACTACAAGCAGCCGGTATCTTTGACAGGTCAGGAGAGAGCCTCATGCGCCCGAGCCGCCGCGCGCCCGACGAACTGCGTCCCATCGCGCTGGAGCGCGGCGTGGTGAAATACGCCGAAGGCTCCTGCCTGGTGAAGTTCGGCGACACCCATGTGCTGGTCACCGCCACGCTGGAGGACCGCCTGCCGCCGTGGCTCAAGGGCCAGGGGCGCGGCTGGGTCACTGCCGAATACGGCATGCTGCCGCGCGCCACGCTGGAGCGCACCCGCCGTGAGGCGGCGGCCGGCAAGCAGAACGGCCGCACCGTGGAAATTCAGCGCCTGATCGGCCGCTCGCTGCGCGCCACCGTCGATCTCGAAGCGCTCGGCGAACGCCAGATCACGGTCGACTGCGACGTGCTGCAGGCCGACGGCGGCACCCGCACCGCCTCGATCACCGGCGCCTGGGTGGCGCTGGCCGACTGTCTCGCCTGGATGAAGGGCCGCAACATGCTGCGCGGCGGCAACGTGCTGCGCGACCACGTCGCGGCGGTGTCCTGCGGGGTCTACAACGGCACGCCGGTGCTCGACCTCGACTATGCCGAGGATTCGGAAGCCGAAACCGACGCCAATTTCGTCATGACCGGCGACGGCCGCATCGTCGAGGTGCAGGGCACCGCCGAGAAGACGCCGTTTACGCAGGACGAGTTTCTGGCGCTGATGGCGCTGGCGCGGCAGGGCATCGGCCGCCTTGTCGAGTTGCAGAAGATCGCGGTGGCCTAAAGGCCGCCGCGGCGTTTCTCGGGCCTCGCCGCTGACGTAGAATGGCTCCCATGCACCGCCGAATCACCGGGCGTCTGGTCATCGCCACACACAATCCGGGCAAGCTCGCCGAGATGCGCGAGCTATTGGCGCCCTATGGCATCGATGCGGTATCGGCGGGCGAGCTTGGCCTCGCCGAACCGGAGGAGACCGGCGACAGTTTTGCCGCCAATGCCCGCATCAAGGCCGAGGCTGCCGCGCGCGCTGCGAACCTGCCGGCGTTTGCCGACGATTCGGGACTGGCGGTGGCGGCGCTCGGTGGCCAGCCCGGCATCCATTCGGCGCGCTGGGCCGGCAAACCTGCGGATTTTGCCGGCGCCATGGCGCGCATCGAGCGGCTGTTGCAGGAGCGCGGCGC
>JBARWE010000292.1:0-3152 GCA_049646625.1 Xanthobacteraceae bacterium
GGCATACGCCGGCGTGCCATCCGCCGGCCACGTTTGCGCCTTGCTGCGCGGCGATCTTTCGCGCAACGCCCCCACAGGCGACTCCACAGCCCGCTACACTCTCGACGGCGGCCATGCTACACGAGCCGCGTTTTCGCGCCACAGCCCGCCCGGACCTTCCATCCCCGATGTCACAGATCGTCACCCGCTTCGCTCCCTCGCCAACCGGATTCCTGCATATCGGCGGTGCCCGCACCGCGCTGTTCAACTGGCTGTATTCGCGCGGCCGCGGCGGCAAAATGCTGCTGCGGATCGAGGACACCGACCGCGAGCGTTCGACGCAAGCGGCGATCGAGGCGATCCTCGACGGCCTCACCTGGCTTGGCCTCGAATGGGACGGCGACGTCGTCTACCAATATGCCAACGCCGCGCGCCACCGCGCCGTCGCCGAACAGATGCTGGCCGAGGGCAAGGCCTACCACTGCTACGCCAGCGCCGAGGAGCTGGCCGAGATGCGCGAGAAGGCGCGCGCCGAGGGCCGCCCGATGCGCTACGACGGGCGCTGGCGCGACCGCGATCCGCGCGAAGCGCCAGCCGGCGTCAAGCCTGTGATCCGGCTGCGCGCGCCCCAGAGCGGCGAAACGGTCGTCGAGGACGAGGTGCAGGGCCGCGTCGTGTGGCAGAACGAAAATCTCGACGATCTCGTGCTGCTGCGTTCCGACGGCAACCCGACCTACATGCTGGCCGTCGTCGTCGACGATCACGACATGGGCGTGACGCATGTGATCCGCGGCGACGACCACCTCACCAACGCCGCGCGGCAGAAGCAGATCTACGACGCGCTCGGCTGGGCCTTCCCGAGCATGTCGCACATTCCGCTGATCCACGGGCCGGACGGCTCCAAGCTGTCGAAGCGCCACGGTGCGCTCGGCGTCGATGCCTACCGCGCGATGGGCTACCTGCCGGAGGCGCTGCGCAATTACCTGGTGCGGCTTGGCTGGAGCCACGGCGACCAGGAAGTGTTTTCGACCGACGAGATGATCGCGCTGTTCGACCTCAAGGGCATCGGCCGCTCGGCGGCGCGCTTCGACTTCGCCAAGCTGGAAAACCTCAACGGCCATTACATCCGCCACAGCGACGACGCGACGCTGCTGCGCCGGATCGAGGAAGCGCTGCCGTTCATTCCCCAGGGCGCGGCGATCGCCGGCAAGCTCGACGCCGCCGGCCGTGCCCGCCTGCTCGCCGCCATGCCGGGACTGAAGGAGCGCGCCAAGACGCTGATCGAACTGATCGACAGCGCCACCTATCTGTTCGCCGACCGGCCGCTCGCGCTGGACGCCAAGGCGGCGGCGCTCGTCACGCCGGAAGCGCGCCAGCTTCTCGGCCGATTGCGCGCGGCGCTTGCGACGGTCGAGCCGTGGTCGGCCGAGACCACGGAAAGCGCGGTGCGCACGTTCGCCGAACAAAACGGCATCAAGCTTGGCGCGGCGGCGCAGCCGCTGCGCGCGGCGCTGACCGGCCGCGCCACCTCGCCCGGCATCTTCGACGTGCTCGACGTGCTCGGGCGCGAGGAGTGCCTCGCGCGTCTTGGCGATCTCGCCCAACCGTAGAATACCTCGACGCGCCACAATTTCGCGGGCGGGCCGCCGCCCGCTTCCCCGGCATCGCGATTTTGCCCGTCATTTCAAGCGCTCGTGAGGTCGCACAGCGCTGCACGAGCATTGCAAAGAACGCTTCCCTTCAACCTCTTGTCCGTCTTGCAGCGCTTGACGCAATGGTTTAACCCTCCCTCGCGACAACAACCGCGGGCCTTACCCTTTATCTTAAATGCAGGGCCGGTCCGGTTCCGAAACGACTTCCCGGGGACCACGCCATGGACGCCAAGAACACCGCGAAATCCGCAACGCTGGCCGTGGGCGGCAAAAGCTTCGAGTTTCCGATTCATAGCGGCACGATCGGCCCCGACGTCGTCGACATCAGCAAGCTTTATGCCCAGACGGGCATGTTCACCTACGATCCCGGCTTCACCTCGACCGGAAGCTGCCAGTCGAAGATCACCTATATCGACGGCGACCAGGGCGTCCTGTTGTATCGCGGCTATCCGATCGAACAACTCGCCGAACAGGGCGACTTCCTCGAAACCTGCTACCTGCTGCTTTACGGCGAGCTGCCGACCAAGGCGCAGAAGGAAGATTTCGACTTCCGCATCACCCATCACACGATGGTGCATGAGCAAATGCGGAGCTTTTTCCAGGCATTCCGCCGAGACGCGCACCCGATGGCGGTGATGGTGGCGTCGGTCGGCGCGCTCGCCGCCTTCTATCACGACTCCACCGACATCAGCGACCCGACCCAGCGCATGATCGCCTCCATGCGCATGATCGCCAAGGTGCCGACGCTGGCGGCGATGGCCTACAAGTATTCGATCGGCCAGCCATTCGTCTATCCGCTCAACCACCTGGACTACGCCTCGAACTTCCTGCGCATGTGCTTCGCGGTGCCGTGCGAGGAGTACCAGGTCAATCCGGTACTGGCCGACGCGCTCGACAAGATTTTCATCCTGCACGCCGATCACGAGCAGAACGCCTCGACCTCGACCGTGCGCATCGCCGGCTCCTCGGGCGCCAACCCGTTCGCCTGCATCGCCGCCGGCATCGCCTGCCTGTGGGGTCCTGCGCATGGCGGCGCCAACGAGGCAGCGCTGAAGATGCTGGCCGAGATCGGCACCGTCGACAAGATCCCCGAGTTCATCGCCAAGGTGAAGGACAAGAACTCGTCGGTGCGGCTGATGGGTTTTGGCCACCGCGTCTACAAGAACTACGATCCGCGCGCAAAAATCCTGCAAAAGACCTGCCACGCGGTGCTGAACGAGCTTGGCCACGGCGACGACCCGCTGCTCAAGGTGGCGATCGAACTGGAGAAGATCGCGCTCAACGACGACTACTTCATCGAGCGCAAGCTCTATCCGAACGTCGATTTCTATTCCGGCATCACGCTCAAGGCGATGGGCTTCCCGACCTCGATGTTCACCGTGCTGTTCGCGGTGGCCCGCACCGTCGGCTGGATCAGCCAGTGGAGCGAGATGATCGAGGACCCGCAGCAGAAGATCGGCCGGCCGCGCCAGCTCTACACCGGAGCGGCGCAGCGCGACTATGTGCCGCTCGGCAGCCGGA
>JBARWE010000293.1:0-2440 GCA_049646625.1 Xanthobacteraceae bacterium
CGTCCAGGCGTCGCGCGGCAAGCCCAGCCTCGAGTCCCTGCGAGACCCTGGCCGTCTGACCCCGGCGGTGGCCTTCGCCTCGGCCCGCGGCACGCTGGCGCTGCCGGTCAACGGCCGCATGATCCGCCGCTTCGGCGAGGGTGATGCCGCCGGCGGTCCGGGCCAGGGCATGTCGCTGGCTACCGCGCCGGGCGCCCAGGTGACGACCCCGTGCGACGGCTGGGTGGTCTATTCCGGGCCGTTCCGCAGCTACGGACAACTCTTGATCCTCAATGCCGGGGGCGGATATCATGTCTTGCTCGCCGGGATGGAGCGGATATCCGTCAGCATTGGCCAGTTTGTCCTGACAGGGGAACCCGTCGCGACGATGGGATCGGCATCGCGGGTGGCGTCGATATTGGCCACCAACCCCAGCCAGCCTGTGCTTTATATCGAGTTTCGCAAGGATGGCGCTCCAATCGATCCGGCCCCGTGGTGGGCGGCAAGTGAAGGCAAAAAGGTTCGCGGATAATGCGCAAGACCTCTCTCGTTCTTCTGAGTGCGGCCGCCGGCGCGATGCTGGCGCTGGCCGTCACCCACCCCCGGACGGCGCTGCTCGGCGCCAGCGCCAGCGCGGCGACCTCCGACACTTACCGCCAGCTCAACCTGTTCGGTGATGTGTTCGAGCGGGTGCGGGCCGACTATGTCGAAAAGCCCGACGACGCCAAGCTGGTCGAGTCGGCGATCAGCGGCATGCTGGCCGGCCTCGATCCGCATTCGAGCTATATGGACGCCAAGAGCTTCCGCGACATGCAGGTGCAGACCCGCGGCGAGTTCGGCGGCCTCGGCATCGAAGTCACCATGGAGGACGGCCTGATCAAGGTGGTGTCGCCGATCGACGACACGCCGGCCTCCAAGGCCGGCATCCTCGCCAATGACATCATCAGCCATCTCGACGACGAGCCGGTGCAGGGCCTGACCCTCAACCAGGCGGTCGAGAAAATGCGCGGCGCCATCAACACCAAGATCAGGCTGCGCATCATCCGTAAAGGTCAGGACAAGCCGATCGAGGTGACGCTGACGCGCGACAATATCCGCGTGCGCTCGGTGCGCGCCCGCGTCGAGGGCGACGACATCGGCTATATCCGCGTCACCACCTTCAACGAGCAGACCACCGAGGGCCTGAAGCGCGAGATCGCCAACCTGACCAGCCAGATCGGCGCCGACAAGCTCAAGGGCTTCATCGTCGACCTGCGCAACAATCCGGGCGGCCTGCTCGAAGAAGCCGTGACGGTGTCCGACGCCTTCCTCGACCGCGGCGAGATCGTCTCGACCCGCGGCCGCAACGCCGAGGAAACCCAGCGCCGCTCGGCGCGGGCTGGCGACCTCACCAAGGGCAAGCCGGTGGTGGTGTTGATCAACGGCGGCTCGGCTTCGGCCTCCGAGATCGTTGCCGGCGCGTTGCAGGATCACAAGCGCGCCACCCTGATCGGCACCCGCTCGTTCGGCAAGGGGTCGGTGCAGACCATCATCCCGCTCGGCTCCGGCAACGGCGCGCTGCGGCTGACCACAGCGCGCTACTACACGCCCTCCGGCAAGTCGATCCAGGCCAAGGGCATTACCCCGGATATCGAGATCCTGCAGGAGGTGCCGGAAGAACTTAAGGCGCGCACCGACACCAAGGGTGAAGCCTCGCTGCGCGGCCATCTGAAAGGCTCCGACGGCGACGAGAAGGCCGGCTCGCAGTCCTATGTGCCGCCGGAGGCCAAGGACGACAAGGCGCTCAAGGCTGCCGCCGACCTGTTGCACGGCGTCAAGGTGCAGGCGTCCGCGCCGGAAGAAGTCGAGAAGGACAAGGCCGCGGCCGAGGACCGCAAGTCGGCGAACTAAAGCCTCACTTGCAGATGCTGAACGAAGCGGGCGGCGCGAGGCCGCCCGTTTCCGTTTAAGGGCGGCTGCCGATCGGCGGCGTATCAGCCGTGCTACTCTCCGTGTCAGGTGATTCGGGGAGAGCCAGCGGACGGCCATGGGCGAGGCGACCGACGACCTCAATACGCCGCTCGGGCAGGACACGCCGCCACGTCCGTCGCGGCGCCGCGCCGCCGTGCTGCTGCCGGCCCTCACCGGGCTGTTCGGGCTATGCCTTGCCGTCTTTGCCGGGTTCGCGCTGTTCGGTGATGGCCGTGGCGGCGGCGAGCCTGCAGTAGTCGTCGCCATCGGCGAGGCGGATCGTCCCGCTTCGGCGGCCGTCAGCCCGACTGTCACCCCGGCGGTGACGGCGCCCGCCCCGGAGCCGGTGACGCCAGCCGCCCGCACCGTGACCATCATCGACGGCTCCAGCGGCGCCCGCAAAAGCGTCACCGTCCCGTCGATCGACCCGGACCTCGTCACGCCCGAGGCGGCGCGCTCACTCGCGCGCGGCGCCGGCAGCCCCGGTGCCCCGGTGGCGGCGCCCGCCATC
>JBARWE010000294.1:0-2080 GCA_049646625.1 Xanthobacteraceae bacterium
CCTCGCTGTTGCTCGGCGTTGCTACCGGTCTCGTCTGGGCGCCGTGCGCCGGGCCGGTGCTTGGCCTGATCCTGACCGGCGCCGCGCTGCAGGGGGCGAGCGTTGCGACCTCGTTTCTGCTGCTGGCCTACGCCGCCGGCGCGGCGACTTCGCTGGCGCTGGCGCTGCTCGCCGGCGGGCGGGTGTTTGCCGCGATGAAGCGTTCGCTCGGCGTCGGTGTGTGGCTGCGGCGCGGGCTTGGCGCGCTGGTGCTGGTGGCGGTCGCGGCGATCGCGGCCGGCCTCGATACCGGGTTGCTGACGCGGCTGTCGGCGGCCGGCACTGCCTCGCTCGAACAGAGCCTGATCGATACGCTGCACCCGGAGACGCAGTCGCCGCAAACGGCGATGATGGCCGGCACGCCTGCCATGACGGGCGCGAAGGGGGCGGCCGCTGGCGCGCTGCCGGTCGAGGGCAAGATGCCGGCGCTCGACGGTGCAGTCGGCTGGCTGAACTCAATGCCGCTGACGCCGGAGGCGCTGCGCGGCAAGGTGGTGCTGGTCGATTTCTGGACCTATTCCTGCATCAATTGCTTGCGCGCCATTCCATACGTCCGCGCCTGGGCCGAGAAATACAAGGACCAGGGGCTGGTGGTGATCGGCGTGCACACGCCGGAGTTCGCCTTCGAGAAAAACCTCGACAATGTGCGCAAGGCGGTCGCCGATCTCGGCATCGCCTATCCGGTCGCCATCGACAATAGCTATGCGGTGTGGCGCGCCTTCGACAACCGCTATTGGCCGGCGCACTATTTCATCGATGCGCAGGGCCGCATCCGCCACCATCATTTCGGCGAAGGCAGTTACGATATCTCCGAGCGGGTGATCCAGCAACTCTTGTCCGAGGCGCATGGCGCGGCGATGGCCGGCAGCCTCGTCAGCGTCGATGCTTCCGGTGCGCAGGCCGCTTCGACCTTCGCCGACGTGCTGTCGCCGGAAACCTATCTCGGCTACGAGCGCGCGGAAAACTTCGTTTCGCCCGGTGGGTTGGTGCGCGATGTCGCACACGTTTATGCCGCGCCCGGCATGCCGAAGCTCAACGAATGGGGCCTGGCCGGCGACTGGACGGTGCATGACGAACACGCCGCGCTCGATGGCGGCGAGGGGGCCATCGTGTTCCGCTTCCACGCCCGCGATTTGCACCTCGTGCTCGGTCCGGCTGCGGACGGGGCGCCGGTGCGCTTCCGTGTCACCATCGACGGCAGGGCGCCCGGTGCCGATCATGGCGTCGATACCGATGCCGACGGGCAGGGCACGGTCACGGCGGAGCGGCTGTACCAACTGGTGCGACAGAAGGGGGAGGTGGCCGAACACACCTTCGAGATTCGCTTTCTCGCCCCCGGCGTGCGGGCCTACGCCTTTACCTTCGGGTGACGGGCACCCTGGCGGACTGGGGCAGGCTACCGTACGGGCCGTGCCAGGCTCCGCATAACGTGCTGTTTTCGGCCGGTTCTTTGGCCGATTCCGTATTGTGCCGGCGACTGGCATAAAGTCTCAAAGGGTCTAGGCAAGCCGGGGCGGCTTTGTTATATGCTCTCCAAATCACGGGCGCGCGTGCGCGGCCCTGACGTGTTCCCTGGTAGCTCAGTGGTAGAGCAACCGGCTGTTAACCGGTTGGTCGCTGGTTCGAATCCGGCCCGGGGAGCCAACGTTTTCAATCACTTAGCAGCATTCCAAAATCAGCTAAAAACCGAATAGGTGCGCTATAGGTACGGACCTTGGCGTTGCTACGCCTCTCCATCCGGGCACGAGAAAGCCGCCCCGGAGGGCGGCTTGAGAGCGGGCGCCGGCGGTGCCGGGAGTTCAATTCGCTTCGATGGAGCGGGTGACCTTGCTCCGGAGATAGTCGCGAATCTCGTCACGAATGTCGTCTCCGAGGCTTTCGATGCCGTCGCGAAGATCGGCGGCGGTCTTTTTGCAGAGGCGCGACAGCGCCGGAACCCCTGCTACGAGAGAGTTCCCCTTGATGTCGATGTCGTCGGAGATCTCTACGACAACGTCGAGCACCTCGGCCAGGCACACGGCGTCGGAGAGTAGATCGTAGG
>JBARWE010000295.1:0-10032 GCA_049646625.1 Xanthobacteraceae bacterium
ATGGCGCAGCGCTGCATCGTTTTGGAGAAGGGCAGGGTCGTTGCAAGCGGCCTGCCGGAAGCCATGTCGCAGGACGGCACGATCCAGAAGTACCTCGCGATCTGAGATGGTGCGCGCTGGTTGCGCGATCGCAGCCAAACGGCTGAGATTGGCAACCACGTCGTGACGGCGGGCCGTCTTGGGCGACCCGATCCTTCGTCGAGATCGCGATATTCCCCCGTCCCCGCAAGTGGTTGCGTATGACCCGCAGGCCCTTGCCGCGGTTCGGCCGGCATTGCGCCGGCCGGCCGTGTCCGGCCCGCTGGTTCCAGAGATTTCGCTGCTGCTGGTCCTTCGGAATCGCATGCCACGGTTGCATCATGGTGCAATCAAAGGGGTATGCGCCATGATTGCGAGCTTGTTTGCCAGCGAACGTCGTATCGTCGAGACTCGCCCGGGCATTGCGAAGGCGGTTAGCTCGTGGAGATTGCTCCGCCGATGCGTGACGGCTATTGCCGCGGCGTTTGCGCTGCTCATGGCCAGTGCCGGCAACGATGCGGTGCGCGCCGATATTCCCGACGAGCTTTACAAGGCGCTCAACGTCTCCAAGGATGCAACACCCCAGCAGCTCTACGACGCGCTGGTCAAGCGCTTCTACGATCCCAAGCAGGGCGCCGGCAAAGGCAAGTTCGGCAACCTCTGGGAGCCGATCCCGATGACCAAATACTTCATGCCGCATGACTTCTACACGCCGCCGGATGTCGAGATCACGGCGAGCCGGCAGGAGTGCGTGGAGTGCCACACCTCGGTGACGCCGGGCTGGGTGCATACCTGGCAGAAGAGCGTGCACGGCAACCTCGACGAGATCCGCAATCTGCCGGATAGCGATTCGCGCGCCTACAAGAAAGAGATGATCACCGAGGTCGAGGCCAATCTGCGCTCGCTCGGCAAGCTCAAGGATGGCGAGCCTCTGAAAGAGGTCGGCTGTATCGACTGCCACATCGGCGTCAACGCCGAGCACGGCAACCACAAGACCGAGTTGAAGATGCCGGACGCCGCCAATTGCGGCCAGTGCCATCTCAAGCAGTTCGCCGAGCGTGAATCGGAGCGCGATACCTTGAAGTGGCCGCAGGGCCAGTGGCCGGACGGCCGCCCCTCGCACGCGCTGTCGATGCTTGCCAACATCGAGACCGGCATCTGGGCCGGCATGCAGGAGCGCGAGGTGGCCGAGGGCTGCACCATGTGCCACACCTCGCAGAACACCTGTAACACCTGCCACACCCGGCATGAATTCTCGGTCGCCGCCGCGCGCAAGCCGGAGACCTGTTCGTATTGCCATAACGGCGTCGATCACAACGAGTTCGAGAACTACATGCTGTCGAAGCACGGCATCAATTACGCCACGCTCGGCAACACCTGGGACTGGGAGAAGCCGCTGTCGGCCGGCTACAAGGCTGCCAACCAGACCGCGCCGACCTGCCAGACCTGCCATTTCGAGTTCAACGGCGAGTTCAGCCACAACCTGGTGCGCAAGGTGCGCTGGGGCTTCAACCCGATGCAGGCGATTGCCGACAACCTCAAGCATCCGTGGTTCGAGGAGCGCAAGGAAGCCTGGGTGCAGACCTGCTCGCAGTGCCACTCCGGCCGCTTCGCCACCAGCTATCTTGAGATGATGGACAAGGGCACCATCGACGGCATCAAGCTGGTCGAGGATGCGCGCGGCGTCATGAAGAAGCTTTATGACGACGGCCTGCTGGTCGGCCAGAAGACCAATCGTCCGGCACCGCCGGCGCCCGACAAGGATGAACCCGGCGGTTTCTTCGGCTTCTTCGCCTCCAAGGGCAACAACCCCACCGCCGTCGATGTCGAGTTCGCCGAAATGTGGGAGCAGCACATCATGCGTCACTTCAAGGGGCTGGCGCATGTCAATCCCGGCGGCTTCACCTACACCAACGGCTGGGCCAAGCTGATCCGCAGTCTTGCCCGCATCAAGGACGCCGACACCCAGTTGCGTGAGAAGGCGGCGCTGGAGACCCGTATCGCCAAGCTGGAAGCGCGCAGCGGGACCAAGCAGCGCCGTGGCTTCCTTGAGCTTGATACGCCGGTCAAGCAGGCAGGACTTGCGGGCTTCGGCTTCCTCCTCGCCGGACTTGGCATGGCCGCCGTGCTGGCCCCGCGCCGGCGGGGCAGGGGGCGCCCGGCGACTTAAGGAGTTTGCTGTGTCGCGTTTCCTCTCCCCCAACTTGAATGGGCGTGCCGCACTCGGCGGCGCGCTCATTTTTTTCGGGCTTGGACTGATGGCGGTGGCGGCATGGTCGTGGACGCGGCCGCAGCCGGTGCCCTACGAGCGGCACGCGGTCACTGAGGCGCCGGACGACGGCCTTACGGCACTTCTGGCCCTGCAGCCCGGCGCGAAGGCCGAGACGTTTGATATCGCCGTGCCGGAGGCGACCGACCGTGCCGCGCGCGGCACGGTGCTGCGTGGCGCCGGCGGGGCGGCCGTGGTCGCCTGGGAAAGCGCGATCGGCGAGCCGGTGTTGCATCCCGAGGTTCGCCCCGACGAGGAGCGCGGCTTGATCGAGGCGTTGCGCAAGCATTTGCCGGCCGGCGCCTTGGTGCTGGCGATGCCCGATACCTCGCGCCGGCTTAAAGCCTTCATCGATGTCGATGCGCCGCTGGCCGCCGCCGACGACGGCGCGGCCCTGATCCTGCCGGCGCCCTGGCAGCGTCAGGCGGCGACGGTGCGTGAGGCCGAGCGACGTTTCGCCGGCATCAAGCCGGGCGCGGAAGCCGCCGCCTTCGATGCATTCGTCGATGCGCTGCTGGCCGACGATCGCTATGGCGTCGCCAGGCTTGCGGTATTGGCGCAAGGCAAGCCCGCCTATGTCATCCTCCATGTCCGCGATGCGTTTTCGATCGGCGTGGCGCGGCCCGACCGTTTCGCCATCGGTATCCACGATTTTCCCGCTGGCTCCCAGGTGCATGATGCGCTCAAGCTGGTGCGGCACTGGATGAAGGAAAAGGGGCACGCGGCCTACGTCGCCACCCCGAAGGCGAAAGACGTCACGCGCGTGTTCTTTCTTCCCGAGGCCAAGGACAAATCGACGCTGCTGGCGCGGCTGTTGCCGTTCGATGCCACCGAACTCGGTAGCGTTGCCGGCACCGAGATCGTTTATCAGCATCGCGGCTACTGGATCTATCGACTGCTTCCGGTTGCCGGCGGGGCGAGCTGAAGCCGCCCGTTCTTCATCCAAAGATCCATGCTCGATCGGTACCCGCGTAATGGCGTGCGGAACCGACCGGGCCTGTGCTGCTTGCGTGCCGCCCCGTAACTAGAATTAGAATAATGCGGAGCCATGCAATTATCGCCGTGTGGACCTGTCTATTGCGCCGCACGCAAAACTAGCATGGTGCCACAGGGAGGACAGGGAGGGTCGTGCAATGCCGCTCGCGGTCCATCTTGATCACGGCGACAGTCGTTCGCTGCAGTTTCAGTTGTTCGACCAGATCCGGTCGATGATTCTGCGGGGGCTGTTGCGTGGCGGGGAGTCGTTGCCGCCGTCGCGGGTGTTGAGCGAGCAGATCGGCGTTTCTCGCAACACCGTCGTGCTCGCCTATGAGCGACTGCTGCTCGAAGGCTATATCGAAAGCCGGCCGAGCGTCGGCACCTTCGTCTCCGGTGCGCTGCCGGAGACCGCGATCTTTACCAGCTCCGATGGCTGCCGCGCGCCGCTGCTGCCGGCGGGCGACAACGAAAACGATGAGGATTTTTCCGTCCGCGTGCCGCGCGCGCAGGCCGTGGTCAATCCGCGCGCCGGGCTGACTTACGATTTCTGGGTCGGCCGGCCGGCGGCCGACTCGTTCCCGATCAAGGAATGGCGGCGCATCCTCGACAGCAAGCTGCGCTACGCCGGCGCGCGCATGACGGAATATCAGGATCCGCAGGGGCTTCTCGCGCTGCGCCGCGCCATTGCCGAGCATGTCGGCCCGGCGCGCGGCATCACCGTGTCGCCGGACGAGGTGGTGATCGTCGGCGGCTCGCAGGATGGCCTCAATCTCGCGGCCAGCGTACTGGCGCGCCATGTCGGCGCCTTCATCCACGAGGACCCCTGCTATCAGGGCGCGTTCTATCTGTTCGAGAGCTGCGACCTGCCGTCGATCCCGGTGCCGGTGGACGAGCACGGCCTCGACGTCGCGTGTCTGCCCGAGACCAACCGCGCGCTCGCCTATGTGACGCCCTCGCATCAGTACCCGCTCGGCGTGACGCTGTCGCTGGAGCGGCGCATCGCGCTGTTGCAATGGGCGCGCCGCACCGGCAGCTTCATCATCGAGGACGACTACGACAGCGACTTCCGTTACGAAGGCGCGCCGCTGACGGCGCTGCGTGGTCTCGACGACCATGGCCGGGTGTTTTACCTCGGCACCTTCTCGAAATGCCTCGGCGCCGGCTTGCGGCTCGGCTATCTGATCGTGCCGCCGTCGTTCGTCGCCGCCGCGCGCTCGTGGAAGACGCTGATGAGCAATGGCGCGCCGTGGCTCGAACAGGCCACGATGGCCGAGTTCATGGAGCAGGGCGCCTTCAACCGCCATCTCAGGCGCATCCGCCAGACCTACCGCATGCGCCGCGACTGCCTGCTGCATCATCTGCGCCGGCATTTCGGCGAGGTCGATATTCTCGGCACCAGCGGTGGCATGCACATCGCCTGGCGGTTGCCGCCGGGCCTTCCCAGCGCGATCGAGATCGAGCGCCGGGCGGGGGCCGCCGGCGTCGGGCTTTACGGCCTGACCACCGGCGGCGCCTGCACCCAAACCGATCATCCCCGCGTCGCCGACACGCTGATCTTCGGCTTCGCGGCACTCTCCGAGGAACGTATTGCGGCGGCAATCGCCATTCTGGCGCGCGTTCTCAACGAGACGCAGCCGGCGGCCGGACCGCGGGAGATGGTGTCGTGACCGCAAGTCTCGTCAAGATCGGACTGTCGGCGACGACCACCGCCTTCGCGCTGTCGCTGTTTGCCGTCCTTGCCGCGGTCCTGGCCGCGCGCGGCGCGCGGCCAGCGTTTCTGGTCGGCGCGCGCAACGCGCTGATCGTCAACTTCGTGCTGGTGACGCTTGGCGCCTTCACGGTGGTGTGGTCGTTCGTCGTCACCGATTTCTCGGTGCTCTACGTCGCCGAGAACGCCAACAGCCGCCTGCCGCTGCTCTATCGTCTCACCGCGCTGTGGGGCGCGCATGAAGGTTCGCTCTTGTTGTGGCTGTGGTATCTGTGCCTGTTCTCGGCGATCGCCGTGGTGGTCCATTGGCGCAGCCATCCGTTGTCGATGCCGTGGATCATCGCGACGCTTGCCGTCGTGCAGGCCGGCTTCATCGGCTTCATTGTCTTTCTATCCAGCCCGTTCCGCGAGATTTTTCCCGCCCCGCCCGATGGCCGCGACCTCAATCCGCTGTTGCAGGATCCCGGCCTCGCCTTCCATCCGCCGCTTCTGTACATGGGCTACGTCGCCTTCTCGGTGCCGTTCGCCTTTGCCATCGCTGCCCTGATCCGCGGCCATGCTGGCGCCGAATGGGTGCGCGCGGTGCGGCGCTGGACGCTGTTCGCCTGGGCGGCGCTGACCAGCGGTATCATGCTTGGCGGTTACTGGGCCTATTACGAACTTGGCTGGGGCGGCTACTGGGCCTGGGACCCGGTGGAGAACGCTTCGTTCCTGCCGTGGCTGACCGGCACCGCCTTCCTGCACTCGATCATGGCGCAGGATCGCCGCAATATGTTCCACACCTGGAATGTGTTCCTGATCGTTACCACCTTCGCGCTGTCGCTGCTCGGCACCTTCCTGGTGCGCTCAGGCGTGCTGACCTCGGTGCATTCCTTCGCGGTCGATCCTGGGCGCGGCACCTACATGCTCGCGTTCCTCGCGGTGGTGATGGTGGTCGGCTACGGCCTCGTCATCTGGCGCGCCGAACGGCTCACCGCCGCCACGCAACTCGAAAGCGCGTGGTCGCGCGAGGCGATGCTGCTCGTCAACAACCTGTTCCTGCTTGCCGCGGCCGCAGTGGTGCTGCTTGGCACGCTCTATCCGTTGATCGTCGAGGCGGTTAGCGGCGACCGTGTCACCGTTGGCGCGCCGTATTTCAACAAGGTCGCGATCCCGATGCTGGTCGCGGTGGTGTTGCTGATGGGGATCGGGCCGGTCGTGCCGTGGCGGAGCATCAAGGCGCGCCGTCTCACCGACTTCTTGCGATGGCCTGCGCTGGTCGCGCTCGTGGCGGTGGCGGTCGCGCTGCTGGCCGGTGTGCGTGAGGCAATCGGCGTCGCCGCGATCGGCGCGGTAGCGTTCACGCTGACCGCGACGCTGCTCGACTTCCGCCGCAGCGTCGCGGCGCATCGTGCGGTCGCCAAGGGCGGCTGGCTGTCGTCGGCGTGGCGGGTGGTGCGCAACGCGCGGCCACGCTACGGCGGCATGATCGTGCATCTCGGCATTCTGGTGATCGCCTTCGGCATGCTGGCATCGGGGCTGTTCCAGCAGTCGGTCATCGTCTCGCTGAAGCCCGGCGAGAGCATCGCGCTCGGGCCTTATCACGTCACCTTCCGCGGCGTCGAAAGTGTCGACGGCCCGAACTACCGCGCGCGCGCCGGCCGTTTCGACGTGTCGCGCGACGGCGTGCCGGTGATGGAGCTGCGCCCCGAAAAGCGCAGCTATGAAGAACGCCAGATGGTCACGACCGAGGCGGCCATCGCCTCGTTCCTGATGGGCGACCTCTATCTGGTACTCGGCGATGAAGCGGCACACGGGGCGGCGACCGTGCGCGGCTACTGGAATCGGTTGATCCTGTGGCTGTGGGTCGGCTGGCTGGTGGTGCTGGTCGGTGCCGCGGTGGCCGGCAGCGCGCGGCTTTACAGTGCGCGCGCCCGCACGTCGGCGCTTGCACAGGAGCAGCAGCCGGCATGACGGCTCTGGCGCAATCGCAGGCTCCGAAGCTGCGGCCCTGGAAGCTGGTGCTCGGCGGCATCGTCGTTGCGATGCTGGCGGTGCTGGCCTGGGGGCTGACGCGCGACCCGAGCTACATTCCCTCGCAACTTGTTGGCCGCAGCATGCCGGCGTTCGCGCTGCCGGCGCTCGACGGCAAGGGCACGGTGGCCGCCGATGAGTTGCGCGGCACGCCGCTGGTGATCAACTTCTGGGCGTCGTGGTGCGTCTCCTGCCGCGCCGAACATGCGCTGCTGACCGGTTTTGGCCGCGAGGTGGCGACGCGCGACGACATCCGCATCGTCGGCATCAATTATCGCGATGCGCCGGCGGCGGCCACGCGCTTCCAGGACGACCTCGGGGCCTTCTCCTATCGCTCCGGGCAGGACCCGAGCGGCCGCACTGGAATCGACTTCGGTGTCTACGGTCTGCCCGAGACGTTTTTCATCGACCGCAACGGCATCGTGATGGCCCGTCATGTCGGGCCGCTGACCGAGCCGGCGCTGAAGCGCAACCTTGAACTGATCGGGGTGACGCGATGAGGCCGCGTCGTATGCTTGCGATGGTGCTGGTCGCTGCCATGGCCGTGCCGGCTCTGAAGGCCCCGGCCTTGACGACCTCGGCGTTGGCGCAGCCGGTCAAGCAGCAGGACGCGGTGGACAGCCGCGTGTTCGCCATCGGGGCAAAACTGCGCTGCCCGGTGTGTCAGAGCGAAACCATTCTGGATTCGCACTCGTCCTCCGCGAAGGAAATGCTGCGCATCGTCCGCGAGCAGATCGAGGCGGGGCGCGGCGATGCCGAGATCATCGGCTATTTCCACGATCGCTACGGCGACTATGTGCTGATGCAGCCGCCGGCGCGCGGCGCCAACCATCTTCTGTGGGTGTTGCCTTTGCTGATCCTGCTGGTCGGCGGCATCTGGCTGGCGCGCTGGCTTGGCCGGAGCCGTCGCGCCGCCGCCGTTGCGGCCTCGGCCGCGCCCACGGTTGCCCTCACCGAGCATGATCTGGAGCGGCTGAAGCTATGAGCGGCGTGCTGATGTGGCTGATCCTCTGTGCGCTGGCGGCAACGGTCGTGCTGCTGCCGTTGTGGCTGCGTAGCGCCGATGGGCCGCTCGGCCGCGGCGCCGATGGCGACGAGCCGGAGCGGCAGTGGCAGAACGAAAAGGATCGCCTCGTCGGCGAACTGCGCGACCTCGATCGGGCCTTTGCCGAGGGGCGGATCGACGCGGCGATCCACGGTCGCCAGAGTGCTATCCTGTCAGCGGATGCGGAGCGTGCGCTAAAGCGCCTGCGTCAGGCGCGAGCCTCGACCACCGCCGGCGACACTCTGCATGTGCCGCGCCGCTATCCGGTGGCGGCAGCGGCGGCCGCCGTGCTGCTGTTCGGCATCTCGGGCGGCGCCGTGATGTTGTCGGTGCGCGGCGACATCGTGCGCGGCACGTCGCCCCATGCCGATGGGCGCATTCCGTTGCCGGCGGCGCAGGCCAACGCGAACGCGGCGGCGCCCGCTGCGCAAGGCTCATCGCAGGTCACTGCGCAAGGCTCATCGCAGGTCACCGCGCAAGCTGCTGCGCCGGCGGCGCCGGCCGGCATGC
This sequence comes from Xanthobacteraceae bacterium, assembly GCA_049646625.1. GTDB lineage: Bacteria > Pseudomonadota > Alphaproteobacteria > Rhizobiales > Xanthobacteraceae > PRO6. Next base: position 8,542 of record JBARWE010000295.1, read on the forward strand.
CGACAACGGCGGACGGTGCGCCCGACATCGGGGCGATGGTGCAGCGTCTTGAGGCGCGGGTGCAGGGCGGCGAGCCGACCGTCGAGGAGATGCTGATGCTCGGCCGCAGCTATCGTGCGCTCGGCCGCACCGACGATGCCATTGCCGTGCTCAAGCGCGCGGCCGAGCGCGATGCGCGCGCCGACACGCTGTTCGCCTATGGTGAAGTGCTGTTTCGCGACGGCGGTGAAGCGCGTCTCGATGAGGCGGCGGCGGTGTTCGACCGCTTGCTGGCGCAGGCGCCGCGCATGCCCGAAGCGCTCTGGTACAAGAGTCTGACGCTGGTCAAGCGCCACAAGGTCGATGAGGCGCGCGGCATTCTGCGCGATCTCAAGGGGCTGGTTGTCGGCAATCAGGATGCGACGCGCGCCGTTGGCGAACTGCTCGCGGTGCTCGATCAGGTCGGGCCGGCGATGGCGCCGCGGCCGCAATCGAATTGAAGGGAGGGACGCCATGCGCGATCGCGCCGCCGCTGTGAATGCCGTTGAAACCGTGTCCCGCCCTGCGTACCATGACGCCGGTGCGGCGGCGCGCCCCAACTACGACCGGCTGTTCGCCGCGAGCCTCGATGCGCTGCGCCGCGAGGGCCGCTACCGGGTGTTTCATCCGCACCGGCGCATCGCCGGGCGTTTTCCGCAATCGGTGTTGCGCACGCCCGCGGGCGACGAGCGCACCATTACCGTGTGGTGCTCGAACGACTATCTCGGCATGGGGCAGCATCCTGCGGTGATCGCCGCGATGAAGGAGGCGCTCGACACGCTCGGCGCCGGTGCCGGCGGCACGCGCAACATTTCCGGCAATCATCAGCCGATCGTCGATCTGGAGCGCGAGTTGGCGGCGCTGCACGACAAGCCGGCGGCCCTGGTGTTTTCCTCCGGCTATGTGGCCAACGAGGCGGCGCTCAGCACGCTGGGGCGCCTGTTGCCGGATTGCGTGATCCTGTCGGACGAACTCAACCACGCCTCGATGATTCATGGTATTCGCGGCAGCGGCGTCGAGAAGCTGATCTTCCGCCACAATGACGTGGCGCATCTCGATCATCTGCTGGCGCAACTGCCGCCCGAGCGCTGCAAGATCGTCGCCTTCGAATCGGTCTATTCGATGGATGCCGACATTGCTCCGATCGGCGAGATCTGCGATGTCGCCGCGCGCCACGGTGCGCTGACCTATCTCGATGAAGTGCATGCGGTCGGCATGTACGGGCCGACCGGTGCCGGCGTTGCCGAGCGTGACGGCGTCGGCCACCGCGTCGATCTGGTGCAGGGCACGCTCGCCAAGGCGTTCGGCGTGATCGGCGGTTATATCGCCGGCTCCGTGCCGCTGGTCGATGCGGTGCGCTCGCATGCCAGCGGTTTCATCTTCACCAGCGCGATGCCGCCGGTGGTGGCGGCCGGCGCGCTCGCCAGCATCCGCCATCTGCGCGCCAGCGGCAGGGAGCGCATGGCGCTGCAC
>JBARWE010000296.1:0-21955 GCA_049646625.1 Xanthobacteraceae bacterium
CGGGGGTCCGGCAGGGCGTGTGGTGGCGCGACATGGGGGTGGTCAATCTGCCGACCGGGCGGCCGACCCTGGTGCTGACCGGCGGGGCGCTGCGGCGGCTCGACCTGCTGACCCCGGCCGGCCATAGCGCGCGGATCGACCTGACCATGACCGATGACTGGCCGCTCGCCCAGGCGATGGTCATCATCTCCGCCGAAACGGCCTTCGCCGGCCCTTCCCCCGATCTGCCGTAAGGCTGAAAAACTGTTCACAATCAATAGATTGATCGCGGTTCGCGGAACCGTTCATTGCGCCGCCGGGGACAACGGTCTAAAAGGCGGCCGGCCGCTTCGGCGGGGACGAATCCGGCAACGGCGCCGCGCGGCGCCCGGCGCTACCGGTTCATGCCTCGCCAGCCCGGACCCGAGAGTGATGCGAACTGGCCCGCTTCACGGCGCGGCTGTGGTGTGAACCCTGTTGAAACTGGAATCTGAATGAGCGTGGCATCCGGGTCGAATACCAAGGGCGGCATTGGCGAGACGACCCGCGTTGTTTTTCATGCGCTGGTGATCGCACTGATCATTCGCACGCTTCTGTTCCAGCCGTTCAACATCCCGTCAGGATCGATGAAGGCGACACTGCTGGTCGGCGACTACCTGTTCGTCTCGAAATATTCCTACGGCTATACTCACTACTCGATCCCGTTTTCGCCGCCTCTGTTCTCCGGCCGCATCTTCGGTTCGGAGCCGAGCCGCGGCGACATCGTGGTGTTCCGGCTGCCGAAGGATGACTCGGTCGATTACATCAAGCGGGTCATCGGCCTGCCGGGCGACCGCATCCAGATGAAGGAAGGGTTGCTTTACATCAACGATGCGCCGGTCAAGCGCGAGCGGTTGGCCGATTTCGTCGGCGAGGATCCATGCGGATCGGATGCCACCGCGCGGGTCAAGCGCTGGAAGGAAACGTTGCCGAACGGCGTGAGCTACCAGACGCTCGACTGCGTCGATAACGGCTTTTACGACAACACGCATGTCTACACCGTGCCGGCCGGCCATTTCTTCATGATGGGCGACAACCGCGACAACTCCACAGACAGCCGTGTGCTGTCCGCCGTCGGCTATGTGCCGTATGAGAACATCATCGGCCGCGCCCAGATGATCTTCTTCTCGATCGCGGAAGGGGAGAGTGCCTGGCAGGTGTGGCGCTGGCCCGTCGCGGTGCGCTGGGGCCGCCTCTTCTCAATCGTGCGATGAGCGACGAAACGCTTCCCCCGGACGCACCCTTGCCGCAAGCGGACGAGCCGGCCAATGCCGTGGCGGTTGCGGTGACCGAGGCGCCGGCGCACCCGGTACGCAAGCCGGCTGGCCGGCGCGGCGCCAAGGCCAAGCTTGTCGCGCTGGAGGAGAGTCTTGGCTATGCCTTCACCGACGCCGGCCTGCTGACCACCGCGCTGACCCATGTGTCGGCGCTGAAATCGGCGCGCAGCCGCAGCGAAAGCTATCAGCGCCTCGAATTTCTCGGCGACCATGTGCTGGGCCTGGTGATTTCCGACATGCTCTACCGCGCCTTTCCCAAGGCCGACGAGGGTGAACTGTCGCGCCGGCTGGCCGACCTGGTGCGCCGCGAGACCTGCGCCGATGTCGCGAAGGCGTTGGGACTGCTGGACGCCATCAAGCTCGGCACCGTCGGGGTCGGGGCCGGCGCGAGGCTGCGTAAGTCGGTGCTCGGCGACATCTGCGAGGCGGTGATCGGCGCGATCTTTCTCGATGGCGGCTATGCCGCGGCGGCCGCGTTCATCGCCCGCAACTGGAGCCAGCGCATGCGCAAGCCGGTGCGGGCACTGCGCGATCCCAAGACCATCCTGCAGGAGTGGGCGCAAGGCCGCGCGCTGCCGACGCCGACCTATCGCGAGATCGCCCGCAGCGGCCCCGACCATGACCCCGAGTTCTGCGTCGCCGTCGAACTGCCGGGCCTGGCGCCGGCGGAAGGGCGTGGCCGCAGCAAGCGCGCCGCCGAGAAGGCGGCAGCCTCGGCGCTGTTGGCGCGCGAGGGCGTGACCGGAGGCTCCGATGGCTGAGGATGTCGCGCCGCGCGATGGCACCCGCTGCGGTTTCGTGGCGCTGATCGGCGTTCCCAATGTCGGCAAGTCGACGCTGATCAATGCGCTGGTCGGCGCCAAGGTGTCGATCGTCTCGCGTAAAGTACAGACCACGCGCGCGCTGATCCGCGGCATCGTCATCGAAGACAAGGCGCAGATCGTGCTGGTCGATACGCCCGGCATCTTCGCGCCGCGGCGCCGGCTCGACCGCGCCATGGTCTCGACCGCGTGGAGCGGCGCGCACGATGCCGATCTTGTCTGCCTGCTGATCGACGCCCGCGCCGGGCTGGACGAGGCGACAAGCGCGATTCTCGACAAGCTCGCCACGCTGCCGCATCCGAAGTATCTGGTGATCAACAAGATCGACCAGATCGCCCGCGACAAGCTGTTGGCGTTGGCGCAGGCGGCCAATCAGCGGCTGCCGTTTGCGCACACCTTCATGGTCTCGGCGCTGACCGGCGATGGCGTGGACGATCTGCGCCGCGCGCTGGCCACGGCGATGCCGCCGGGGCCGTTCCACTATCCCGAGGACCAGTTGTCGGATGCGCCGTTGCGTCATCTCGCCGCCGAGATCACGCGCGAGAAGATCTATCGGCGGCTGCATCAGGAACTGCCCTATCAGTCGACGGTGGAGACCGTGAGCTGGACCGAGCAGCGGGACAAATCGGTGCGCATCGAGCAGACCATTTTCGTCGAACGCGACAGCCAGCGTAAGATCGTGCTCGGCAGCGGCGGCACCACCATCAAGGCGATCGGCGCTGACGCGCGCCGCGAGCTTGGCGAGATTCTCGGTGTGCCGGTGCACCTGTTTCTGTTCGTCAAGGTGCGGGAAGGGTGGGGCGACGACCCCGAACGCTATCGCGAGATGGGACTGGAGTTTCCCAAGACATAGGGATCGAGCCATAAGGATGGTCGGCGCGCCTCAGCGCCGACGGACGTTGCGGCGATGGAGTGGACCGACGAGGGTGTGGTGCTGGGCGTGCGGCGGCATGGTGAAAACAGCGCCATCGTCGAGCTTCTGACGCGCGCGCACGGCCGCCATCTCGGCCTTGTACGCGGCGGCGCCGGATCGCGGATGCGGCCGCTGCTGCAACCGGGCAATACGGTCAGCGCGCTGTGGCGTGCCCGGCTCGATACGCATCTTGGCCTCTACCAGATCGACGGCTTGCGGCTGCGCGCGGCGCATGCCTTCGGTCTGCCGCACGGCGCCTATGGCATCACCCATCTGGCGGCGCTCGCCCGGCTGTTGCCGGAGCGCGATCCGCACGAAGAGATGTTTGCGCTGGTCGAATACATTCTCGACGATTTCGACGATGCCGTGACTGCGGCGGCGCATGTCGTGCGTTTCGAGCTGACGCTGCTGACGGTGCTTGGTTTCGGCCTCGATCTCACGCGCTGCGTCGCCACCGGCGCGACGCATGATCTGGCCTATGTCTCGCCGAAGTCCGGTGGCGCGGTGTCGCGCGAGGCGGGCGCGCCATGGCGCGAAAGGCTGCTGGCCCTGCCGGGGTTTCTCGGCACGCCGGCGGGTCGGGTCGAGGTGCTGAGCGCGGCCGATCTGAGCGATGGTTTCCGGCTGACCGGCCTGTTCCTTGAGCGGCGCGTGCTGGAGCCGCGTGGCTTGCGCCACTCGGAGGCGCGCGAGGGTTTTATCGCAGCGGTGTTGCGGCAACAGGCGCGCATGGCGGAGCCTTGATCTGATGCAAAAAAAACGGGCCGGATTCTCCGGCCCGTTTCATTTCATCGTCGCGCTTGTTTAGAGCGTTTTCAAGCGAAGTGGACACCGGTTCGCGTGAAGAAAACGCGACAAAATAACAACCTAGAGTTTCGCTTCTGAGTCCATTAGAAACGAAAAAACTCTAGCGATAGTAACGATGGTGGCGGTGGCGGCGATCGTAGCGATGGCGGTGATCGTAACGATAATGCCGGTGGGCACGCGGCCGCGTTTCGTAGCAGCGCCGGCTCCAGTGTCGCCCCGTCCATACGCGCTTGCACACCAGCCGAACCTGCTCCGCTTGCAGCGGCGAAGTGATGGCACCAGCCGGAACGGCCGGTCCAGGCATCGGCATGGCCTGCGCGGCGGTCGGAGCCAGCGACCCCGCGGTGAGACCGACGGCCATCAGGGCCGCGGCGGCGAGATATCGGATGTTCATGCTTCGAAGTCCTCCGGCGTGATGCAAGTTGAGAGGAGAATGGTATGCGACGAGAAAATGCCGCCGCATGGTGATAGTTCCGCTCTCCTTGGCACCCAGCATCGTTTTGGCGTGCTGAACGCCGGATGAATGCGCAGGCGGCATGTGCAACATGGATAACATTTAATGATTCGCCGCCGGGCGCTGCCCACGGAACCATGGCGGGCCGTGACCGAAAGGCCGCTTGTTCGCTGCCAAAACTCCGGTTAATTCCGAATCATGGGCAAGACGCTGATTCCCCCGGACATGCCGGAACCCCACGAGGTCGGACTGCGCGAGGCGCTGGAAGAGCGCTACCTCGCCTACGCGCTGTCGACCATCATGCACCGCGCGTTGCCGGACGCCCGCGACGGGTTGAAGCCGGTGCATCGGCGCATCCTTTACGGCATGCGGCTATTGCGGCTCGATCCCGGTGCGCCATTCAAGAAGTCGGCGAAGATCGTCGGCGACGTGATGGGCGGTTTCCATCCGCACGGCGACCAGTCGATCTACGACGCGCTGGTGCGGCTCGCGCAAGACTTTGCCGCGCGCTACCCGCTGGTCGATGGCCAGGGCAACTTCGGCAATATCGACGGCGATAACGCCGCCGCCTATCGCTACACCGAAGCGCGCATGACCGACGTGGCACGGCTGCTGCTCGACGGCATTGACGAGGATGCGGTTGCGTTTCGCCCCAACTATGACGGCCAGACCAAAGAGCCGGTGGTGTTGCCCGGCGGTTTTCCCAATCTGCTCGCCAACGGCGCACAGGGCATCGCGGTCGGCATGGCGACGGCGATCCCGCCGCACAACGCGGCCGAACTGTGCGAGGCGGCGCTGCACCTGATCGACAAGCCCGACGCGACGACGCGCGCCCTGATGAAATGGGTGAAGGGGCCGGATTTCCCGACCGGCGGTATCGTCGTGGATTCGCGCGAGACGATCGCGCAAGCCTACGACACCGGGCGCGGCGCGTTCCGCGTGCGGGCGAAGTGGCACAGCGAGGAGGGCGCGCGCGGCACTTGGTCGGTCGTCGTCACCGAAATTCCGTGGCTGGTGCAGAAGTCGCGGCTGATCGAGAAGATCGCCGAACTGCTCAACGAGCGCAAGCTGCCGCTGGTCGGCGACATCCGCGACGAGTCGGCCGAGGACATCCGTGTCGTCATCGAGCCGAAATCCCGCAACGTCGATCCGGCGCTGCTGATGGAGTCGCTGTTCAAGCTGACCGAGCTTGAGAGCCGGATTCCACTTAATCTCAACGTGCTGGTGAAGGGCCGCGTGCCAAAGGTGCTTGGCCTTGCCGGCGCGCTGCGCGAATGGCTCGATCACCTGCGCGACGTGTTGCAACGGCGCGCGCGTCATCGCGAGGCGCAGATCGAAAACCGCCTGGAGGTGCTGGGCGGCTATCTGGTCGCCTATCTCAACCTCGACAAGGTGATCAAGATCATCCGCACCGAAGACGAGCCGAAGCCGGTGCTGATGCGCGCCTTCAAGCTCACCGAGGTGCAGGCCGACGCCATCCTCAACATGCGGCTGCGCAGTTTGCGCAAGCTGGAGGAAATGGAGATCCGGCGCGAGGACAAGACGTTGCGCACCGAGCTGAAGGAGGTCAAGGCGGTGCTGGCGTCCGAGGCGAAGCAGTGGGCGAAAGTCGCCGAGCAGGTGCGCAAGGTGCGCGATATGTTCGGGCCGAAGACGTCGCTCGGCCGCCGCCGCACCCAGTTCGCCGAGGCGCCCGAGCACGATCTTGCCGCGATCGAGGAGGCACTGGTGGAGCGCGAGCCGGTCACGGTGGTGGTCTCCGACAAGGGCTGGGTGCGCACGCTGAAAGGCCACGGCGCCGATGTCTCGAACCTGTCGTTCAAGACCGACGACCGGCTGGCTTACGCCTTCCCGGCGGAGACCACCTCGAAACTCTTGCTGCTCGCCACCAATGGCCGCTTCTATACGCTCGATGTGGCAAAGCTGCCCGGCGGCCGCGGCCATGGCGAGCCGATCCGCATGTTCATCGACATGGAGCAGGATGCGGCCCCCGTCTCGATCTTCGTCGCGACCGGCGGCCGCAAGTTTCTGGTCGCGAGCCACGAGGGGCAGGGCTTTATCGTCAACGAGGACGACTGCATCGGCAACACCCGCAAGGGCAAGCAGGTGCTCAACGTGCAGTCGCCCAACGAGGCGCGCGCCATTGCGACGGTTTCCGGCGACATGGTGGCGGTGATCGGCGAGAACCGCAAGATGGTGGTGTTCGCGCTCGACCAGGTGCCGGAAATGGCGCGCGGCCGCGGCGTGCGGTTGCAGCGCTACAAGGACGGCGGGCTGTCCGACGTCGCCACCTTCGCGGCGAAGGAAGGCCTGACCTGGCGCGATTCCGCTGGCCGCGAGTTCGGCGCCAGCTTGAAGGAGCTGGCCGACTGGCGCGGCAACCGCGCCGATGCCGGCCGCATGGCGCCGAAGGGCTTTCCGAAGTCGAACCGTTTTGGCCGCGGCGTCGAGTAGCTGTCGCGGACTGCAGAGCATTTCATATTTTGACGGAAGCAGTTTGTGGCGTCATTGCCAGGCTTGACCCGGCAATCCATCCCTTTTTCAAGAAGATAGATACCCGGATCAAGTCCGGGCATGACGCTCGATGATTCCGTCGAAAGCAGAAGGACTCTAACGAACGACGTTGCCGTGGAGGACGGCCTGCGGCAGCCGCGCGGCTCCCTCGCGGGTGAGGTCGCCCGTCACCGGCAGCGCGTGGTCGAAACCCGCCACCGCCGCGCGGCGCGCGCCTGAAATCAGGTTGTTGCCGACCAGCGCGGTGCCGGCGCCATCCACCACCGAGACGCCGATGCCGATCGGCGCGTCGCGGATGACGTTGCCGGTGATCGTCACGTCGCGCAGATATTTTCCCCATCCCGCCAGGATGCCGATCCGCGGCGCGTTCTCGATGACGTTGCCGGTTACGGCAGTGTCGGCCTCGACGCCGATGCCGACGCCGGCGTCGTCGTCCGGCGCGGTAGCCGGTGGCCGCTTCGGCAGCAGATTGCGGATCAGGTTGCCGTGCACGACGCAAAGCCGGCCGCCCTCGTTGAAGTTGGCGATCGCCACCCCCATCGCCGCGCCGTCCACGGTGTTGTGGGCGATCACCGCGCCCTGGAAGGCGAACTCCGAATACAGCGCCACCTCGCGCACGTCGAACACGCTGTTGCCGGCGATCTGGATGTTGGCGGCGGAGTTGCCGCGCACCGCGGAGTAGTCGCAGTTGCGGATGCGGTTGCCGCGTACGATGACGTTGCCGGCGCGGAAGGCGACCACGGCGTTGCCGTGCTGCCCCGAGCCGCCGGGGCCGGCGCTGATGTTCTCGATGCGGTTGTCGAGCACCTGCGTGCCGTCGTCGCCGATACTGTTGCGCAAAATCTCGATGCCATTGTCGGCAGCATCCATGATGACGTTCTGCGCGACCAGAAGCCCGGCGCCGTCGAACGACACCACGGCGCTCTTGCCGATACCCGTGAACGTCGAGCCGCGCAGCGTGCCCGAACATCCGTCCAGCCACAGGCCGTTGCCGCCGGTGTTCTCAAAGCGGCAGTCGGCAATGCGCAGGTTGCGCGCCTGTGTGAGATGGATCAGGCCGCGGCGCGGCGGCAGCGGCCGGCCGCCGCCATCGAGCGTCAAGTCGGTGAGCGCGATATCGTCGCCGTTGCCTTGCAACAGCGCGTCGCCATCCGCGAGTTTGAGCCGCGTTGCGAGGCCAGCGCCAACGAGACGCGCGCCGGCAGGCAGAATCAGCTTGGCCGTGCGGTAAATGCCGGGCGCCAGCGCCAGCGGCGCGTTGTGTCTGGCGGCATCGTCGATGGCGCGTTGCAGCGCACGGGTCTGGTTGGCCTCGCTGTTCGCGCGCACGCCGTAGTCAGCGGCATTGCGGCCAAGCGCCGAGGGCAGCGGCGCGGCGCGCGCTATCTGCGGGGCAAGCGTTGCGGCTGCCGCAGCAGTGAGAAAGGCGCGGCGATCGAACGGCATCGGCGGCGCTCCTGTAATAACGTGAGCTTGACGCTATCACTCCTTCAACAGCGCGGCGATGGCGTCTGCGCCAAGCGCCGGCGTCAGCCGCTCTTCGGCAACCGCGGCCTCGATCTCCTTGACGCGGGCGCGCGTTGCGGCGTCGCGGCGCAGCCGCGCCATCAGGTTTTCTTGCAGCATCGCCCACATCCACTTGACCTGCTGAGCGCGGCGGCGGCTTGCGAATTCGCCCGAGGCGGTCATCGCTGTACGGTGCTCGGTGATCTTGCGCCACAGTTTTGCGATGCCCTCGCCGGTCAGGCCCGAATAGGTCATCACCGGCGGAAACCAGTGCTCCGAACGGGGCGTGAGGATTTTCAGCGCAGTGCGATAGGCGGCGGCGGCGGCGTTGGCGCGCGGCAGATTATCGCCGTCGGCCTTGTTGATGGCGATCATGTCGGCCAGTTCGACCAGCCCCTTCTTGATGCCCTGCAACTCGTCACCGGCGCCGGGCAGCATCAAGGCAAGAAAAATATCGGTCATGTCGCACACGGCGGTTTCCGACTGGCCGACGCCGACCGTCTCGACCAGCACCACGTCGAAGCCGGCCGCCTCGCATAGCAGCATCGCCTCGCGCGTCTTGGCGGCGACGCCGCCGAGCGTGCCGGACGATGGCGAGGGGCGGATGAAGGCGTTATCCTCAGCCGCGAGCTGCGCCATCCGTGTCTTGTCGCCGAGGATCGAGCCACCGGTGCGCGCCGATGACGGATCGACCGCCAGCACCGCGACCTTGTGGCCTTCGCCGATCAGGTACATGCCGAGCGTGTCGATGGTGGTCGATTTGCCGACGCCGGGCGAGCCGGTGATGCCGACGCGATAGGCTTGTCCGGTGTGGGGCAGCAGGCTTTGCAGCAGCGCCTGCGCCTGTCTCTGATGGTCGGCGCGGCGGCTTTCGATCAGGGTGATGGCGCGCGCCAGCGCTGCGCGGTCTCCGCCACGCACCCGCGCCGCCAGCGCCTCGATGTCGGCGGCCGCGCTCACTGCCGCGTTCACTGCGATGTCTCGACGTGTCGCCGCGCGGAGGCGAGGAAGGGCACTGTCATGACGGGTCCGCGCTACTCCGCCGCTTCGCTGGTATGTCCGAGGCGAGCGTTGAGCTTGTGGATCAGTTCTTCGGCGGCGTCGGCGATCACCGTGCCGGGCGGAAAGATCGCCTCGGCGCCGGCCTTGGTCAGCGCGTCGTAATCCTGCGGCGGCACCACGCCGCCGATGATGATCATGATGTCCTCGCGGCCGTGGTTTTTCAGCGCGGCCTTCAGTTCCGGCACGGCGGTGAGGTGTGCCGCTGCCAGCGACGACACGCCGAGAATATGCACGTCGTTCTCCACCGCCTGCCGCGCCGCTTCCTCGGCGGTGGCGAACAGCGGGCCGATATCGACGTCGAAGCCGACATCGGCGAACGCCGAGGCGATCACCTTCTGGCCGCGGTCGTGGCCGTCCTGCCCGATCTTGGCGACCAGGATGCGCGGGCGGCGGCCTTCTGCATCCTCGAACGCCTCGATCAGCCGTTGCAGTTTTTCCACCTTGTCGGACATCGCGGAGACCTCGCGCTTGTAGACGCCCGTGATCGACCTGATTTCGGCGCGGTGGCGGCCGAACACCTTCTCCATTGCGTCGGAAATCTCGCCGACGGTGGCTTTGGCGCGGCCGGCATCGATGGCGAGCGCCAACAGGTTGCCTTCGCCGCTTTCTGCGCTTTTGGTCAGCGCCGCCAGCGCGGCGCGCACGTCAGCCTCATTGCGCTCAGTGCGCAGCCGCTTGAGCTTGTCGATCTGCAAACGGCGCACCGTGGTGTTGTCCACCTTCAGCACGTCGATCGGGGTTTCGCTGGTCGGCCTGTACTTATTGACGCCGATCACCGCCTGCTTGCCGGAATCGATGCGCGCTTGCGTCTTTGCCGAGGCTTCCTCGATCCGTAGTTTCGGCACGCCGGCTTCGATGGCTTTCGCCATGCCGCCGAGCGCTTCTACTTCCTGAATGTGGCCCCATGCCTTGACGGCGAGATCGTGCGTCAGCCGCTCGACGAAGAACGAGCCGCCCCACGGATCGACGATGCGGGTGGTGCCGCTCTCCTGCTGCAGGAACAACTGCGTGTTGCGGGCGATGCGCGCCGAGAAGTCGGTCGGCAGCGCCAGCGCCTCGTCGAGTGCATTGGTATGCAGCGACTGGGTGTGGCCCTGCGTCGCCGCCATCGCCTCGACCGCGGTGCGCATCACATTGTTGAACACGTCCTGCGCGGTCAGCGACCAGCCGGAGGTCTGGCAGTGCGTGCGCAACGACAGTGAGCGCTGATCCTTCGGGTCGAACTGCCTGATAAGCTTGGCCCACAACAGCCGCGCCGCGCGCATCTTGGCCACTTCCATGAAGAAGTTCATACCGATGGCCCAGAAGAACGACAGCCGCGGCGCGAAGCGGTCGATGTCGAGGCCGGCAGCAAGCCCGGCGCGGACATATTCGACGCCATCGGCCAGCGTGTAGGCGAGTTCAAGGTCCTGCGTCGCGCCGGCCTCCTGCATGTGGTAGCCGGAAATCGAGATCGAGTTGAACTTCGGCATCCGCTGCGAGGTGAAGGCGAAGATGTCGGAGATGATCCGCATCGAGGGCACCGGCGGATAGATGTAGGTGTTGCGCACCATGAATTCTTTGAGGATGTCGTTCTGGATGGTGCCCGACAGCTTTTCCGGTGGCACGCCCTGTTCTTCCGCTGCGACGACGTAGAGCGCGAGGATCGGCAGCACCGCGCCGTTCATGGTCATCGACACGCTCATCTTGTCCAGCGGAATGCCGGCGAACAGCGTGCGCATGTCGTAGATGGAATCGATCGCCACGCCCGCCATGCCGACGTCGCCGGCGACGCGCGGATGGTCGCTATCGTAGCCGCGGTGGGTGGCGAGGTCGAAGGCGACCGACAGGCCCTTCTGGCCGGCGGCGAGATTGCGGCGGTAGAAGGCGTTGGAGTCTTCCGCCGTGGAGAAGCCGGCATACTGCCGCACGGTCCATGGCTGGTTGACGTACATCGTCGGGTAGGGGCCGCGCAGGTAGGGCGCAATGCCCGGCCAAGTGTCGAGGAAGTCGATACCCCTGAGGTCGGCCTCATTGTAGCGCGGCTTGACCGGAATGCCCTCCGGGGTCAGCCACGGCTCGGCGCTGCCGGCCGGAATGGCCGGGGCGGCGGCCTCGAAGGCCATGCTGGAAAAATCGGGAATCCTGCTCATGGTCGTGACTTCCGTTGCGTGTCCGCCGGCGCGCCAATGGCGTCGTAGGCGGCGCGGAGCGTCGCCAGCGCATCGCAGCCGGCAAAGACGAAGGTGCCGATGCCGGCGTCGCGCAACCCGGCCTCAAGTTCGCCGGGGCGGCCTGCCAGATAGATATGGCGGGCGCCGGCGCTGTGAAGGGCCGTTGCGGCCTCGGCCGCCTGCGTGGCGTAAACAGTATCGGAGGAACACAGGCACGCAAGCTCTACGCCGGAAGCGGAGAAGGCGGCGGCAAGCGCTGCCGCATCCTTGAAGCCGTCGTTGCCGACCGCCTCGATGCCGCCGGCCTCGAAGAAACTTTTGGCGAATGTCGCCCGCGCGGTGAAGTCGGCCGGCGTGCCGAGATTGGCCAAAAACACCTTTGGTCGCGTGCCGTGCTCCTTCAGGAGCGCGTCGGAGATATCGCGCAAATGCTCGAACGGCGCAGCGAGGCGGATCGGCGTCAACGCATCGAAACCAACGGCCATCGCGGCGCGCGGTGGCGGCACGGCGGGCGCCGGCGCGAGCACGGCGGCGGCATCCTCATGCAGGTTCGGGAATTCGCTGGCCCCGGTCAGCACGTCGCGGCGCTTGGCGATATTCCTGTCGCGCGCGGCGCGTACCTCCGCCACCTCGCGCTGGATCAGGTTTTGCGACAGCGCCGCGAACACGCCGCCGGCCTTTTCGATGGCCTGGAACTTGGCCCACGCGCTTGCGCAAAGCTGCTGTGTCAGATCCTCGATGCCGCCGGAGCCGGCGGCGGGATCGCTGATGCGGGCGAGATTGGACTCTTCAAGCAAAATAAGCTGCGTGTTGCGGGCAAGGCGCCGCGCGAAGGCGTCCGGCAGCCCGAGTGCCAGCGTATGCGGCAGCACCGTGATGGCGTTCGCCCCGCCAAGCCCGGCCGCAAAGGTGGCGATGGTGGCGCGCAGCAGGTTCACATACGGGTCGCGCTGCGTCAGCATCCGCCAGGCGGTGTCGGCGGCGATGAACAAGGGCGCCGGGGCTAGCCCGCAGGCGGTCTCGACCCGCGTCCACAACAGCCGCAGCGCACGGACTTTCGCGAGGGTGAGGAACTGATCGGCGTCAGTGGCGAGGCGCGCCGCCAGCATGCCGCGTGCTGCCTCCAGCGGCAGGCCGGCGCTTTCCAGCGCGCGCAGGTAAGCGACCAGCGTGGCCAGCACGAAAGCCAGTTCCTGTGCCTCGGCGCCGCCGGCGTCGTGAATGATGCGGCCATCGGCGGTCGCGAACGGCCCCGTGAAGCCGGCGTCGCTCAACTCGCGCACCGTGCCGGCGAACGCCTTTGCAAGCTCCGGCCACGCCGCATCGCTGCCGCCCGCGGCCGCAGCCGTGCCGATCGGGTCAAGACCGAAGCGCATGTCGATGGCGGCGGGAGACAGGCCGCGCTCCCCGACCAGCGCCGCGGTCAACCGCGCCACCTCGGATGTGTCGCCGCCGGCGTCGATATCGATGGCAATGCCGGCGTCGAGGTGGATCCCCTCGAGCGCGGCGGCCAGAGCCTCGCGCGTTGCCGGCAGGCCGAAGCCGCGCGCGGCGGGGCTGCCGGAAAATACCAGCGTCAATCCGGTCGCGCCGTTGTTGAGGTCGTACAGCGCCTGCGCGTTGGCCGCCTTGGCGTCGGGGTGATCGATGCGCTGCATGATCCGCCAGGGTGCAGCGGGCGCCCGGCCGACGATGACGCGGGCACCCTGCGCGCGTGGATAGATCGGCGCGATGGCAAGGCCGTCATAGGTCTTGCCGACCAGCTTGTCGAACGGCGCGCCCTTGAGCACGCCGTCGACCAGCTTTTGCCAGTCGTCGCGCGAGGCGGCAGGGAAATCGGCAGCGAGCGTCAAATCATCGGTGTCTGGCATCACGGGTCCGGTTGCGTCGGGTCGTTCCGGCAAAATGCCACGCGGCGGCAGCCAAGCCAATGCCCCCGGCGCGCCGATCAGGGTCGTGGCGGCAGCCGCTCGATCCCTTCGGTGGAGAGTTCCGCCAGCATATCGCGCACCGTGCGGCCGGCGATCATCCGGTCCGGGGCGATCTCGGCCAGCGGCACCAGCACAAAAGCGCGCTCGGCTATGCGCGGATGCGGCAGCGTCAGGCCGTCGCGGTCGATTCTGGCGTCGTCATAGGCGAGAAAATCGAGGTCGATGGGGCGCGGGCCATAGCGCCGGCCCAAGTCGCGCTCGCGCCCGAGCCGGGTCTCGATCACTTTCAAGGTGTGCAGCAGCGCGAATGGATCGAGTTCGGTTTCGACCGCGAGGCAGGCGTTGATGAAGTCGGGCTGGTCGGTATCGCCCCATGGCGGCGTGCGATAGTCGGAGGAGCGGGCGAGCAGGCTCGCCTGCGTCTTGCCGAGGATCATCGCTTCGGCGCGGGCAAAGGTGGCCCGCACGTCGCCGAGGTTGCCGCCGAGCGCGATCAGGGCTTCAGCCATGGTTGGCCTCCGCGCGCGTGCGGGTCAGGATGACGCCGACGTCGTTGAAGATCGCGGCGATCGGCGCGTGCGGCTTGTGCACCGTGACCGTCGCCGCCGTAATGCGCGGGAAGGCGGCGAGCACGGCATCGGCGACCGCGCCGGCGGCGCGCTCCAGCAGGCGGTAGTTCTGTCCGGCGAAGGCGGCGGTCGCCGCCCGCACCACGTCGGCATAAGACACGGTGTCGGCGAGCCTGTCGGTGCGTGAGGATTCCGACAGGTCGATGGTCAGCCGCAGATCGATGACGAAGCGCTGGCCGACTTCGGCCTCGTGCGCCATGACGCCGTGATGGGCGTGCACCAACACGCCGTTGATGAAGATGGTATCGCTCATCGCGCTTGCTCGATGGCCTCATGGATGCGTAGCGCCTGCACCGTCTCGGCGACGTCGTGGGCGCGGATGATTTTTGCCCCCGCACGGACGGCGGCAAGGTGTGCGGCGATCGAGCCGCCGAGCCGCTCGTGCGGCTCCGAAGGGGTGATGCTGGCAATGAAGCGCTTGCGCGAGGCGCCGACCAGGATCGGCAGGCCGAACGCCCGCAATTCGTCGAGCCGCGCCAGCACTTCGAGGCTCTGCTTCTGCGTCTTGCCGAAGCCGATACCGGGGTCGAGCACGATGGCGTCGCGGGCGATGCCGGCGGCTGTCGCGATCTCCAGCGAGCGCGTCAGGAATGCAACGATGTCGGCCATGATGTCGATCGACGGATCGGCCTCGACGCGGTTGTGCATGACGATCACCGGCGCGCCATGGGCGGCGATCACCCCCGCCATGTCGGGGTCGCGCTGCAACCCCCAGACGTCGTTGGCGATCGCGGCGCCTTGCTCCAGCGCCCAGCGGGCGACCGCTGCCTGCTGGGTGTCGATCGATACCGGCAGACCGAGCGCGACCACGGCGGGAAGAACGGGCGCCAGCCGCTGCCGCTCCTCCTCGGCCGAGGGTTCGACATTGTTGCCGTAAGGCCGCGAGGAGGCGCCGCCGATGTCGAGGATATCGGCGCCCTCGGCGGCCATGCGTTTCGCCTGTGCCAGCGCCAGGTCGGGCGCGAGGAAGTGGCCGCCGTCGGAGAACGAATCCGGGGTGACGTTGAGCACGCCCATCACCACCGCGCCGGGCCGCTGGAGCAGCGTGGCGAGCGGCGAGCCTGCGCCGGGCGGCGTCGAGGTGGGGGCGGGTGCGGGAGGCGTCATCGCGCCTCGCTTTGCGCGGGTCGCGGCAACGAGTCAAGGCGAAAGCGGAGGAAAATGAACTTCAAGTCTCCCCGCCGTCATGCGCGGGCATAGCCGTTCGAAGAACGGCGTTCTGCCGAGCGCCTATGTCCCGCGCATCCACGTCTTAAAGGCGCTTCATCAAGGAAGACGTGGATGGCCGGGGCAAGCCCGGCCATGACGAGGAAGCAAGTGGCGGATCCTTCCTTCCCTCTCCTCATTTTTCCTTCACCCTCCCCCTTGAGGGGGAGGTGAAGGAGCAGCGATGTCTAATAGGAAATCTTCAGCGGCAGCTTGCGGGCGTGGTCGATCATCTGCCCGATCGCCTTTTCGGAAGGCGGCACGCGCACCAGCTTGCGCTTGTCGTTGGCGTCCTTGATCGCCTGGGCGAGGCGGCCGGGATTGCGGTAGGAGAGTTCGCGCACCGTCGCGACGCCGGCCGCGCGCAATAGCTGCGTGCGCGCCATCCCCATGCCCTTGATGCGCATGCAGTCGGCGATGTTGGCCCATTCCAGGAGTTGCTTTTCGCTGAGACCGGTCTCCGCCGCCAGCAGCTTGCGGCCTCTGGCCGTGCGGGCGCGCTCAAGAAGCGCCTCGGCGGTGCGGATTCCCGCGACCTTCAGCTTGGCAGCCGCAAACGAACTGACGCCATCGATCTTGGACACCGGGTAGGACATGGACTCGCACTGATACGGAGGGAACTAATCGAAGGCGGCGCCTGCGCGGCGGAATTCAAGCGAACTGGCTGAGGCCGGGCGTGCCCGACACGATCTCGTCCATCCGCTCCTTGCCGATCTTTTCGCGGCCGAACTTGAACAGTTCACGGGCGACGCTCTGGATGTCGGACATGCCAAGTCCGAACCCCATCAGCTTGGAGCCGAGCGCCATCAGGCCGCCACCCAGCAGTCCGCCGAAGCCGCCGCCGTTCTCGTCGGCCGCCGCGATCAGCGCATCCGCGCCGGGCAGTTCCTCAATCAGTGCCTGGACTGGAGCGGCCGGCCCTTCCTTTTGCAGGAATTCGAGGATGCTGCCGACGGCCTTTTCCGCGACCGCCTTGTCGATGCCGACCGTTGCGGTCAGCCGTTCCACCAGTTCGTCCATTGCGCCCCGCCTCTTCCGGTTGCTTGCCGGAACGTTGATATAAATTTCATCTTGCGCGTTCATGCCGCGAAATTCAAGCCGAACGGATCCAGTGCGACGCATCGGCGATGCGATTGCAACGCTCGTGTTGCCGATATGCCCCGCCGGGGCGGGGATCGTGCAGGGATAAAAAACCGCGCAGCCGCCGTTCCTCGAACTCGTCGCGGATGGCGAGGGCATCGCGTCCGCCGCCGCAGGTCTGTCGGCGCATGCGGTATCCGGTTCAAGCGTGCGTCGAAAGATTGATGAGGTATCCCGCGGCGGCTGCCGATGTTGGAATTGGACCATTGGAACGGATGTTTTATGATGCAGCCGACAGATGCCGCTTCCGCGTGATGAGGGATAACGAATGGCGACGACCGAGCCGGCCATGGCCGACACCGTAGACAAGCTGTTTATCGGCAAGGGCGAGGCGCCGGCATGGCTGACGCTGGCCTTCGCCAATCGCCATGGGCTTGTCACCGGCGCCACCGGCACCGGCAAGACGGTGACGTTGCAGATCATGGCGGAAGGTTTTGCCCGCGCCGGCGTGCCGGTGTTCGCCGCTGACATCAAGGGCGACCTGTCCGGCATCTCGCAGGTCGGCGAGGCGAAGGACTTCATCCTCAAGCGTGCCGAGGGCATGGCGCTCAAGTTCCAGCCGGATTCGTTTTCGACGATATTCTGGGACGTGTTTGGCGAACAGGGCCATCCGGTGCGCGCCACCGTCTCGGAAATGGGGCCGCTGCTGCTGGCGCGGATGATGGACCTCAACGATACCCAGGAGGGCGTGCTCAACATCGCCTTCCGGGTCGCCGACGAACAGGGATTGTTGCTGCTCGACATGAAGGACCTGCGCGCGATGCTGACCTTCATCGGCGAGAATGCGGCCGCGCTCACCACGCAGTACGGCAATGTCTCGAAGCAGTCGGTCGGCGCCATCCTGCGCCAGTTGCTGGTGCTGGAGAACCAGGGCGGCAACCACTTCTTCGGCGAGCCGGCGCTGCTGTTGAAGGACATGATGCGCACCGACCGCGACGGCCGCGGCATGGTCAACATCCTGGTTGCCGACAAGCTGATGCAGAACCCGCGGCTTTACGCCACGTTCCTCTTGTGGATGCTGTCGGAACTGTTCGAGGAACTGCCCGAAGTCGGCGATCTCGACAAGCCGAAACTGGTGTTCTTCTTCGACGAGGCGCACCTGTTGTTCAACGACGCGCCGAAAGCGCTGATGGAGAAGATCGAGCAGGTGGTGCGGCTGATCCGCTCCAAGGGCGTCGGCGTCTATTTCGTCACCCAGAACCCGATCGATGTGCCGGACCGCGTGCTGGCGCAGCTCGGCAATCGCGTGCAGCACGCGCTGCGCGCCTTCACGCCGCGCGACCAGAAGGCGATCGCCGCCGCCGCCGATACCTTCCGCCAGAACCCGAAACTCAAGACCGCTCAGGTTATCACCGAGCTTGGCAAGGGCGAGGCACTGGTATCGTTCCTCGAAGGCAACGGCGAGCCGTCGGTGGTCGAGCGCGTGCTGGTGCGCCCGCCGACCGGGCGGATGGGCACGATCACGGATGCCGAGCGCGCGGCGATCGTCGCGGCAAGCCCCGTGAAGGGCAAGTACGACACCGCGGCCGATTCGGAATCGGCCTACGAGATTTTGCAGAAGCGGGTGGAGGAAGCGCAGGTTGATGTGAACAGTCCCGCCGCCGGCGGCGGCGTGCTCGGCCAGATCGGCTCGATCGTCGGTTCGATCTTCGGCACCAATGGCGGGCGCGGCCGGCTCACGACGGGTCAGAAGATCGCCCGCGATGTCACGCGCACCGTCACCAACCGCGTGGCCGGGCAGGTTGCGGCCGATATCGGCAAGTCGGTCGGAGGGTCGCTCGGCGGCTCGGTCGGCCGCGCCATCGTGCGCGGCGCGCTCGGCAGCCTGCTGCGGCGCTGACATGAGCCAGTCTCATCTTCCTGCGGTGCTCGGCCGCATCGACGCTGATTTTGACGCGAGCCTTGAGCGGCTGTTCGACCTGTTGCGCATCAAGTCGATCTCGGCTGATCCCGCCTACGCCGGGGACTGCGGGACGGCTGCCGATCACCTGGCCGCGCGGCTGGCGGAGCTTGGCTTCGACGCCGAGGTGCGACCGACTGAAGGCCATCCCGCCGTCGTCGGCAAGCACAAGGGCAACCGTGGCGGGCGGCCGCATGTCTTGTTCTACGGCCACTACGATGTGCAGCCGGCCGATCCGCTGGAATTGTGGCAGCGCCCGCCGTTCGAGCCGGCGGTTGCGACCCATGCCGACGGCCACAAGATCATCGTCGCGCGCGGTGCGCAGGACGACAAGGGCCAGCTTATGACCTTCGTCGAAGCCTGTCGGGCCTGGATGGCCGAGGTGGGCCACCTGCCGCTCGACGTCACCGTGCTGATCGAGGGCGAGGAGGAAATCGGCTCGGCGCATTTCGGCGCTTTCCTCAAACAGCATAAAAACGACCTCGCCGCCGATCTCGTGCTGGTGTGCGACACCTCGATGTGGGATCCCGACACGCCGGCGATCACCACCTCGCTGCGTGGCCTGGTCTATGACGAGGTGCGTATCACCGCCGCCAACCGCGACCTGCATTCCGGGCTGTTCGGCGGCGCGGCGCAAAATCCGATCCGGGTTCTGACCCGCATCCTCGGCGCGCTGCACGATGACGAAGGCCGCGTCACGTTGCCCGGCTTCTACGACGGCGTGCGCGACCTGCCGGCCGATATCCTCGCGCAATGGAAGGCACTCGACCTGACGCCGGAACGCTTTCTTGGGCCGATCGGGCTTGCCGAGCCGGCCGGCGAAACGGGGCGCCTGGTGATCGAGCAGATCTTTTCGCGGCCGACCTGCGATATCAACGGCATTGTCGGCGGCTACACTGGCGAAGGCTCCAAGACTGTGATCCCGTCGCGGGCGTCGGCCAAAGTGTCGTTCCGCCTCGTCGAGGGACAGGACCCGGAGACGGTACGCAAAGCGTTCCGCGCGTTCGTCACGGCGCGGCTGCCGAGGGACTGCTCGGCCGAGTTCATCGACCATGCGGGCGCGCCGGCGATCTCGCTCGACTGGGGCATGGCGCCGCTTGCGGCCGCGAAGCGCGCGCTGACCGATGAGTGGGGCCGCGAGGCGGTGCTGATCGGTAGCGGCGGCTCGATCCCGATCGTCGCCGACTTCAAGCGCACGCTTGGCCTCGACACGCTGTTGGTCGGCTTTGGTCTCGACGACGACAACATTCATTCGCCGAACGAGAAGTACGACCTGAAGAGTTTTCACAAGGGCATCCGTTCGTGGGCGCGCATCCTCGCCGCGCTGGCCGAGCAGCGGGCCTCCGCGTCCTGATCCCCATCCTTTTATCCTCCCCCGCATAGCCCGTCGAAGACGGGCGTGAACGCCCTTTCGCTGGGGGAGGGGTGGGAGGACGTCTAAGGCGCCGGCGTTGCCAGCAGGCTGGCGATACTGAGGCCGCGAATGTCGTAGACCCGCGCGTAGACCACGTCGTCGCGCACGATCTCGACCATGATCGGCGCGGTCAGCCCCTTGCAGTAGAATTCGCCGAGCGTCATGGCGAAGTCGGCGGCGACGCTGTCCCAGCCGATGGTGAAGTCCGGCCCCAGCGCGACCTGGGCCGGGCGCTGCGGGCCGCATACCGCGACTTTCCACTTGCGCCCCTCGGGCGGGGTGAGCTTGCGCGCGGCGATGGCGGCGTGCAGCCCCTCGGACGCCTGCTTGAAGGCGAGACCCCAGTAGTCGAGCATGTAGAGGTTGTCGGCGCGCCGCACCGTCCCGGCGCTGTGGTTGAAGTAAGTGTATTGATACGGGTGCAGCCGCACCATTTCGCTGAGCGGCAGCGCCAGCCCGGCGGCGAACAGCGCCAGCACGGCGCCCTTCACCGCCGCTCCGCGGCTGCGCCGCACCAGGCCGGCCAGCGCCACGCCGCCAAGCACCGCCATCGGCGGAATGACGAAGATGAAGTGGCGGATGCCATTGTAGAGCGCCGGCCGCTTCACCATGGCCACGGTGAGCGGCAGCATCGCGGCGAGCGTCAGCATCAGGAGGACAGCGCGGGAGACCGCGGTTGCCTCGCGCCGCACCAGCGCGATCAGCGTGCCTGCGATGCCGAATGTCGTCAGCACGATCAATACTTCCGGCAGTTGCAGCGTGAACAGCGTCGGCAGGTACGACCACGGCATGTCCGGCACCGCGATCAGCGTGCCGTCGAACATTTCCTTCCAGGGTTTTTCGAAGAAGTGCGAGAAATAGGTGACGGCGCGGATCGGATTGGCCGGTTCGATGACCGCCCAGGGCCAAATCAATCCCATCATCAGATAGGCGAGCACGGCGCCCGGCAGCAGCGCCCACACGACGCCACCGAGGTGGCGGGCAGCAATGCGGCTACCGTTCCGGCGGGCATCGTCGAGGATCAGCGGCAGGACGCCGATCGCGGCCGCGATCAGCGCGAAGCCGGCCAGCACCCGGCTGCCGAAGGCGGCGCCGCCGGCAAGGCCGATGATGGTCACGGTGACCGGCGAGGGGGCCGGGTAGTCGTGCGCCAGCCGGACGAGGCCGAGCATCAGCGCGATCATTGCCACCGCGAACGGCGCGTCCTTCGGGTTCATGAACAGGTGGCCGTAGAACACCGGGCACAGCGTCAGCAGCAACAGCGCGGCGAGTCCCGCGAGCGGACCACCGGCCAGCCGCCCCAGCCGCCACGTCATCGCCAGTCCGGCAAGGCCAACTGCGGCGCCGACCAGGCGGCGCGTTTCGAACACGTCGAACGGCACCAGTTCGTGCACCAGCGCCGCGATCATGTCGAAGCCGCCACCGTACATATAGAGGTTGGCGAACGACAGCGCGGCGCGGTCGGTGAAGCCCGAGCCGTACATGCGCAGCAGTAGGTCGGCATATTCGGCGTGGGTGTAGTCGTCCCAGCCGAGGCCGTAGTCGCGGAAGGTGAGGGCGGCGATAACGCCGGCGACGACCAGCACGAGCGCTGCGGCAAAATCGCAAACGGCTTCGCCCGGGCGCCGCAGCGGCACCTCGTTCGCGAGCCTCGCAAGGGTGGTCATGATAGCGGGTCCGGGCGTCCCTGCCGGTCCCGCACACCGAGCCGCGGGCCGTCTCACCGGGCGCGTCGTCTAGCACGGTGTGCGACGGAAGTAACTTGAAATTATGGCTGGTATCTTTCCTTGCGGTGCAACAATTATGACCGGCGCACGGCGGCCGCATGGCGCGGCGAGAGCGCTTTCGCCACTGCGACGGCTGTTCCTGCGGCGCGAAAGCGCTATAGACTGGTTCGGTTGGCTGTCAGCGGCACCGCAGGTGCTGCGTCGGCCGGCTGAACGGAGTGGACGATGGCGGTGTTGCTGACGATCGGACTTTGCGTGCTGGCGGGCGGCGCCCTGACACTCGCCTACGGCATCCCGATCAAGGATTTCAGTTTCGGCAATACGCTGATCATCGCCGGCACGGTCGCCGCCTGCGCCGGGTTTATCCTGATCGGGCTGGCGCTGGCGGTGCGGCAGCTTCGGCGCATCGCGGAAGGGGTCGAGGCGCTGTCGATGCTCCCCGCGCGCGACGAGGCTGTCGCGACCACGCCGGCCGCGCCCACC
>JBARWE010000297.1:0-4428 GCA_049646625.1 Xanthobacteraceae bacterium
ACCTTCGACATATAGGTCGGGCTCACCCCGATCTTCTTGGCCATCTCGCGCAGGCCGATCTCCCGCGCCTCGCGCTCGCGGCGGATGAACGCCCCGAACTTCTCCCTCCCGCTGGTCATGGCTCCTATCTCCGTTTCCTGTTTAGCTGTCACTATACATCCGATTCGGCAAAATCGTCAACCATCCACTAAACGGTGATCGAAAAGCCGTCAGGCGGCAAGCCGAAGTTCGCAGATATCCTCAAGCATGCGCTTGAAACCGGGCTCCGGCGCGATGCACATGGTTCGATACGTATTCAGAAACGGCAGCCAAACGCCCGCCGCATCGTCCGCATTCCGTTCCACCCCGCTCGCATATCGTCATGCATCCGCGGCAGGCGTCGCATCTGTCGTTCCGTTTTCGGAACACGTTCCCGTCTCAATGTCTCGCCTTGATCGCGGCAGCGGCAAGGCACGCAACGCACGCATGTGGTCGAAAACCATACCTGTGACGGAACGTCGCCGCAGAACCCGAGTTGGCTCTGGAGGAGACGATAGAAGGGAGACTGAGACATGATTTCCAGAGTCCTTATGGCTGCCATGCTGACGACGGCGCTTGCTGGAACCGCTGTGGCTCAATCGTCGGGCGATCCTGCGGCGCCTTCGCAAAGCCCGGCGACGTCGACGATGAACAAGTCCGATGCGATGCCCGCGCCGGCAACGAAGGCCGAGGGCGAGTGGCGCTCCTCGAAGCTCGTCGGACTCAATGTCTATAACGACGGCAACGAAAAGCTTGGCGCGATCAGCGATCTCATTCTCGACAAGCAAGGCAGGATCGCCAATGTCGTCATCGGCATCGGCGGCTTCCTTGGAATGGGCGAGCACAGCATCGCGGTCAGTTTCGATCAGTTGAAATGGGTCGACGAGCCGATCAAGACCGTGACCTCGGATGCGCGGCCGGGCGGCACCGGTATGACCGGCACCGGTGGCATGGGCGCGACCGGCACCAGCGGTACTGTCGGCTCCGCCGGCACGACAGCGGCGCCCGCCAAACGCTGGGCGCCGGACCATGCGGTGCTCTCCAACGCCACCAAGGAGCAGCTCAAGGCGATGCCGGCCTTCAAATACTAAGGCAACCCTGTCGTTCGGAAGGCCGCCCGCGGGCGGCCTTCTTCTTTTGTGAAGGCGGCTGCGCCGCATGACAGCCATGGCGCTGCGCCGGCGGGCGGGTTACAACAACGGCTCTGCGCGCAGCGAGGTGGAGCGCAATGACCCTGTTGAGCGAACGCATCCGGTCTGGCGAAGTCGCGGCCGAGATTCCCTACACGCCCGATGCCGGCGTCTATTTCATCGGACGCATCCGCACGCCCTGGGCGACCTCGGGCGAATGCCCGAAGCGGGGCCGCCGCGACGGCGAAATCTGCCGCATCGAGGTCGATCCGTTCTGGCACCCGGCGCTCAAGGGGCTGGAGCAGCATCGCTGCCTGCAAATCCTCTACTGGATGCATCTGGCCCGCCGCGATCTGTTGCAACAGAACCCCGGCAACAGCGGCAACATCGTCGGCACTTTCACCATCCGCTCGCCGGTCAGGCCCAACCCGATTGCCTCCTCGCTGGTCGATCTGGTCGGCATCGAAGGCGGTACGCTGTTGGTGCGCGGCCTCGACTGTATTGACGGCACGCCGCTGATCGACATCAAGCCGGAAGCCTGCCCGGGTGGGCATTGAGCGGCCGCAAGTCTGATTCAATCGCGTTGAAGCAGACTCTAGAATGCCGCGTAGCCGCCATCGATTACCAGGCAGTCGGCGGTGTGGTAGGACGACGCCCCGCTCATCAGGTAGACGGCGATGCCGCCGAAATCCGCCGGCTCGCCGAAGCGGCGCAGCGGAATGCGCGGCATCACGTTGCCGACGAACTTGTCGTTGGCCATCAGTCCTTCCGTCATCTCGCTTTTGATCCAGCCCGGCAGGATGGCGTTGGCGGTGACGCCGTAGCGCGCCAGCTCCACCGCCAGCGCCCGCACCAGCGCGTTGAGTGCGGCCTTGCTCGCGGCATAGTGCTCGTTACGCGCCGTGCCGAACAGCGAGGCGATGCTCGATGTCGCCACCAGCCGGCCGAAGGCGTCGCCGCTTGCGGCGCGCTCGGTCATATGCCGTGCGGCAGCCTGAAACACATGGAAAACGCCGTCGAGATTGGTGGCGAACATCTGGCGCCAGTCGTCTTCGCTGCGCTCGATGAAGCCCGCCCGCCCGCCGCCGCCGATTCCGGCATTGGCGAAACAGCCGTCGACGCGGCCGAAATTGGTCAGGGTCGCCGTCATCGCCGCCTTGACCGACGCGGCATCGGTCACGTCGCAGATCTGCGCCGCCACCCGCGCGCCGGTCGCGGCAAGCTCTGCCACGGCCGCCTCGTTCTTCCCGGCGTTGCGGCCCCAGACCGACACCGCGCAGCCGGCTGTGGCCAGCGCCCTGGCAATGCCGAGGCCGATGCCGCCATTGCCGCCGCTGACGACGGCCACCCGGTTGCTGAGATCGAAAATGCTCATCTGTCGCTTCTCCTGTACGGATTTGAATTGCCGGCGCGCGGCGATGCTGTCGCGCAGGATGGCCGATCGCGATGGCGAGATCAAACGATGCTCGCCGGCCCGGCTGCTTGCCGAGGCGGACGTTTTCTGGCGTGATGGGCCGGCCGCCGCGCTCGCCGCGGAGCGGCAACGACAAGGAATGACGCATGCCCCTTCATCATGTTGTGCTCGATTTTTCCGGCACTGTTGCCACCATCACGCTGGACCATCAGGAGGTGATGAACGCGCTCTCCACCGAGATGCTCAACAGTCTTGCCGAGGCGCTGGATACGATCGCGGCGCGCAAGGACGAGGTGCGCTGCGTGATGCTGACCGGGGCGGGGCGGGCGTTCTGTACCGGCGCCAACCTGCAGGGGCGTGGCGGCGGAGCGGCCAAGAATCCGCTGCGCAGCGGCGCTGGTGCCGCTCTGGAGACCGCTTTCCATCCGGTGCTGCGCCTCCTGCGCGATCTGCATTGTCCGATCGTCACCGCGGTCAATGGCGCGGCGGCCGGCGCCGGCATGAGCGTGGCCCTAATGGGCGACATGGTGCTGATGGCGCGCTCGGCGTATTTCCTGCAGGCGTTCCGGCGCATCGGCCTGGTGCCGGATTGCGGCTCGACCTGGCTGCTGCCGCGTCTGGTCGGGCGCGCCCGCGCCCTCGAACTGTCGCTAATGGGCGACAAGCTGCCGGCCGAGACGGCGCTTCAGTGGGGGCTGGTCAATCGCGTCGTCGATGACACCGCACTCGCCGCCGAGGCGCGCACACTGGCCGAGGATCTCGCCAGCGGCCCGACGCAGGCGCTCGGCCTGATTCGCAGGCTGTATTGGCAAAGCCCGGAAAATTCCTACGAACAGCAACTCGACCTTGAGCGTCAGTTGCAGCAACAGGCCGGCGCGACGGAAGATTTCAGCGAAGGCGTGACCGCCTTTCTGGAGAAGCGCCCGGCGAAGTTCACCGGCCGCTGAACCGTCACGCGGCCTTTTTCGGGTCGATCGGCGTGGTGCCGCGCAGGCCAAGGATATCTTCGAGCGCCCTGGCGCCGGCGAGCAGTGCCGCCTCGGCGTGCGGCGGTGCCACCATCTGCAAGCCGACCGGCAGGCCGGCGGCGGTGAAGCCGCATGGCAGCGACAGCGCCGGCGCGCAGGTCAGCGTGATGGCGTAGACGATGCCGAGCCACTGCACATAATTCTCGAACGTGTGCCCGGCACAGGTCGCGACATAGCGCTCCTCGACAGGGAACGGCGGCACGATGGTGGCGGGGCACAATAGCAGGTCGTAGGTCTCGAAGAACGTCATCAGCCGCGCCACCAGCGCGACGCGCTGCGCCTCGGCGCGGGTGATCTGGTCCACCGACAGCGCAAGGCCCTGCTCGATATTCCACACCACCTCGGGCTTGAGCAGGTCGCGGTGTCGGCGCAACAGCTCCGCCTTGCTGATGGCGTAATCCAACGCGCGCAGCACATGGAAGCACTCGTGCGCCTCGGAGAGGTCGGGGGCCGCTTCCTCGACGATGACGCCGGCGTCCGTGAAGCGCAGCGCCGCGGCTTTGGTCACCGCGGCGACTTCGGGGTCGACCGGCATGATGCCGAGGTCTGGCGAATAGGCGACGCGGCGCGGCCGGCGGCCTTCGCGGGCGGCGGCGAGGAACGGCGCCGCATCCGGTAGCCGCGACAGCGGATCGGCGGCATGCGCGCCGCTCATCGCATCGAGCAGCAAGGCCACGTCCTCGACACTGCGCGCCATCGGCCCCTCGACACCGAGCGTGCGGTCGATCTTGAAGGCGGGCGTATGCGCCACGCGGCCGACGCTCGGGCGCAGGCCGACGATGCCGCAGAAGCTCGCCGGGTTGCGCAGCGAGCCGCCCATGTCCGAGCCGTGCGCCAC
>JBARWE010000298.1:0-3538 GCA_049646625.1 Xanthobacteraceae bacterium
GGTCCAGTTCGCGGCCGATGCGGCGATGGTCACGGCGCTCGGCCTCCTCGAGCATGTGCAGGTAGGCCGCCTGGTCCTCCTTGCGCGCCCAGGCCGTGCCGTAGATGCGCTGCAATTGCTCGTTGGCCTGGTCGCCGCGCCAGTAGGCGCCGGCCACCTTCATCAGCTTGAAGGCGCTGCCGATCTTGCCCGTCGAGGTCATGTGCGGGCCGCGGCACAGGTCGAACCAGTCGCCCTGCTTGTAGATGCGGATGGTCTGATCTTCCGGAATGGCATCGACCAGCTCGACCTTGAACGCCTCGCCCTTGTCCTTGAAAACCTGCTTCGCCTCGTCGCGGCTCCAGATTTCCTTGGTGAACGGCGCGTCGCGCGCGATGATCTCGCGCATCTTCTTTTCGATTGCGGCAAAGTCTTCCGGCGTGAACGGCTCGTTGCGGAAGAAGTCGTAATAGAAGCCGTTCTCGATCACTGGGCCGATCGTCACCTGCGTGCCCGGCCACAGCGACTGCACCGCTTCGGCCAGCACATGCGCGCAGTCGTGGCGAATCAGTTCAAGCGCGCGCGGATCATCGCGATTGACGAACTCGATCGTCGCATCCTGCCCGATCGGGTCGTTGAGGTCGGCGAGTTCGCCGTCGAGCGCCATCGCCACCGTGCGCTTGGCAAGCGAAGGCGAGATCCCTTGCGCGATGGCCAATCCGGTGGTGTTCTTCGGAATTTCGCGGCGGGCGCCGTCGGGGAAAGTCAGCGTCACGGTGGCTGTTTCGGTCGCCTTCAGGTTGGCAAGCTGAAAAACGAATCCACCCGCGCGATTGTCGTCCGCCATTGATCTCTCCTTCAGGCTCACTCCCGCGAACGGGCGCGGGTAAGCGTCAACACAGCGATATAGCAGCCAAATCGCCTGCCGCAACCTCGACCTTGGCCGGGCGCCGGTCGTCGACGAACTGCCAGCCGCCGCGTTTGGCATGGGAGGGTTGCGGCCTTTTTTCATGCGAGTGCATGAAAATCTTGCTATCAGGACGGCCCATGACTCGCGCCTTCGCCCCCACCGCCCTGATGCTGGGCAATTTCGCCACCGGCATTTGCATTGTCGGGCCGACCGCCATGCTGCCGGAACTGGCGCAGGGGCTTGGTGTCGGCATTCCGCAAGTGGGCCTGCTCATCACTTACGGCGCGATCGTGCTGTGTATCGGCTCGCCGGCCTCGGCCTGGCTGACCAGCCGCTTCGATCGTCGCGCGCTCCTGAGCGCGACCGCGCTGATCGTTGCCGCCACCAACTTTGCCTCGGCGCTGGCGTCGGACTACGCCACGCTGCTTGTGATCCGGGTCGTTATGCTGGCGGTGGCGGCGCTGTTCACGCCGCAGGCGGCCGGCGCGGCGGCGCTGCTGGTGCCGCCCGAACGGCGCGGCAGCACGATGTCGTATGTGTTTCTTGGCTGGTCGCTGGTGCTGGCGGCGGGGCTGCCGATGATTGCCACTATCGCCGGCTATGTCGGCTGGCGCTGGGCTTACGCCTTCATCGGCGCGGTGGCGCTCGCAAGCGCGCTGCTGTTGGCGTGGCGGCTGCCGCGCGGGCTGAAAGGCGTGCCGGTCGGTGTCGCCACCTGGCTTGGGTTGCTGCGCAATCCGCTGGTGCTGGTCCTGCTGCTGGTCACGACGCTGCAAATGGGCGGACAGTTCGTCGCGCTGACCTTTATCGGGCCGCTGCTGGCGCGCTTCCTCGGCGCCGGCCCCGGCGACGTGGCGCTGATGTTTGCCATCTATGGTGTCGCCGGCTTTGTCGGCAATGTCGTCGCCAGCCGCATTGTCGACTCGGCCGGCGCCTACCGGACCTCGCTGCTCAGCACCGCGCTGGTTGCGGTCGGCCTTGCCGGCTGGGCGCTCTGCGCCGGCCACTACCTGGCGACGGCGGTGGCGATGATGCTGTGGGGTCTCGGCTTTGCCGCGTCGAACTCGATGCAGCAGGTGCGGCTGTCGGCCGCCGAGCCGGCGGCGACCGGCGCCTCGGTCTCGCTCAACACCTCGGTGCTGTATATCGGGCAGGCATGGGGGTCGGCGCTCGGTAGCTTCCTCTATGTGCGCGAGCTTTACGGCGCCATCGGCCTTGCCGGTGCAGCTGTGCTGGGCGCAGCGCTGGTGCTGGTGGTGACGACGCGCAAGGCCGGGTGAGGCGCCGCCCTCAGTCGCTGCCGTCGTTGACGCCGCGCCAGCGGCCATAGCGCCACGGCAGATACCAGCGCGCATCGGCGCGCAGACGGTGTGGCACGTTGTCGATGCCGGATGTGCCCCATGGCTGACAGCGCAACAGCCGCGCCAGCGTCATCCAGCCGCCGGCCCACAGGCCGTGACGGCTAAGCGCCTCGTCGCCATACTGCGAGCAGGTCGGCAGGTGGCGGCAGTTGTAGCCGACCAGCGGCGACAGGGTGTGGCGGTAGACCCAGATCAGCGCGCGGCCGCCATTGCGCGGCAGGTGCCGCACGGCGTTATGGCAATTCGGACAGGTCGGCAGCGTCATTCACGGGAAACCGGCAACAGCATCGTTTCGGGATCTCGGGTTCCGTCGCGGAACCGGAGGGAGAAAGGTCACACGTTCGAAATATCGCTGTGCCGCAGCCGCAATGCAACGCAGGATGACTGGACGCTGCATGGCGCGGCGGTTATTTTTACGCAACGCTTAAGGGCGTCGGCAACGGGCCGTGGGGTGCGCGGAGGGGAAGGATTTTGCGCTTTGCTGGCTTGCGGGGGCTTTTCCGCGCGGGGTGCCGTGTTCTGACGGGCGCCGGCGTGGCCGCGGTGCTGATCGCTTCACCGGGCGTTGGCGTTGCCGACCCCGTGGCGGCAGCCGTATCGGTGCTCTCACCGGACGCCCGCAAGCAGCCGATGCAGTTCTCGTGGCGTGCGCGGGGTGCGGGGGTGCCGGGCCTGGTGTTTGCGGTCGGCTCCGTGACCGGTGACACCCCGGCAGCGTTCGAGCGGCTGGCCCGCGCCCATGATTTGCGCGGCACGACCGTGGTGCTCAACTCCGTCGGCGGCTCGGTGCTCGATACGCTGGTGCTTGGCCGGCGCTGGCGCGAACTCGGGATCGCCACCACCGTCGGGACCGCGGCCGCCGGGGCCGGTGGCATTCGCCCGGAAGCCGCCTGCGAGTCGATGTGCGCGTTTCTGCTGTTGGCCGGCACCTCGCGCCATGTGCCGCCGGGGGCGCATGTGCGCGTGCACCAGATCTGGCTCGGCGATCGCGTTGGTGACGCGCAGGATGCCAGCTACAGCGCGCAGGACATGACCATCGTGCAGCGCGACGTCGGGCGGCTGGCTCAGTACACGTTCGAAATGGGTGGCTCGGGCGCGCTATTGTCGCTCGCGCTCAGCGTGCCGCCATGGGAGCCGCTGCACGAATTGTCGCCGGATGAACTGGTTGCCGCCGGTCTGGTGACGCGCGATGGCAGCGTGATCGCGGCGCCCAATGACGCGGCCCCGAAGCCGCTGCAGGATCGCCTCGCCGGCGTTGGCGAGGGACGTGCGGCGGCGAGCGCGGCGC
>JBARWE010000299.1:0-13930 GCA_049646625.1 Xanthobacteraceae bacterium
CCTTCGTCCGCACCATTCATGAAACATTTTTCGGCGCTGCCGCGTTGGTTCCTCACTCCGAGGGAGACTCTGGCATGGCGCCGCGCTCATTCTGGAAAGGCTATCTGAAACTGTCGCTCGTCACCTGCGCGGTGGCGATGGTGCCGGCAACCTCCGAGAATGAGAAGGTGCGTTTCCGCACCCTCAACGAGAAGACCGGCAACCGCGTGCTGAGCCGCTATGTCGATGCCGTGACCGGCAAGCCGCTCGACGAGGACGACGAGGTCAAGGGCTACCCGCGCGGCGAAGACGACTATGTCCTGCTTGAGGACGAGGAGCTTGACGCGGTGGCGCTGGAGAGCACGCGCACCATCGATATCGAGATGTTCGTGCCGGCCGACAGCATCGGATCGGTCTGGTACGACAAGCCGCATTACCTGACGCCCGACGATAGCGTCGGCGAGGAGGCGTTCGCCGTCATCCGCGACGCCATGGCCGCCACCGGCATGGTTGGCGTGTCGCGGCTGGTGCTTTACCGGCGCGAGCGGGCGGTCATGCTGGAGCCGCGCGGCAAGGGCATCGTGCTGTGGACCCTGCGCTATGGCGACGAGGTGCGCGATCCCGCCGACTATTTCGATGCGATCGGCGACGGCAAGGTCGCCCCCGAACTGATGAAACTGGTGACGCGGCTGATCGAGGAGCGTACCCGGTCGTGGGACCCGGCGATGACCGGCGATCCGGTGCAGGCGAGGCTCCTGGATCTCATCGCGGCCAAGAAGAAGGGCCGGCGGCCGGCCAAACCGAAAGCCGGCCGCGAGCCGCCGCCGAGCAACGTCATCAACATCATGGATGCGCTCAAGAAAAGCATCGCTTCGGAAGGCCGGAGGAAAGGCCGGTAGGCAGGATCGTCTTCGAGCGACCCTGCGCACCGGTTCGCGTGAAGAGACCGCGTCGAAATAAAATCTGAAGTGCTTCGCCGGCGTATGGAACGGTGAAAGATTTTTATGCCGCCCTTTTCCGGCGCGGCCGGGCCGGCTCCAGCGGACGGGCTGCCGCGTCGAAACCGTCCCATGGATCGCGCGACAGGGCCGCGAGCCGCGTCGGCATGGTCTCGACGGTGAAATAGGCCGGGCCGATCGCCGGCCCCAACTCCGTCCAGTCCAGCGGCGCCGAGACGGCGGCGCCGGGGCGGGCGCGGGTCGAATAAGCGGCGACCGCCGTGGCGCCGCGCTGGTTGCGCAGATAGTCGATCAGAATCTTGCCACGGCGCTTGGCCTTGCTGATGGTCGCGACATAGCGGCTCGGGTCGTCGGATGCCATCGCTTCGGCAAGCGATTTGGTGAATGCCTTGAGCGTGGCCCAGTCGGCCTTCGGCTGCAGCGGCGACACGACATGCAGCCCCTTGCCACCGGAGGTCTTGACGAAGGCGGCGAGGCCGGCGTCGGCCAGGCGCTGCCGCACCTCGCGCGCCGCATCGATGACCACTGGCCACGGCACGCCTTCGCCCGGATCGAGGTCCATGACGATGAGGTCCGGGTGCTCCCAATCCGCCACCGTCGTGCCCCAGGGGTGGATTTCGAGCACGGCGGACTGCACCAGCCCCATCAGTCCGTCGAGGTCGTTGATGCTGATCAGCGGCGCCCCCGACGGGGTCTTCGGATCCTCAACCAGTGCGATATTGGGGTTCAGTCCCTTCCAGGCGTGCTTCTGAAAGAATTTTTCGCCGGTGATGCCGTTCGGGCAGCGCAACAGCGCGAGCGGGCGGCCGACGATATGAGGCGCGATCGAGCGCCATACCTCGGCATAGTAATCGGCCAGCCCTTCCTTGGTGATGCCCTGCTCCGGCCAATAGAGCCGGTCGGGGTGGGTCAGCTTAACCGTGCGGCGCGCCGCCGGTGCCGCTCGGGAGGCTTTTTTCGGACCTTCCCGAACGATGTCGGTCGCCGCCTTGTCTTCGCGCAGGCCGCGAAACGAAGCGTGGCGAAGATGGCCGTCGGCGGTCCAGGCACGGAATTCGATCTCGGCGACCAGTTCGGGCCGGACATACTTGACTTGCCGGCTTTCCTCGGCGGTGAGGCGGTCGGCAAACGGACTCTTCGCCACGCGCAGCCGTTCGAGCCTGCGCAACAGATCTTCGGCAACGGCACCGGTGAAGCCGGTGCCGACCCGGCCGACATGATTGAGCTTGCCGCCGTCATAGACGCCGAGCACCAGCGAGCCGACCGCCTTGCGCGAGACGGTGGACGGCACATAGCCGGCGATCACGAACTCCTGTCGCGCCGAGCATTTTGACTTGAGCCAGGTCTTGCCACGGCCGCTGCGATAGGGCGCCTCGCGCAGCTTCGAGACGATGCCTTCGAGGCTGAGCCGGCAGGCATGGCGCAGCACCAGCGCGCCGTTCTCATCGAAATGGTTGCTGTAGCGGACGATCCCGTGGCTATCCGCGACCACCTGCTTCAGGAGGTTTTTGCGTTCGATCAGCGGTAGCCGGGTCAGGTCGTAGCCGTCGAGATAAAGCAGATCGAAGACATAGAACGCGAAACGGTCATGGCGGCCTTCGCTGAGGTCGGCCTGAAGCGCGGAGAAGTCGGAGGCGCCGGATTGCGTTTCGACGACCAGTTCGCCGTCGATGATTGCCGTTCCGACCGGCAGGTCGCGCAGCGCGACGACGACCTCCTTGCCGAACTTGTTGGTCCAGTCGAGGCCGCCGCGGGTCAGGAGCTTGACGCGCCCGGCCTCGATGCGGGCCTGAAGGCGGTAACCGTCGAACTTGATTTCGTGCAGCCATCGCTCGCCGGCGGGTGCGGTGGCGGACAGCGTCGCCAGCGCCGGTTCGATGAACGAAGGGATGGCGGCCTTGCGCGCGCCCTTGATGCGCGCCGGGTCGGGCAGGGCGAGCGTCGCCGCCTCGGCTTTCGCAACCTTCGCCGCGGCGCTTGCGGTCTTTTTCTTCGCTGGCGTGATGCGGCCCGTCCTTGATGACCAGCCGGGCGCCTCGCCGGCGACATCGTCGATAGCGCGGCCTGTCTTTACCGATTCCGGGCGCTGATCAAGAATATCGTCGCCGCCTTTCGCGGTCGCGAATTCGTCCTCGCCCTTGATCAACAGCCAGTTCTCGCGCGCCTCGCGCGGCCGGCCATGCATGCGCACCAGATGCCAGCGGCCATGCAGCTTGTCCCCGTCGAGTTCGAATTCGAGATGGCCTTTGGCGTAACCTTTGTGCGCGTCGCCGATCGGACGCCATGTGCCGCGATCCCAGACGATCACCGTGCCGCCGCCGTATTCGCCCTTGGGGATGGTGCCTTCGAAATCTCCGTACTCCAGCGGATGATCCTCGACATGCACCGCAAGGCGCTTGTCGTGCGGCGACAGGCTCGGGCCGCGGGTGACGGCCCAGCTTTTCAAGACGCCGTCCAGTTCCAGGCGGAAATCGTAATGCAGGCGACGCGCGGCGTGCTTCTGAATGACGAAGCTGTTGCCGGCCTTGCGGCTGCGGCGGCCTTTCGGCTCCGGGGTCGCGGCGAAGTTGCGCTTGTTCCGATAGGTCGCAAGCGCCATCGTCACGATGCCTTGCGTCGTGGGGCGGCTTTTGCGGCTTTGGCGGCTTTGCGCCGCGCCGTCGCCTTGGCGGGCTTCTGTTGCGGAGCACGCCGGCCGCGCAGGCCGGCACTCTCGCGCAAGGCGGCCATCAGGTCGACCACCTTTTCAGCGGCCGGCGGCTTGCGGATCTCGATCTTGCCGCCTTCCAGCTTGGTCTTGACCAGCTCCGCCAGCGCGGTCTCGTATCGGTCGTCGAATGCGGCAGGGTCGAACCTGCCGGTCTTGGTCTTGATGATGTGTTCGGCGAGATCGAGCATCTCGCCCTTGATCCTGAGGTCGGGAATGTCGTCGAACGCCTCTTTCGCAGAGCGCACCTCGTAATCGAAACTGAGCGTGGTTGCGATCAGCCCGTTGTCCTGAGCGCGGATGAGAACGGTGCGCGCCCGCCTGAACAGCACGGCTTGCGCGATGGCGGCGACCTTGCTTTTGCGCAGGCCCTCGCGGATCAGGACGAAGGCTTCTTCCGCCGCCTTGTCGGTCGGCGTCAGGTAATAGGGTTTGTCAAAATAGACGTCGTCGATCTCGCCGCTGGGGATGAAGGCCGCAACCGCAAGCGTCTTGTCGCTGGCCGGCAGCGCGGCGGCAACCTCGTCGGGGCTGAGCACCACATAATCGCCCTGGCCGAGTTCGTAGCCCTTGACCTGATCGTCCTTCTCGACCGGCTTGCCGGTCTCGCTGTCGATGAACTGGCGGCGCACCCGGTGCCCGGTGGCGCGATTGATGGTGTGAAAGGCAATCCGGTCGGAAGTGGAACTGGCACTGTGCAGCGCGACCGGACAGGCGAGGTCGCCGATCCTCAAAAACCCTTTCCAGTTGGCTCTGCGAGAAACGCTCATGGGGTGACTTGACGCATAACGCTGACCTGCTGTGGCGGCTGCCGTAACAGGAACGCAGCCGCCGGCCCCATGGTTCCGGCGCGCCTCGATCGGCGGCGGGAACCCGTGCTGTCGCCTGCGGGGGTATGGTCGCGATGCCCTTAGGCGGCTTCGTGCAGCCGTGCCGCTTCCGACAGGAGCCAATGATGCAGCGCCGCGACCTCGGGGACCTTCAGCCTGTCCTCCGGCACCAGCAGGTAATAACCGCCGGCGCTTGGCAAGGTGGCCTCGATCGGGCGCCGCAGCCGTGCCGCTTCCTTGTAGAGCGACAGGATAATCCGCGGGATGATGGCGATGCCTTGTCCATTGAGCGCCGCCTCGATCGACATGAAGAAATGTCCGAATTCGAGATTCCGGCTCGGGCGGGGCAGGCGGCTCACGCCGTGGCTGCGCAGCCAGTCGCTCCAGGCGAAGCGGCGGGTCGAGGTGTGGATCAGGGGATAGCGCAACAGGTCCCTGGCTTCGGTGATCGAGCGGCGGCCGATCAGGCTCGGCGCGCACACCGGAACCAGCACGTCGGGAAACAGTTCGTCGGCGCGCACGCCGTCCCAGTTCTCCACCATCATGTGCTCGATGCGCGGCCGCGGCGGCGTCGCGGTCTGCGCCCCCGGCAGTTGCCCGACCCGGATTGCGATGTCGATGTGGTCGTCGGACAGGTCGACCGGATCGAGCGAGGCCACGATCCGCAGGTCGATATGGCTGTGGTGTTTGATGAACTCGTGCAGCCGCGGCATGATCCAGGTCGAGGTCAGCGTTGGCAGCGCCGACAGCACCAGCGTTTTACGCCGCGCCTTGCCGGTCATCCCGGTTACCGCCTGCTCGACGATATCGAGTGCCTGGCGCACCGCGTGAAACAGCCGCTCGCCGGCCTTGGTCAGATGCACCTGGCGCGTCTTGCGCACGAATAGCGGCACGCCGAGATTGAGTTCCAGCGTCTTGATCTGGCGGCTGACCGCGCCTTCCGTCAGTTGCAGCTCGGCGGCGGCATCGCGGAACGACATATGTCGCGCCGCCGCCTCGAAGCCGCGCAGGCTGCCGAGCGGCGGCAAACGACGCTTGCCCTGATGCCTTTTCATCGCTCCCTGCGCGGTTGGCGAAAGCGTGAGCTTTGCTCATGCATGAAATTTCCTCAAGCATAGGAGAATTTATCTCGTTTGTCGAGGCAGCCGCGCCCGGCCTAGCTTGCCGGCCGTGACGACGGGAATTGAGTGAAGCAACGACATGACTGAGACAGCAAACGGCGATCCTGCCTTGATGCGTGTCGCGATCGTCGGCCTCGGGCCGATCGGCCGCACGGTGGCGCAGGCGCTGGACGAAGGGATCGACGGCCTGGCGTTGAGCGCGGTGGCCGTCAGCAACCCCGACAAGCACCGCGATTTTCTGGCCACGCTGCGCCACCCGCCGGCGATCCGTGCAATCGACGAACTGGTCGAGGTCGCCGACCTCGTCATCGAATGTGCGCCGAGCCATCTTGTCGAATCCATCGTCGGGCCGTTCGTCAGCCGCGGCAAGACCGCCATCGTGCTGAGCGCCGGCGCGTTGCTCAGCCACGAGCATCTGATTGCGCTGGCGCGCCGGCATGGCGGCCAGATCGTGGTGCCGACCGGCGCGCTGATCGGCCTCGATGCGATGACGGCGGCGGCCGAGGGCAAGATCAACTCGGTGCGGATGGTGTCGCGCAAGCCGCTGCGCGGCTTTGCCGGCGCACCGTATGTGATCGAGAACGGCATCGACGTCGAAAATCTGACCGAGCCGACCAAGATCTTCGAAGGCACCGCCCGCGAGGCGGCAAAAGGTTTTCCGGCCAATCTCAATGTCGCGGTGGCGCTGTCGCTGGCCGGCATCGGTCCCGACCGGACCGTGCTGGAGGTGTGGGCCGATCCTGCGGCGACGCGCAACCAGCACCGCATCGCGGTCGATGCGGATTCGGCCAGCTTCTCGATGGCCATCGAGAACATCCCCTCCGACAACCCGAAGACCGGCCGCATTACCGCGCTGTCGGTGATTGCTTTCCTGCGCAAGCAGCGCGCGGCGCTGCGCGTCGGCACCTGAACGAGGAAGAACACGATGGATCTTGGTATCAACGGCTGCACGGCATTGGTGCTTGGCGCTGGCGGCGGCCTTGGCGGCGCCATCGCCACCGCGCTGGCGCGTGAGGGCGCCAAACTCATCATCGCCGACGTCGATGCGGCGGCGCTTGAGGCGACCGCGGCGGCGATCACCGCTGCCGGCGGCAGCGCGCAAGGCTTTGTCTGGGACATCGCCCATACCAGCGGCCCCGATAGCCGGCTTGACGACATTCTGACGGCGAGCGGCGGCATCGACATTCTCGTCAACAACACCGGCGGGCCGCCGCCGTCGCCGGTGTCGGGCGTTGCGCCGGCCGACTGGCGCAAGCAGTTCGACTCCATGGTGCTGTCGGTGATCGCCATTACCGACGCCGTGCTGCCCGGCATGCGGCAGCGCCGCTTCGGCCGCATCATTACCAGCGCCTCGTCGGGCGTGATCGCGCCCATCCCCAATCTCGGGCTGTCGAACGCGCTGCGCTCGACGCTGGTCGGCTGGTCCAAGACGCTGGCGCGCGAAGTGGCGCGCGACAATATCACCTCGAACATCATCGTGCCCGGCCGCATCGCCACCGCGCGCATCAAGGCGCTCGATGCCGCCAAGGCCAAGCGCGAGAACCGCACCATCGATGAGGTGCGCGCCGAAAGCCTCGCCGCGATTCCGATGGGTCGCTACGGCGACCCCGAGGAATATGCCGATGCGGTGGCGTTCCTCGCCAGCCGCCGCGCTTCCTACATCACCGGCTCCGTCGTCCGCGTCGATGGCGGCTACATCGCCAACGTTTGAGGATGACATGAATCAGGACACCAAGAACTCCATCCGCGCCCGCTACCGCGAGGTCGATACCTCCAACGTCGCCGACGTGCTCGATACACTCGGCTACTTCGATCAGGGGCTGCATTCGGATTTCGCGCCTTACCCGGCCGATGGCGGCAAGCTCGCCGGCTTCGCCTACACCATCCGCGGCCAGATGACGCCGTATCCGTTAGGCGGCGACGCCCAGAAGATGCAGGCGTGCCAGGGCATCGGCGACGGCGAAATCTCGGTGTGGTCCGGCGACGGCGAGGGCATCTGCTATTTCGGCGAGCTGATTGCCATCGGCATGCAGGAGCGCGGCTCGGTCGGCGCGCTGGTCGATGGCGGCATCCGCGATGTGCGCTGGATCAAAGAGCGCGGCTATCCGGTCTACGCCCGCTATCGCACGCCGGTGCAGTCGATCGGCCGCTGGAAGGTCAACGCGCACCAGGTGCCGGTCAAGCTGCGCGGCGCCACCAGCCGTTTCGTCGAGGTTGCGCCCGGCGATTTCATTCTCGGCGACGAGGACGGCGTGATCGTCATTCCGGCGGCGGTGGTCGAGAAGGTGCTGGTGGAAGCGGAAAAGCTGACCCGAACCGAAGTCAGCATCCGGCAGGAACTGTCGCAAGGGCTGTCGCTTGCCGATGCCCTGAAGAAGTTCGGACACGTCTGAGCAAACCGGGACGACAACAGCTAACCCTAAGGAGACGCCATGATGTTTGCATTTCGAGACTTCCGCGCGGTGGGATGGTCGGCGGCGGCTGCGGCGCTGGTGGCCGGCACGATGTTCGGTGCGGCGCCGGCGCAGGCCAAGGACGTCATCAAGTTCGGCGCGCCACTGCCGTTGACCGGCGCGCTGTCGCCGGAAGCCCTGAAGGCGAAGCAGGGCTTTGAGATCTGGATGGAGATGGTCAACAAGGCCGGCGGCATCAAGGTCGGCGACCGCAAAATGAAAGTCGAGATCGCCTTTGTCGATTACCAGTCGAACACGCCGAAGGCGGTGCAGGCGGCTGAGGGCCTGATCACGCAGGAGAAGGTCGACTTCCTGTTCTCGCCGCACGGCTCAGGAGCCGCCAAGGCCGCCAGTAACGTGTCCGAGAAGTACAAGGTGCCGACGGTCGCCGCGACCGCCTCGTCGACCCAGGTGTTCGACCAGAAGCCGCGCTACCTGTTCGGCACCTACACGCCGAACGACACGCTGCTGGCGCCGCTGTTCCCGATCGCCAAGCGTGACCTGCCGAGCCTGAAGAAGGTTGCGATCTACACCCGCAACGACCTGTTCCCGCTGGCGCTGTCGCAGGCTGTCGAGCAGACCGCTAAGAAGAACGGCCTTGATATCGTCTTCAACGAAAAATACGCGATCACCGCACTCGATCATTCCTCGGCGCTGTCGCAGCTCAAGGCGGCCGCCCCCGACTGGATTTTCGTGTTCGGCTACACCAACGACAACCTGATGATCCGCAAGCAGATGATCGATCAGCGCCTGGAGGCGCCGCTGATCACCATGCTGACCGGGCCGTCCTATCCGGAGTTCGTCGAGGCAGCGGGCGTTGCCGGCTCCGAGAACATCACCGGCGCGTCGTGGTGGGATGCCGCCGTGCGCTACACGTCGGAAGACGTGTTCGGCTCGACCGAAGGCTACATCAAGGCGTTCAAGGACAAGTTCGGCATTGTTCCCGATTACGGCCATGCCTCCTACACCGTTGCCGCGGTGGCGCTGCAACTCGCCATCGAAAAGGCCGGCACGACGGACCGCGAGAAAGTACGCGATGCGCTGGCAAGCCTCGACGCCAAGACCTTCTTCGGCCCGATCAAGTTCAACGAGATCGGCCAGGCCAACTCCTACGATCCGCCGATCTTCCAGCTTCGCGACGGCAAGACCGTGGTGCTCTATCCGGAAGCGACCAAGCAGGGCGATCTGCGCCTCGGCGTGAAGTAAGAAGCCTTATCCAAGCGCGATCTCCGGGGGCGGGAGCCTTCCGGAGATCGTTGGGAGACTTTGATGATCTTCGTCCAGATCCTGGTGAACGGTCTCGTCCTCGGGTCGCTGTATGCGTGTATCGCAGCCGGCTTCTCGCTCGTCTGGGGCGTCTTGAACGTCATCAACCTGATGCACGGTTCGTTCATCGTGCTCGGGGCCTATCTCGCGCTTGGCCTGTACCTGTCGATCGGGCTGGCGCCATGGTGGTCGCTGGCGGTGGCCGCGGTGCTGTTCTTCGGCATCGGCTACCTGATCCAGCGCTTCCTGATCAATCGCGTGATCGCGGCACCCGTGCTGCTTAGCCTGACGCTGACGTTCGGCCTCGATCTGATCATCCAGAACGCGATGCTGTATTTCTTCAAGGCCGATTATCGGTCCCTGAAGCTCGATCCGGCACTCGGCTCGCTAGCGTTCGGTTCGGTGGTGGTGCCGGTCGATCGGCTGATCGCGATGATCTTCGCGCTCCTGTTGACGCTGGCGCTCTACATCGTTCTGCGCAAGTCGCGCGTCGGCCGCGCCATCGTCGCGGTGCGTGTCGATCAGGGCGCGGCACGGCTGCTTGGCGTCAACATTCCGTCGATCTACGCCATCGCCTTCGGCATCGGCACCGCGATGGCAGCATCGGCTGGCACATTGCTGGCGCTGACCTTCCCGATCGCGCCGGTCGCCTCCTATGCCTTCCTCGGCAAGGCGTTCGTGGTCTGCGTGCTCGGCGGTCTTG
Organism: Xanthobacteraceae bacterium; assembly: GCA_049646625.1. Taxonomy (GTDB): domain Bacteria; phylum Pseudomonadota; class Alphaproteobacteria; order Rhizobiales; family Xanthobacteraceae; genus PRO6. The sequence goes on from JBARWE010000299.1 coordinate 10,019, forward strand.
GCAGCGTGCCCGGCGCGGTGCTCGGCGGGCTGCTGCTCGGCCTGGTCGAAACGTTCGGCGCCTATGCGCTCGGCCCGGAATTCGCGGTCATGCTGTCGTTCGGCCTGCTGATCCTGTTTCTCGTGGTGCGTCCGCAGGGCATCCTCGGTCGTTGGGGCTTCGAATGAGCAAGTTCATCATCCTTGGTGTCGTTCTTGTCGGGTTGGCGGCGGCGCCGCTCACCGGCGACACTTATCTGATGCGCATGGCGACGCTCGCCTGCATGTACGCGGTGATGGCCGCCTCGTGGAACCTGATCGGCGGCCTGACCGGCTACCCGTCGTTCGGCACCGCCGCCTTCTTCGGGCTTGGCGCCTATACTTCAGGAATCCTCGCCACGCTCGACGTGGCGCTGCCGATCTCGATCGCGGTGGCCGGCGTCGTCGCCTTCGTGGTCGCGGCGATCATCGGCTTCATCCTGTTGCGTCTGAAGGGCCATTACTTCGCGATCGCGACGCTTGCCTGCGTCGAACTCCTGCGCGAAATCGCCAACTCCGCCACTGATCTAACCGGCGGCGGCATGGGGCTGAACATTCCGCGCAATGCCGACCTCGGTATTTTCGCGGAGGCGAGCCTGTTCTTCTTCGCGATGTGGGGACTGCTGGCGTTGACCGCGCTGGTCTGCCTGATGGTCGAACGCTCCAAGATCGGCTTCGCTCTTGCCTGCATCCGGCAGGCCGAGGGCGCGGCGGAAATGATCGGTGTCAATTCGACGCTGTACAAGACGCTGGCCTTCGCGCTGTCCGGCGTGTTCGTGGCGATGGCCGGCGGCGTCTATGCCAGCTGGGTTCACTACATCGAGCCGGGCGACGTGTTCGATATCCTGCTGACCATCAAGCCTGTGGTGATGGCGTTGATCGGCGGCGTCGGTTCGACGGTCGGTGCGATCGTCGGCGCCATCGTCTACATCGCCGCCGAAGAGGTGATCTGGCGCAACTATCTCGACTTCTCCAGCGGCATCATCGGACTGACGGTCGTCGGGCTGGTGCTGTTCCTGCCGCACGGACTGGGATCGCTGCACCTGCGGCTGCGCGGCAAGGCGGTGACGCCATGAGCATGCTGGAATTGCACGGCGTCAGCCGCAGCTTCGGCGGCCTGGCCGCGGTGGACAACGTCACCACCACGTTCGAACCCGGACGCATCGTCGGTCTGATCGGCCCCAACGGCGCCGGTAAGACCACGCTGGTCAACCTGATCACCGGGGTGATCCCGCTGTCCTCCGGCGAGGTCCGTTTCAACGGCCAGAGCCTCAAGCGGATCAAGCCGTATCACGCGGCGCATCTCGGCATGGCGCGCACCTTCCAGATCGTGCAGCCGTTCAATCAGATGGATGTCGTCGATAACGTTGCGGCGGCACTCCTGTTCTCGCAGGGCGGCCACTCGCCGGCGTCCGCCCGCGCCGCCGCGCTGCCGATCATCGAGCGCGTCGGCCTGACGCCCTCGGCGCACAAGTCGGCAGCGGCGCTGACGCTGGCGATGCGCAAGCGGCTGGAACTGGCCAAGGCGATCGCGATCCGACCCAAGATCGTGTTCCTCGACGAGGTCAATGCCGGCCTCAACAGCGCCGAGATCGACCAGGCCTCGCGCCTGATCCGCGAACTCGCTGACGAGGGCATCACCATCGTGCTGATCGAGCACCTGATGAAGGTGGTGATGTCGATCTGCTCGCGCGTCATCGTGTTGCAGCAGGGCCGGTTGATCGCTGACGGCTCGCCACAGGACATCGCCCGCGACCCGGCGGTGATCGAGGCCTATCTCGGCAAAAAATATCTCGACAAGAGGCAGGGCCAATGACCAGCAACAGCCTCGCGATCTCCAGCCTCACCGCCGGCTACGGCGATGTCACGGTGCTGTGGGACATCGATCTCGCCGTGCCGGCGTCCGGCATCACCGCGCTGATCGGATCGAACGGCGCCGGCAAGACCACCCTGATGCGCGTCATCAGCGGCGTCGTGACCGCCCGCAGCGGCGCGATGACGTGGCAAGGCCGCTCGATCTTCAATCAGGATTCCGGCGCGGTGCTGCGTGCCGGCATTGCCCACGTCCCCGAAGGCCGCCGGCTGTTCGGCCCGATGACGGTGGAGGAGAACCTGTTGATGGGCGGCTATGCACGCGATTGCAGCAACGCCGATCTGCACCGCGACCTCGAATGGGTCTACGAGGTGTTTCCGAAGTTGCGCGAGCGCCGCACGCAGGCCGCCGGCACGATGTCCGGCGGCGAGCAGCAGATGTGCGCCATCGGCCGCGGGCTGATGAGCAAGCCGAAACTGCTGATGATCGACGAACTGTCGCTCGGTCTGTCGCCGGTGATGGTCGATCAGCTTGTCGCCGACCTCAAGGCGTTGAGCGGCGAGGGGCTGGCGATCTTTCTGGTCGAGCAGGATGTCGCCACCGCGCTCGAACTGGCAGAGACCGCGTTCGTGATGGATCGCGGCCGCATCGTGCGTCACGGCGCGGCCGCCGAACTGGCCGCCGACCCGACGGTGCAGGAAGCCTATATCGGCAGCATGGGGTGAGAAGGGGCAAACACATGACAGCGCCTGAACCCGGTCTCGTCCGCCGACCGCTTGCGGCGATTGTCCGCGATCTGCGCGAGGGCGTCGTCACCAGCGCGCAACTGGTTGAGGAGGCGCTGGAGCGGATCGCCGATCCGCAAGGTGAGGGGGCGCGCGCGTTCCTCACCGTCTATCCCGAGGGTGCGCGGGCGATGGCGCGGGCGATCGATGCCATGCGCAAGGAAGGCATGACCATCTCGCCGCTGGCCGGTATTCCGATTTCGCTCAAGGAAGCCTTCGAGGTCGCCGGCGCGTCGATGCATTTCGGTTCCAAGGTGTATGCCGGTGGTCCGAAGGCTACGCGCGACGCCGCTGTGATCCGCCGCATCCGCGCCGCCGGCATGGTGATGGTCGGCCGCACCAATCTGCCTGAGTTTGCCTTTTCGACTGCCGGACTGAACCCGCACTACGGCACGCCGCGCAATCCGTATGATCGCGCGACCGGGCGCACGCCCGGCGGCTCGTCGTCGGGCGCGGTCGTGAGCGTCACCGATGGCATGGCGTCGGTGGCGCTGGCATCCGATACCGGCGGCTCGATCCGTGTGCCGGCGGCGCTGTGCGGTGTCACCGGTTTCAAGCCGACCGCGCGGCGGGTGCCGCTGCAAGGCGCTGGCTCGCTGGCGCGACTGCTCGACAGCGCCGGCCCGATCGGCCACACGGTGACTTGCTGCGCGATGCTCGATGCTGTGCTGCGCGATGAGGACTGTGCCTGGAGCGGCGCGGACGCGCCACCTTTGTCGCGGCTGCGCTTCGGGGTGCTGCGCAACTACGTCACCGACGACATGGACGATACCGTCACCGCCACTTACGAGCGCGCACTGGCAAACCTGCATGAGGCCGGCGCAATGCTGGTCGATGTCACCTTTCCCGAGGTCGCCAAGGTGGTTCATGCCAATGCCAAGGGCGGCATGCAGGCGGCGGAATCCTACGCCCGGCACCAGCACCTGCTGCCGCACCGGGCCGCCGAGTTCGATCCGCGCATTCTGGCGCGGGTGATGCGCGGGCAGGCGATGACGGCGACCGACTATCTCGACACGCTGCGCGAACGCGCCGAGGTGGTCGAGGCGTTCACACGTCTCGCGCGGGATTTCGACGCGCTGCTGTTGCCGACCGCGCCGATCGTCGCACCGCCGCTGGCGGCGTTCGAGGGCGACGACGAGTTTTTCCATGCCACCCAGATGAAGCTGCTCAAGAGCGCGGGCCTGATCAACTTCGTGGACGGTTGCGCCATCACGCTGCCGATCCAGGCGCCCGGCACCGCCCCGGTCGGGCTGTCGCTGGCGGCGGCGGCTGGCCGCGACGAGGCCCTGCTGCGCAC